>VBOJ01000260.1 GCA_005877775.1 Nitrospirota bacterium | reverse complement strand
TCGCCATCGAAAGCCTCGCGTGGATCATGACCTCGCTTCGACTCAGGGACGATTCCTGGACCACAAACATCTGTACAAAGACCGGTTCCGGTCGGCCATGGTGGTGCCGTTTTTTGTGCGAGGGCAAGTCGGAGGGACAATCACGTTCGCCTCCAAAACGCCAATGCAGTATACCCTCCCTGATGCCAGGAGCCTGGAACCGCTGATTACGAAGTTAGGCGAGCTGCTTCAACAACCGGTTTCGAGCCAAGTGGCCAGGCTCCCTGCCGGATCGCCAGATGAAGCGCCGGCAGCACCGGCATCGCCGGTCCCCTCCGAACCCCTGATCAGAAAACAGGAGCGGCAAGCCGCCATCGGCGAATTCAGCGCGTTTCTGGCGACCGAAGTCCGTGAGCCCCTGGCTTCCATTCGGGCACAGTTGGAAGAGATCACCGGAGAGGGCATCCTCGATTTTGACCCCCAGACCCGCGTCGAGAACGCCATGCGCGACTTGATCAGGGTCGAAGCCATCCTCAACGAGATCTTAGACTTTGCCAAGCCTCTGGAATTGAACCGGCGCGTGTGCCGGGTGCCCGACATCATCGAAGCGGCGCTGACGGTCGTCGCCACTGAGCTCGAAATGAACCGCACCCGGGTCACGAAGGATTACACCGCCAATTTGAACCAGGTCCGGTGCGATGAGGCCAAGATGCAGCAGGTCTTTCTCAGCATCTTCAAGAATGCACTCGAGGCCATGACGCCTGGCGGGCATCTCCACATCGAGGTCACCCAGCACCGGTCTGGTCGGCATCCCGATGTCCAGATTCTGATCAGAAATGACGGCGTCCCTATTCCGACCGAACATGTGGGCAAGGTCTTTGAACCCTATTTCACCACCAAACGAAGCGGGACCGGCTTGGGGCTCGCGACGGTCAAAAAGATCGTGGAAGAACACCATGGGCAGATTTCCATCGCCAGCGGACCCGGGCAAGGCACAGCCGTGATTATCCGCTTGCCGGCTTGGTTCCGAGGCGGGACCTACCGCTACCGAGGAAGAAGACGTCCACCGCCTCGCCCTCGGTGATCGAGAAGGTGCGACAATATCGGGGTTCCGCTTGAGCACCTAGGCAGGCAGCCGCTACTTGACAGGATTACGCGAAGCTGGCTAAGATGCCTCCCACTGTGGGGTTATTCATTTCATTGGCGACGGAATTGACCTGATTTACCCACCTTCTTAAAAAGGAGTGAGCGTCATGAAAGCTGTGATCGGTATTGTTGGGGTGGTTTTAGGCGTGATGTTCTCCCTGTCTCTCGTGTTTGCGAATCCGGCAATGCTCCCGAAGCATGAAGGCTACCCGATGAAGAATGATGGAAGCCCCGTGACGGGACAACCAACGGCCAATGACCCAGGCCAGGCCAGCGCAGGTGGTGACAAAGCCCTGACGAAGGCGGCTGGTTTGGAGAAGCACTCCGAGCAGCACCTGAAGAATCCGGACAATGCTCGGGTTGTCGAGGCGCAAGGCGCAGGCCAGCTTCCAAAGGTGCAGGGGCCTCAGATCAAGATCCAGCCACCAGTGACATCCGCAACCAAGATCGGATCGGATCGGGTCATTAAGTAAGAGAAGCCAGGCGCGTTGAAAGAGAAAGGGGAGGTCGTCTTCGGGACGGCCTCCCCTTTTTATTTCAAGCAGCCATGGCTCACGGGAGCGCCTTCAGCCTCTCGCTCAAGCGAGTATTCTCGGAATAGTCGATGGGACAGTCGATCACGACCGGGCCATTGCCGGCCAAGGCCTCTCTCAGCGCCGGCTCGAGTTCTGATGGACCTTTCACTCGCAATCCCCTCGCTCCGAAACTCTGGGCGAAGGCCACAAAGTCTGGATTCCCGAAATCGGCAGAGGAAGTTCGCCCGAACCGAAGCTCCTGTTTCCAACGAATCACGCCGTACCCATCATCCCGCCAGACCAGGATCACGATCGGCAGATGGAGACGGACGGCCGTTTCGAGCTCCTGGGAGTTCATCATAAAGCCTCCGTCTCCGGTGACCGCCACCACTCGGCGCTCCGGATACAGCAACTTGGCGGCGACCGCGCCAGGCAGCCCGATCCCCATCGAAGCAAAGCCATTCGAGATAATGCAGGTATTCGGGGTGAGGCATGGAAACATTCTGGCCATCCACAACTTGTGGGCCCCCACGTCGCAGATCACGATATCATCGGCCGAGAGCGCCGCTCGCAAATCGCGGATCACATGCTGCGGGCGCATCGGCCAGGTGGGCCGGCCGGCAAGCTCGGCCTCCAACCCGGTCACGACCGTCTCGCGGCTCCGCTTGGCCCATCGCTGGTCGAACGGCGCGAGTCCCACTCCGATCTGATCCAGAGACAGCGTAAGATCGCCGAGCACGCCGACGTCGACGGCATAGTGGGCATCCACCTCAGCCGGCGACATGTCCACATGCACCACGTGCTTGTTCCGATTCGGGTTCCAGAAGCAGGGCGCGTATTCCACGAAGTCATAGCCCACAGCAATCACCACGTCGGCCTGCTCGAACACGGTCGCCGGATAGTCCCGCACTTGGAGACCAAGCGCATACAGTGACAGGGGATCGTGGTCCGACATGATGCCTTTGCCCATGAACGTGTGTGCGACGGGGATGTTCAAGGTCCGGGCAAACCGTCGGACGGCCTCATGCGCCCGTCCGCGGATCACGCCGTTCCCGGCCAGAATCACCGGCCTTTTGGCCGCAGCGATGCTCAGTACCGCGCGCTTCACTTGAGCCGGGAGCGGCTCCGGGGTGAACGGCGCCTGGACGAGAAGGGGGCCTTCAGTGTCCCGCTCGCTGACCTGCTCGGCCGCTACATCTTCGGGCAGCTCCAGATGGGTGGCCCCGGGCTTTTCGGTCTGGGCGACCTTGAAGGCCTTCCGCACCGCCTCCGGAATGACGTGTGGTCTTGCGATCTCGGTGTT
>VBOJ01000113.1 GCA_005877775.1 Nitrospirota bacterium | reverse complement strand
AGCGGAATGAGCTCAATGCGCGAGGACATGTGGCCTTTGGGATGGCTCAGGTGGCAAGCGGGGAACGAGTGGTCCGCGCGAGAGGGAGGGGCCTGTTCCACCGCGTGACCACCGAGAAAGAACAAGGGACGAAGCCTCGCATCCGAGGTGCGATGGGACGGGAGCTGTTGATCATCATAGAACTGGAGCGTCCCGAGCAACTCACCGGTCAGGTCTGTCTGGGTCTGGCGTAGCGGCTTGATCCGGAGAAACACCGGGCAGCCGTGACGCACCGCGATGAAGGAAAAACTGTCGTCCGACCGATGGGCAAAGAACAGTTCATCGGCCGTCTTCATGACGGAGTGACAGGAATCGAAAAGCTGGAGGCTCGCGAGGCCGACAGTGACGGGCAATAGGCCGGCTTGCTCACAGAGCTGTACATACTGGGCCAGAATGTCTCGCCGGATGGCGACTGCCAGGACCCGAGCCGGAGCACTCGACTTCCGGTCTGACGCCGAGGTCCCGTGGGGCAGGTAAAAGACGCGATGGACAAGTCGCGCCTCGGTCATTGGCACCTTCAGGTCATGTTCGAAACGCCAGCGCAGCAGGTTCGCTTGTTCAGCAACTTGCTTGGGGAGCATTTCAAATTCAAAGAGCGCAACCTGTGCACAGAGATCCGGCAAGCTGAGCGCGACCGGCAAGGCCCCCCTGGTGCCCAGCAGGGCGCGGACTTCTTGCGCCAGGGCGGGGACATCCGACAGGTTCCGTTCGCTTGCGGAGGGACGGACGAGGCCGCTTGGCAAGTCCCTTTCATCCGCGTGACGCAGGCTGGTGTCCCTGCGGCCTGGCCTCCAGCCCCGATGCAGCTCAACCAAGGTGAGCCGCTGCGCGCTGATGCTGAGACCGATCGTCGGACGATGCACTGGGAATAGGGGCATGGCGCTCCTTCACCCGGTGAAGCTCACGCGATTGACCTCCCGCAGCGTGGTTTCGCCTCGGAGGACTTTCTCCAGGCCGGCTTCCCGCAAGCTCGTCATCCCATCCGCGATGGCGGCTTTGCGGAGTTCAGACGTCGGCCTGCGGTCGAGAATCAGCTCCTTGATGTGGTCCGTCAGAGTCAGGAACTCAGTGATAGCCTTGCGCCCTCGGAAGCCGAGGCCATTGCACTCGACGCAGCCCACCGGCTTGTACAGGGGACGACCTTTCCACAGTTCGTAATCCAGGTCGGACTCCTCACACTGGGCACGGTCCACTACAGCAGGCACTTTGCAGGCTTGGCACAAGGTGCGCACCAACCGCTGGGCCATAATGCAGTTGAGCGAGGAGACGAAGTTGTAGGGTTCGATCCCCATATTGACGAACCGGCCGATCACATCAAATGCGTTGTTGGCGTGCACCGTGGTGAAAACCAGGTGCCCAGTCAGCGCGGACGCGATCGCGATCTGGGCCGTCTCCGCATCCCGAATCTCGCCGACCATGATCTTGTCCGGGTCGTGGCGTAGGATGGATCGGAGCCCGCGCGCGAAGGTCAGCCCCTTCTTTTCATTCACCGGGATCTGGATCACACCCTTGAGCTGATACTCCACCGGATCTTCAATCGTAATGAACTTGTCTTCTTTGCTATTGACCTCATTGACCGCGGCATAGAGCGTCGTCGTCTTCCCGCTGCCGGTCGGCCCCGTGACCAACACCATCCCGTACGACGCGGTGATGGCCCGCCGAAAGCGCCGGAGATCCTCCGGCTTCAAGCCCAAGCGATCCAGGCGAAGGTCCCGACTGCCGCTGCCGGAGGTCACATCCTCCTTGGCCAGGATGCGGATCACTACCGACTCGCCGAACGCGCTGGGGAGCACCGACACGCGAAAGTCCACTTTTCGCTTCTCGAGCCGCAACTTAAACCGCCCGTCTTGGGGCGTCCGGCGTTCGGCAATGTCCAGTTCTGACATGACTTTGATCCGCGAGACCAGCGGGCCGTGGAACTTGATGTCCAGAGGTTCCATCGCCAGGTAGAGCATCCCATCCACGCGGTAGCGGACCTCCACCGTCCCATCGGTGGGTTCAATGTGGATATCGCTGGCGCGTTTCTGGAGGGCGGTCAGGATCAAGGTGTCCGCCAGCTTGACGACCGGGCTGAGATCTTTGGTGATCTTCTCGACCGAGAGGACCTCATCCCCCTGCTCATTCTCGTGAATCAGGACCGGCCGGAAATCCGCCTGAATGCGCGTGATCATCTGATTGTTCCCTTCGCTGCGCTTCAGGGATTCCAGAATCGCGTCACGCGTGGACACCACAATCCGAAGCTCCCGTCCAAGCAGGAATTCGAGCTGGTCGAGGGCACGGAGGTCTTGGGGGTCCGATACAGCAACCGTCAGGAGGCCATCACCCTCCTCGATCGGCACAAAACAGTGCTGGCGCATCCATTCCTGCGGGATCGCGCCGAACGAGTCCGTATCCACCCGGAAGTCGGTCAGAGGGTCGTAGGGGAGGCCGTACAGGTCAGCGAGGGCTTCAGCGAGTGCCTGGTCTGGAAGTAACTTCTCCTCTATAAGGATCGCGCGGAGTATTCGGTCTGATCCGTTCGCTCGCTCGAGCAAACGTTCGATCTCCTCTGGCGGAAGCAGTTGTCGTCTGAGCAAAATGTCCGCCAGCGAGGCCTGCTTGACGAGTGTGGCCATGGGTGATCCCTTCAATCAATAACTACAGCGCTGACAATTGCTGACATGTTGCCAAGAACCACCGGGGTTAGGGAGAGAGATGGAGTGACGGTAATCCATCCACCGGGATGGTTAACCGTTGACCGACACGGATCACTTCACTCTGCAACCCATTCGCAGTTTTGAGCTCCTCCACCGTGACGCCGTATTGCCACGCGAGTGTCCCTAACGTGTCGCCTGGCGCGACGATGTGGTGACCGGGGCGGTCCTGACTCGCCGGCGCACTGATCAGGCGACTCGCCGGCTCCGCTGCGGGAGATGGCGCATGATTGCTGGTCGCCTCACTCTTCGCGGGCGGCGGGGAGCGATGAGTCGAAGCAGGCTTCCCGGGCTTGACAGCGGATTTACCCCTGTTCCCAGCCAGCCCTTTTCGCAGCTGCTCCAGCTCTCCGGTCAGCTTGTCGAGGTCACTGGTCAGAGAGGCCACCGACAATTCCAGTTCTTTCACACGGCCCTGCACGGTTGTCTCCGCAGCCCTCGCCTGGGCCAGGGCGTCCCGCAAGGGCGGCAACTGGACCGCTTGAGTCTGCAGCTCCAGTTTCGCTTCACGGAGCTGATCCCGTTCGCTGCGCAACGCGGTCAACTCCGTCTGCTTGGCATCAAAAGCCTGTTGTTGCTCCGCCTTGGCCTGGCGTAGTTGCGCCTCCGCTTTGTGCGCCTCCGCGCTCTCCTGAATCAGCAACGGCACTTGGCGCCGCAGCTCTTGGAATTCCGCCTCCTTCTTCGCCGCGGCAATACGCGTGGCGGCCATCTCCGCCCGGAGCGCCGTCGCCTCCTCTCGCAGTTCACGCACCACGTAATCCGTGCGCCGCTGGGCTTCTCGGGATTCCTGCTCTGGCAAGATCGGTTGATAGCCCGAGCAGGTGGCAGAGAGAACAGTCAGCGCTACGAGACAGCCGATCTGTGCGATGCACCTCTGCCGCTGGGACATGTGGCTACCACTGCTTAATGGACGCGACATTTATCGCGACGATGAAGCCGAAGTTGGCCTTCCTTGCTGCGACATTAACCACGGTCGGTCTACTCTCAAAGTGCATCGAGGTACAACTGCCAGGGCAGCCAGCCCCCGGTTGCTGAATCTTTGTCTTTCTCAATCGTCGTCGTCTTTGTCTTTGTCCTTCTTGTCCTTCTTCTTGTCCTTTTTGTTCTTCTTCTTGATCCAGGTCTTCGAGGCCGTACTGGATGGCTCATCCGCCTCTTGCACGCTGTCGTGATCTGTATCCGCGTAGGCGGTGATAGCATCTGTCCCGCGCTTGTCCGGTCCCGCGTAGCAGAAACTGGCTTCTCCATTGCCATCCGTGGTGGCGGAGCCGCTGGTGTTCACGGCACCTGTCACCGTAAAGATCACGGTCACATTCGGCGTGGGATTCCCAGAGGCATCTTTCACCGTCGCGGTCACGCAATGCTCTGTCTTGACCGGATTGGTACTAGTCGTGGGCTCGAGCGTCAGCATCGTCGGCACCCCGACCTCGCTGATCTTGGCGACGAAGGCATCCGGAAGACCGTTAAAGGTCAGGTCCGGGCCCCCGGTCACCGGGAAGGTGGCCTCCGAGGATTCGGTGTAACCAGTGACGTAGGCGTTCCCGGCACTGTCCACGGCGATGCCCGAGCCAACGTCGGTGCCGGTCCCGCCGATGTAGCCAGCATAGTCGAGCCCTGAACCGTCTGCTTTTACCTTGGCCACGAAGGCGTCGAAGTCCCCACCGTTGTAAGTCAGGTCCGGGCCACCGGTCGCGGGAAAGCTGGCCTCCGAGGATTGGGTGAACCCGGTGACGTAGGCGTGGCCGGCGCTGTCCACGGCGATGCCGAGGCCTGATTCGACGCCGGTCCCGCCGAGATAGCCGGCGTAGACGAGGGCCGTGCCACCCGCGTTCACCTTGGTCACGAAGGCATCCTGAATACCGTTAAAGGTGAGGTCCGGGCCCACCGCCACGGGGAAGCTGGCCTCCGAGGAGGTTGTGCGGCCGGTGACGTAGGCGTTCCCGGTGCTGTCCACGGCGATGCCGAGGCTCTGGTCGATATCGGTCCCGCCGAGATAGCCGGCATAGACGAGGCCCGTGCCGTCGGCCTTCACCTTGGCCACGAAGGCATCCTGAATACCGTTAAAGGTGAGGTCCGGGCCTACCATCACCGGGAAGCTGGCCTCGGAGGATTGGGTGCTCCCACTGACGTAGGCGTGGCCGGTGCTGTCCACGTCGATGCCGAAGCCCCCGTCGAGGCCGGTCCCGCCGAGATAGCCAGCATAGTCGAGGGCCGTGCCACCCGCGTTCACCTTGGTCACGAAGGCATCCTGAATACCGTTAAACGTGAGGTCCGGGCCCACCGCTACGGGGAAGCTGGCCTCGGAGGAGGAGGTACCCCCGGTGACGTAGGCGTGGCCGGCGCTGTCTACGGCGATGCCGTTGCCAACGTCGATGCCGGTCCCTCCGATGTAGCCGGCGTAGTCGAGCGCGGTGCCAGCCTCGTTCACCTTGGCCACGAAGGCGTCAATGACCCCATTGAAGGTCAGGTCCGGGCCCCCCGTCACGGGGAAGCTGGCCTCGGAGGAGGAGGTACCCCCGGTGACGTAGGCGTGGCCGGCGCTGTCTACGGCGATTCTGTTGCCAACGTCGATGCCGGTCCCGCCGATGTAGCCCGCATAGACGAGCGCGGTGCCAGCCTCGTTCACCTTGGCCACGAAGGCGTCAGTGACCCCATTGAAGGTCAGGTCCGGGCCCCCCGTCACGGGGAAGCTGGCCTCCGAGGAGGTTGTGTCGCCGGTGACGTAGGCATTGCCGGCGCTGTCCACCGAGATGCCGTGGCCTATATCGGTGCCGGTCCCGCCGAGATAGCCGGCATAGACGAGCATCGCAGGATCGAGGACAAGGGGCTGGTCCCTATCGTAAGGGCCCAGGCGGAAACTGTAGCCCTGCGCGCCGGTCGGGGCCTCGGAACTCAGCACATAGGCCGCCGCCACCTCCACGCGCTGCCCCTCCAGCTCCTGATAGGCCAAGGGCCTCTCATCCCGAAAGCTACCCACCGGAGTGGACACCTCGAGCTCTCCCGTCCCAGTCAATGTCACCGTGGCGCCTCGGTAGGCGAGCTTGATCCGGGCGGGGTCGGCTCCCGGCTGGAGCAGGAAGCTGTACTTCAGGCGGGTGGCCGTGCCGGTAAAGACCAGGTCGATGCCGGGCCAGAGCTCGCGATAGACTAGGCTCCCGTAAGTCCGGAGCCCGACCTTCCATTGCTCGCGGGGTCCCTTGAAGTAACTGATGACGGCCGGCGTCGGGTTCTGCGCGATGGGCCTGATGCCGGAGTTGGCGCCGAGGAAGTCGAGCTTGACGGCCCAGCGCTCCCGTGCGCCGTTTGGCTCTGCGACAGGGCGGAGGCCCACAGGCCGCGCGAAGGCCCGAGACCCGCTCGCCTCAGCAGCGGCCGCTGGGCCGGTCAGAGCGATGGTGACGTCCTGCGACGTGAAGTAGACGGTCGTGTCGCGGCCCTGGAGAAAGTACGCGACGCGGGCGTCAACCTGCCCCTGGTTCTCGACGAAGTAGAGCGGCAGCTTCCCATACGGCGCCTGCATCTGGAGCGTTACGGCCGACGAGCGGTCGGACTTCTGAGACTCCGCCGTGATCATGGCAGCGGCGGGCAGTAGAAGCAGGCAGGCCAGCAACATACCGCTGGGTCGGAGGAAGGCTTGGCTCAGGCTCTGCATGGTGGCCTCCTGCTCAACTCGTGAGCATGCAGGGCGTGAAACGGAGTAAAGAATCCGGCATAGGAACTCTTCACGCGAAATGTGTTGTTCGCAATCCAGCCCCTCTCGTCATTCGTCAATCGACTTTCGTCATTCGTGAAACCGTCATCGTGTGCCGCGTCTCTTGCGTCCATTGCGAAAGAAAATTCTCTCGCCACGACGCAAGAGACGCGCGGACGCCTCACGATCCCGAGGCTTCGCCTCACACCTGACCCCTCACGGTTCGCTCAGCCATTCGCCATCAGCCATCAGCTCCGCCAATGTCCGCTCTCCCAACTACCACTGGTTGTACGGCGTGCCATTCAGCGGCGACACCAAGTCGCTGCCGCTATGGACATCGAAGACACCGCTCTCAGCCTGATCCAGGATTTCTTGCCATGTGCCGTCCGACTTGGTGAAGGGGTCCACCGGAATCCCCCTGAGATAGCCGGCCGCAGTCAACTCCGCCAAATTTGACGGATATTTCCCCCGATCAGTGCGATACTGATCAAGCAAATCCCGCATCGTGAACAGGTTATGCTTGAGTGCGGTCTCCTTGGCTTTGATGGCAGACTGGTAATACGACGGCGTCGCGAGAGTGGCGAGAATGCCGATGATCGTGAGGACCATCATGAGTTCGATGATGGTGGTCCCGCGCTGATGCCTCGCCGTGCCTCCCATCGTGCGCCCTCTCACTGCACTACCACCACCGCCCGCTCGACCGTGACCGGGATGTGTTTGCCGCCAGCGCCAATGACTGTCGCTTGTTGAATCGTCAGGGGCGAGGTGCCTGCAGTCTTCGCCTGGAAAAAGAGTCTGGCCAGTACCCCGCTGCCGGAGACCGACGCTCCTTGTCGCCGCAGATGGACCGCCACCTGCCCCACTGCGGGGTTGGCCGACACTGAGGCTGAAGCCGGCACGTTGTCCCGCTTCAGCATCTCTCCATCCATGACCCGTCGAAACTCCAGGACCTGCGGATTGTAGAGCACACTCACAATGGACTCTGTGAGGCTGTCGAGCTGTCCCGCCGTCAGGTCCACGGCGATCTCCTGACCGACCGCCGTCGCGAGCTGGGGCGGTCGAATCGCCAGTATCCCGGCGCCGCGGGCGAGCATCTCCGGCTGCGCTTGCGATGGGGTTGGCGAGGCCAGCTGCGGCGAGGCCTGCGCACCGGACAGACCGGCTGGCCCTAGTTGCGAAACAGGCGGAGGTGCCGATGGCGGTACCGCCGGCGGTACCGGTTGTGGGACAGTCGGCGCCCCGGCCGGCACAGGCGGCGTGGACAGACCGGACGGCTGCGCCGGCATCACCTGTGGCGCAGGGACTTGGGGAATCTCCGTGGACGCGTCACTCGACTTGTGTGAGACCTGCAGCAACTCCGGCGAGAAGAGCGGCGTCGTGGCATAGGTGGATTCGGTCCCGGACCAAAAGGCCTGCGTCTCGAAATTGGGAGTGGCGATATTGCGGACAATGTGCGGCGTGATCGTCAGGACCACCTCGGTCGTGATGGTATCTTGGGTGGTCGAGCTGAAGAGTTCTCCTAGCACCGGAATATCGCCGAGCAGCGGGACGGTGGCCCTGGTCTTCCGCTCTTCATCCTGGATCAAGCCTGCAAGGACCACGGTCTCATCATCCTTCATGTTCAGGACCGTTTCCGCTGTACGGGTGCCGAATCTGAACTGCTTGATTTCGGGGCTGGCCTGCAGCGTCACCTGATCCCCCAACCGGGTGATTTCGATCTTGAGCTTGAGCGTGAGTTCATCAATCAGGTTCACGGTGGGCTCCACGGTCAGCTTGATACCAACATCCTTGAACTCAATTGAGGTCACGGTCGAGGTGACCGGCAGCGCGCCGGTTTGACCTTGACCCGGCAAGACATTCGTGGTCGAGAGCAGGATGGGCTGTTTGTCGCCGATATTGATCGAAGCGGACTTGTTGTTGACGACCCGGAGCTTGGGCGCAGCCAGTGTCTTCGCATTGGATTCCTGCTTGAAGAAATCCAGTAACACGCTCGTCGGCAGCGTAAAGAGATAGCTGGATGGCCCGAGGCTGGTCAGTTGATCGAAAGTAAATGTGCTCGCATTCGCCGAAAGCGATCCCGTAAAACCGGGCGGCACCACGCCGACCCCTGCTTGTTTGGCGAAGTTCACGCCGTACTTCAAGCTTTTGGTCCGATCCACTTCCAGCACCTCCACATCGAGTTGGACTTCCGACTCGCGATGATCCAGGGCCATGATCATCCGTTCCGCCAAGTGCAGCTTGACCGGCTGGTCTCGGATCACCAGGGCGTTGAGGTGCTCGTCCACATAGACTCGCTTACTCTCCAGCATCGTCCGAATCAGGTTCACCACCTCCTTGGCTTTGGCATTGGAGAGGTAGAACGTCCGGATCATGAGGTCCTGATACTGCTCCTGCTTGGGTTTGGTATTCGGGATGATGAGGAGCGTGTCGGGCCCGATGCGGCGGGCCATGAGCGCATTGGTGTTCAGAATCAGGTTCAGCGCCTCATCAAACGGCAGGTCTTTAATGAAGATCGTGATCGGATCATCTTTCACCTCTTTGTCGAACACCACATTGAAGGCAGCGGTTCGGGCCAGGATCTCGAACACCTCCTTCAACTTCGCGCTTTGGAACCGCAACGTGATCGGCTGGCTGGACCCGCCGAAAGTTTTCGCCGCCCGCTGGCGCACGGTCGTGGCCGTGATGCCGTCCAGCGCTTGCGTCAAACTGGGATCGAGTTCGACGGCCCGCTCGTAGGCCTCCAGCGCTTCATCGAACCGGCCCAAGTTGCGGAGCTTGTCAGCCGCTTGCAACTGCTCCCGGGCCTCTTTCAGCCGCATGACGTCGCCCATCGCGGCGTGGTGTTCCCGCTGAGCCGGATTCAGTCCGAGCGCCAGCTTGAACTCCTGCAGGGCTTCCGGAATGCGGTTGTTCTGCAGGTGTCGCCGTCCTTCGGTGTAATGCTGCTCGGCCGCGCTTGCCTTCGCGTAGTCCAACCGTTGCTGCAGAGCCGGATCATGAGGATCCTTCCTCACGGCTTCGCGATACGCGGCCACTGCGCCGTCCCAGTCTCCCAAGGCCGCCATCTCATCACCTCGCCGCACATCGGGGGTCATACACCCAGCGAGCAGACCGGCCAGGAATAAGGTACTTAGGAATGGACCTATCATTGTGGTATGATGCGATGATGCTTGAGACCTTCTGCAATGTCTCATCACTCAATAACCTCTGATTCTATCCACCTGATCCTCTTGCCGTCCTACACCGGCATTGAGTCAATCTCTGACGCGCTCCGTGATTCGCGCGCCACTCAGCTACTTTGGCTCGAACTTCTCGTGAATGATCGCGTGGACCTCACAGCGTGGTCGGATCATGCCGTCGTGCAGGATGCGTACAACAAAGCCTGTCGGTGGTACACCACGTACAGGAGCTTGATCGATTCCCTGCTTTCCCGCCGACCGCTTCCACAAACACCTGGCCCAGTTGACCAACGTGACTATCGGACCTTCATCGAGGCCATCAGATTTGCCGCCGCTCACTCTTGACCGCTTCACAGCCTTGCTGGCCGACTACGTGAGACAGACGGGTAAGGCCGTCGATATCCTGCTGATCGGAGGGCTTGCGCTGCAAGCTTATGGCGCGTTGGATCGCACCACCCTGGATGTGGACGGTGAATTGATAGGGGACCTCGATCCGCTGGTCCGATTTCTCATCGAACATCAGATTCCCGCCGATCTGGGCGAAAACATTTCCGGATGGTCAATTGTGGCCATGCCGCCAGGGTATCGCACCCGAGCATCGGTTTGGGCCGACCAGAGAGGGGTTCGTCTTCGCCTCCTCGACCCGACTGACTTCATCATTGCCAAGCTTCGACGTGGTACGGACCTCGATCTGGAAGATGCCGAATACGTGGCCAAGCGATTCGCCATCACCATCACCACAGTCCGGACCGCTGCAGAATCCGCCATCTTCGCGTCGCCCCAGGACACCGCCATTTTCTTCTTTCGCAAAACGCTCGACCTCTTCTGCGCCCGAATCGGGAAATAATTGTTTCTGAATATCTGATTGACCATCACAATCGGGCCAGACCTGACCATTACTCGCGCCGGCGCAGATGGAGTTCGCCCTTCTGCGCGTCCAGCGTCACCAAAAACTTATCCAGAAACGTGAGCCCCAGGAGGCCGTCCACGCCGACCGGCGCATCGGGAAGATCGTGCAGCGCGACAGGCACGTGTGACACCTCCGCCGCCCCGACCGCAATGGCGTCCAGACGGGCCACATCCGCGCGCACTGGCCCCCCCGCAGTGTTCAAGGTCACGGTGCTGATATACGAACTGGGCAGGATGCCCGCATCCCGCGCGACCTGATTCGACAGGATCGTGATGTCCGCGCCGGTATCCACGATCAACTTGGCGTCACGCGATCCATTCAGCCGCGCCTGCACAACTAGCGACCGACCCACGCGGAAGACCGGCACCGTGATCTGCCCGGGCCGTTGCGCCGCAACGGGCGCATCTGGCACCACGGTCTCAGCCTGCTCGCTACTATCGACTGGAAACAGCAAAGGCTGGGCAGGGGACAGAGGGCTGTCTTTCTGGACGACCACGCAATGGTCCGCCTCTGGTGGGCTGTCGGTAAAGATGCTCCGGCCGGTCGGATCAAGACACTCGTACGTCAGCGCCGAAGCAGACTGGGCAACCGTCAGCGCCACTAAACCCAGCACCAGCGCAATCAGCCCGACTATGGTCATTGGGCCCGTTGAGTGGTGAATCATGTGCGCCAGTCCCTCCGTTAGCCGTGAGGTGTCTCTTGCGTGGTGCGTGGTTCGACAGGCTCACCACCCTGAGCGTTGTCGAAGGGTTGGTTGCGTCTGTCGCGAAAAACACACGACGCGATGACGCTAACGACTCAATTGACGCAACGGACGCAACAGACGCGGCACGCAATGGACGTGTTGAGTACTACGACCCTCACAGCACAAACTGTAACCCGACGGCGTAGATAGTCTCGTCGCGGAATGGAAGGGAACGAACCCAGCGCACCTCGGCCAGCGTCGGCGTCTTGGCCCAGGACACCGGCATGGGGACGTGCAGCCGCAACACCTCGCGCACCTCGGGCGCCCAGTCCAGTAAGAGGCACAGGCCACCATTGCCGACGTTGAGGGCAATGCCTGCCCCTTCCTCGCCAAGTTGCCTGGCCTCCGGCACGAGCGGCGCGCTGGATTCGTACCGCACGAGACGCATCAGCGGGTAGCGATCAGCGCGCTGCCGCTCGCCAGTGACCTCGCTCCACTCAGCCCACTTGTCCTCCAGAGGACTCATGTGCGGTCTGGCCCGTGAACCTGTCGAGTCGTTCCAAGTGAGAGACTCGACGGCCTTTCTATTGCTCTCTTCAGGACGCATCGGCACGACACATTCCACCTGATTGAATTCCACATGACTGATGTAGACACGCCGACGCTGCGCCCACTCTCTACGCTGAGCCCACACGAAGCACAACCCCCTCAAACGAGGCCCCCCTCGTTTGAGGGGGGTCGCGGTCCCCGCACGCTTGTCGCGTCCTCCGGAAATCGTCATTGATGAAGCCGTCATCGCGTGGCGCGTCTCCCGCATCCATTGCGTCGGTCGAGTCATCGCATTTATTGGGTCGTTCGGTCGTCGCGTTAGGATCCTCTCTCGCGATAGACGCGACAGACGCCGGACGCAACAGACGCAATGACGCAAGAGACACCTCACAATGGGTTCCAAACCCTCAGAGGATATATCGCAGCCCGACAATATTGACCCCGCTCAAGCGAAAGGGCAGAGGCCGCACCCAGCACACCTCGGCGAGTGTTGGGGCCTTGACCGTAGGCACCACCATGGGCACGTGCAGACGCAGCAACGCCCGCACCGTGGGCGCCCAGTCCAGCAACAAGCAGAGGCCGCTGTTGCTGATGTTCACCGTGAGTCCGGCTCCTGCTGGGTGCTCCACGATCTCCTCGTGCTCCTCCTGCGTCAGTGGCACACTGCTTTCGTAGTGCACCAGCCGCATCAGCGGTATCCGGTCACTGCGTTGTTGTCCACCGTTCTCCTCGCTCCAGTCGGCCCAGTTGTCATTCAAGGGGACCACCGGCACCTCAC
>VBOJ01000259.1 GCA_005877775.1 Nitrospirota bacterium | reverse complement strand
GACTTTACCGGACGATCAGCGCAAGGCCATCGAAGCCGACCTTCAGGCGGTGTACAAGAAGCGGCCGGCGATGGCGATGGTCAATTCCGACAAAGGCATCACCAATTTACATGTCCCCAGCGACGTGATCATCGATGCCTCCATGCCGCCGCTCATTCGTGACTCGGGGAAAATGTGGGGTCCCGACGGCAAACTGCAGGACACCAAAGCGGTCATCCCCGACGCCAGTTACGCCCCGGTCTATCACGAGGTCGTCGAATTCTGTAAAAAGCACGGCGCCTTTGATCCCAGGACCATGGGAAGTATTCCAAACGTCGGTCTGATGGCGCAGGCGGCGGAGGAATACGGCTCGCACGAGAAGACCTTCAAAGCGCCGGGTAACGGCACGATGCGTGTGGTCGCTGCGTCAGGGAAAGCGTTGCTGGAGCACACGGTGGAAGACGGGGATATCTGGCGGATGTGCCAGGTCAAGGACGCGGCGATTCAGGATTGGGTCAAGCTGGCGGTCATTCGCGCGAAAGCCACGGGAGCCCCCGCGGTCTTCTGGTTGGACAAAAATCGGGCACACGATGCGGAGCTAATCAAGAAGGTCAATCGCTATCTGCCGAATCACGACACGAAGGGTCTCGACATCCGAATCATGTCTCCGGCTGAGGCGACGCGGTTCTCGCTGGAACGGATCAAAGAGGGGAAAGATACCATTTCCGTCACGGGGAATGTGTTGCGAGACTACCTCACCGATCTCTTCCCGATTCTCGAGATTGGGACGAGCGCAAAAATGCTCTCGATCGTCCCCCTGCTGAACGGCGGCGGCCTCTTTGAAACCGGAGCCGGCGGTTCGGCCCCCAAACACGTGCAGCAGTTTCAGGAAGAAGGGTATTTACGCTGGGATTCGCTGGGTGAATTCCTGGCGCTGGCTGCATCATTGGAACATCTGAGCAAAGCATCCAACAATCCCTCCGCAAAGATTCTGGCGGACACACTCGATCGAGCCAATGCCAAGTTCCTGGAGAGCAACAAGTCGCCGGCCCGCAAGGTGGGTGAGATTGATAATCGCGGGAGCCATTTTTATCTGGCGTTGTACTGGGCGCAAGCCCTGGCTGAGCAGACCGACGATACGAACCTTCAAGCGCGTTTTGCGAAAGTCGCCAAACAGCTGGCAGAGAATGAGACCAAGATTGTTGCCGAACTGCTCGGCGCCCAAGGAAAACCGGTCGATATGGGCGGGTATTATCATCCCGATCAGGAGAAGACGACAAAAGCGATGCGTCCAAGTCCAACCCTGAATGCGATCGTGGACGCGATTGCATAGAAGGCCAGTCAGTGGTCAGCTGTTAGCCTTCAGCTTTGGGAAGTAGCCTTCTTTTCTCTGAAACTCTAGGCTGATAGCTGAACGCTGTATGCGGGGTCAGTAACTATGCCCGAGATCGACAAAGAAAACGTCATCGATCAGGAGGAAGTCCTCCGGCCGAAGATGGTCTCGGTGGAGATCACCGGCAAGACCTATCAGGTGCCGGAGGGGATCACCATGATCAAGGCCTTGTGGTACACGGGCCAGGAGGTGATCCACGGCGCCGGCTGCCTGGGCGGATTCTGCGGGGCCTGCGCGACGTACTACCGCACCAAGGACGATCCGAAGGTTAAGACCTGCCTGGCCTGTCAAACGGCGGTGCAGGAGGGGATGTCCTTCTCGCTGGTGCCGCCGTTCCCGGCCCGCAAGGCCACATACCAGATGGCCGAACTGAAGGACCCCAAGCAGGATCTGTTCACGCTCTATCCTGAAGCTCCCCTCTGTCGCAACTGTAATGCCTGCACGGAAGCCTGCCCACAGACCATCGATGTGCGGGAAGGGGTGTGGCGAGCGGTGTTCGGCGATTTCAAAGCCGTGTCCGAGATGTTCATGGACTGCGTCATGTGCGGCCTCTGCGTGCCTGTGTGCATCGCGGATATCGCGCCGAACCTCGTGGCGCTCTATGCCAGCCGGGCCCAGGGCGTCCATTTCACCGAAAAGCCGCAGCGCCTCTTTCATCGCATCAAGGAGATCGAAGAGGGCCGCTACGATGCGGAGTGGGACCGCGTCCTGCACATGAATGAGCAGCAGTTGAAGGACGCCTGCGCTGAATTGAAATAGAATCGTCCGAAAGTCGTCAAGTCTATCAAGTCGTCACGTCCCGGAAGCATGGTAAGGGTTACAGCGCTTGGGCTTGAAGACTTGATGACTTTCAGACTTTGTGACTTAATTCATGGACATCCACCTTCTCCAACAAATCGTCCACAAAACCCGCGATGCGCGTCGCACCCAGACCCTGCCGAAGTACTCGCCGGCCGAACGTGACACGCTGATCAAGAAATACCATCCGGACTTTCGCGAAAACGCCTATCGGTCGATCAAGTTCGGGCCGAACAAGGGTGAGTTAACCGTCCGCGAGTTGGCCACGCTGCTTGAAGGCGACAGCCCGGTCCCGGCCGATTTGGACCTGACTCCGGCTCATACCGCGGACGTGCTGGTGGTGGGTGGCGGTGGCGCCGGCTGCGCGGCCGCGCTGCACGCGTACGCCCAGGGGGCCAAAGTCTTTCTGGCCACCAAGCTCCGCTTGGGTGATTCCAATACCGTCATGGCTCAGGGCGGAATTCAGGTGGCCATTACCAATGAGGATTCTCCCATCCAGCACTTTCTGGATACCCTCAAGGGCGGGCACATGAAAAACGACCACCAGCTCCTCAAGGTGATGGTGGAGGAAGGACCGTCCGTCGCCAGATGGTTGCTGGGCTTGGGCGTGTTGTTCGATCGGGACGCCGACGGCAACCTGCATGTGAAGAAGGGAGGCGGCAGCTCCAAGCCTCGGCTCCTGACCTGCTCCGACTACACTGGCCTCGAGATCATGCGGGTGCTGAAGGATGAAGTCCTGAACCAGAAAATCCAGCTCATGGAATTTAGCGCCGCCGTCGAGCTCCTCAGCGATGGGAATGGAGTCTGTACTGGGGCGGTGCTGCAGGATTTGGACAACAAGCGTTTCATGGTCGTGGCGGCCAAGACGGTGATTCTGGCGACGGGTGGCATCGGACGGCTCCACATTCAAGGCTTCCCGACCAGCAATCATTACGGGGCGACCGGAGATGGGCTGGCCATGGCCTACCGGATGGGCGCCAAGCTCCTGCAGATCGATACTTTTCAGTACCATCCTTCCGGCGCTGTGTATCCGGAGCAGTTGATCGGCGCCTTGGTGACCGAAGGCATCCGGTCAGAAGGGGGCCACTTGGTCAATGCGAAAGGCGAGCGGTTTGTGAATGAGCTGGACACGAGAGATGTGGTCTCCTCCTCGATTATTCGGGAATGCGAGGAGGGGCGCGGCATCCGGACCATGTCGGGGCGCATCGGCGTCTGGCTGGACACCCCGCTGCTGGAGGTCGAACAGGGGCCGGGCACGTTGGACAAGCACTTTCCCGCCATGGTCCGTCAGTACAAGCGCTACGGGATCGATATCGCCCAGGATCCGGTGCTCATCTATCCCACCCTGCATTATCAGAATGGCGGGGTGCAGATCAACGTGGACAGCGAGTCCGGCGTGCGAAACCTGTTTGTCGCGGGAGAAACCTCCGGGGGACTTCACGGACGGAATCGGTTGATGGGCAATTCGCTGTTGGACCTGATGGTATTCGGCAAGCGGGCCGGGATCACGGCTGCTACACGGACCACTTCAATGAAACAAGGGAAACTGACCCTCGAGCATGTGAAGCGGTTCAGGGAAGAAGCCCGCAAGCATGGCGTGTCATCCGGCATCGTCTCGCCGATGCTGTTTCCCGCCTACGCAAGAAAAGAATAGGCTATGGGCGATCGGCTATAGGCGATAGGTAAGAAGGGAAGGCAGTTTCCTCCTATAGCCCATTGCCCATGGCCCCTTGCCCATTTTCCGAGAGGAAAAGATGAACATCCATGAATTCCAGGCCAAGCAATTGTTTGGGCAGTTCAGCATCCCGGTGCCGAGGGGCAAGGATATCAAGACGCCTCTGGCGGCCGAGAAGTGGGCGGCCGTGCTGAACAGCCCCGTGTATGTGGTGAAGGCTCAAATCCATGCCGGCGGGCGGGGAAAGGCCGGTGGAGTGAAGATCACCAAAAATCGCGACGAAGTGCCGACCCTGGCGAAGGACCTTCTCGGCAAGATACTGGTCACACACCAGACTGGTCCCAAGGGGCGCAAAGTGCGCCGGCTGTTGGTCGAGGAAGGAGCCGGGATTGCCAAAGAACTGTATCTAAGCCTGCTCGTGGACCGGGATTCCGGCTGGCCGGTCTTCATCGCCA
>VBOJ01000258.1 GCA_005877775.1 Nitrospirota bacterium | reverse complement strand
AGACCTTCGCGCCGGTTTCAAGCTTCTTCACGTCATCTTTTTCAAAAATGCGCATGTATCGCTTGATCCGATCCGGGTCATCGATCCGTTCTTCCTGCACCAACCCACTGGTCAGTTTATACTTGCGAATCAACAACGGCATGTACGCTTCCCCTCCTTCTCTCGCTTACCCCTGCACCGATGTCCTTGAATCTGTGCTACAATAATCAAAACGCGACCGCATGGTCAAGAGCAGACGAGACGTTCCGGGTGCATCCAATGGCCCTTTTCCGCTATAATGCACCCCTCCAACCCTGGGATTGAATGGAGAGGGGAGCCATGCCGTTATATGAATATCGTTGTGAAGGCTGCGGAGAACAGTTCGAGGTCGTCCAACGAGTCAGTGCCCGGGTGGAAGATACGACCTGCCCTCATTGTCGCGCCCAAAAGGCCACGCGCCTCATGTCCACCTTTGCCTCTAAGATCGTCGGCGACCATAAGCCCGGCTTTACAGAGATGAAGGCCTACGACATGCTGAATGAACGGATGGATAAATTCAAAAAACTACCGCCGGCTTGGGGTAAGCGGCTCACACCCAGCCCAGAAAACTTTGGGCCCTCGAGCACCCCCGATCCGAAAGGAAGTGAAGGCACAGGCACGTCCTGATTCGGATTCGATCACTTGAGCTTCGATACTGGTTCATCCTTGTCCGCCGCTTGTCCAATTCTTCAAGATTCACCCGGTTTTCCTCTATATGTTCATTGCAGGGCAGAGCAACTCTATTGCCTGATGACTGAGAAGGTGGTCTCATGAACGTCAGAGCACTTCTTGCGGCAGGTCTGCTGCTGGCCAGTCTTACAGTTGCCATACAGGACGCGGGCTCAAGCCCATCCGGTCCGCTCGTCATTGCTGGGCACGGCCCTGAATTGCCGACGATCGAGATGCTGGCGCGGGCATTCGAAAGGGCCAACCCGCGCATCTACATCGATATTCTGTGGGACGAGAATTCTAAGACGATCGACATGGTCAAACAGGGCCAAGCGCAGATCGCGGTGACCGGAAATGAAGACCCTGAACTACGCGCGACGCAGATTGCCTGGGATGGCATTGGAGTCATGGTGAATCTTTCCAATCACACGAAAGAGGTCACGAAGCAGCAGGTCGCCGATATCTTTACAGGCAAGGTGCGCACGTGGTCCGATCTGGGAGGACCAGAAACACGGGTTCTGCTCATTGACCGACCCCGGAACCGCAACATCCGCGACGCCTTTGAGCAGCACCTGGGCATCGTCGGCAAGATTCCTGAGTCAGCGAAGGTCATCGGCCCTGACGACAAGGCCACCAAGACAGTGGCAGGGACCCTTCCTCCGCTCTCTGCCGTCACGTATATCTCTCTCGGATCGGCCCTCGACGCCGTCAAATCAGGGGTGGCCGTCCGATTGCTTCCGGTTGATCAGGTCGAGCCGGAAGAACCGACAGTCAAGGATGGGCGGTATTACCTCCGCCGACCGGTCCTGCTTCTCTCCAAAAAGGAGACCAACCCAACGGTTGAAGCCTTTCAGGCCTTTGCTCTCTCCAGCGAAGGACAGAAGATTATTGATGACACCTATACCCCGCTGGACCAAAAGAAATCACAGTAAGGAGGCTCCTATGGGCACGACATGTTCTGCCGTCTTGATCGCTCTACTCTCGGTGGGGCTAACAGGAACGCCACTCAGCACTCTGTGGGCCGCGCAGGGTTCCGTGGTCGAGGGGTCAGGGTTCAGTTTATTCGACACAGAGTCCATCAAGGGATTCGACGAGAATAAGGTTGCCAAGGACCCGATCTGCGACCGCAGCAAACGCCCGATGATCACAAAAGTCGAACCAGACGAAGCCAAACCCGGCGATCGGGTGGTCATCAAGGGGGAGAACTTCGGAACCAAGGAATGCTTCCATAGCGTGACGTTCAGTGCTGCTTCAGGAAGCAAAATCGAATACAAGTACGTAAACGAGACCACCATTGAGGCAAAAGTTCCCGATGCCAAGCCGGGCATGACATTCGTGATCATCGTCGCCGGTGGTGGCAGCGCCCAATCGAAACCTGTGCTCATCAAGCGGAAATAGCCCTGACCTGTGACTGGCCAAGGGGGCTTGAAAACACCCCGCCCCCTCAGGCCGGTCTTCCCATCCCACCACGCTCTCTTCAACTAATCGCCATCGCGCGATTTCCCGACAAGACAAGCCGCCAATGGCGTTCCTTTGACCACTGGTTCGGTGACGCGCTGAGGCCTGCTCTCGGCCGCCTAACTAGCGGAGCTTCCACGCATTACAGGCCCACGCTTCGGCTCGACAACAATTAGGACGGTGTGTTACCTTACGCAAATTCCTGATTCTGGATAGGCTCTTCCAGAGTGGACCTGGGACGGTTCACAGGCAGGCGAGCGCGATGTTTCGGAAAATTTTAGTCGCCAACCGCGGGGAAATTGCAATGCGGGTCATTCGCGCCTGCCGCGAGTTAAACATCGCGACCGCCGCCATCTACTCCGAGGCCGACTCGACCGGCATCTATGTGAAAAAAGCGGACGAGGCCTACCTCGTCGGGCCCGGACCTGTCCAGGGATTCCTGGACGGGCAGCAGATTGTGGATCTGGCCAAACGGATCAGAGCCGACGCGATACATCCCGGCTACGGATTCCTCGCAGAGAACGCGCAGTTCGCACATCTCTGTCAAGCCTCAGGCGTCACCTTCATCGGGCCATCCCCGCAGGTCATTCATCTGATGGGTAATAAAGTCAAGGCAAGGGAGCTCGCGCAGAAGGTCGGGGTCCCTATCGTGCCGGGAACCGACGGCCCGGTCAGCGGGTTCGACGAGGCGTTGGTGTTCTGCCGAATAGCCGGCTACCCGGTGATGATCAAGGCGAGCGCTGGAGGCGGAGGCCGTGGGCTCCGGGTCGTCCGATCCGACATGGAGTTGCGGGCCAATATGGACACCGCCTCGCGGGAAGCGCTGGCAGCCTTCGGCGACGGCACCTTGTTCATCGAAAAATACATTGAACGGCCACACCATATTGAGTTCCAGATCCTGGCCGACCGTCATGGAAACGTGATCCACCTGGGCGAACGCGACTGCTCTATCCAGCGACGCCACCAGAAGCTGATCGAGATTGC
>VBOJ01000112.1 GCA_005877775.1 Nitrospirota bacterium | reverse complement strand
CCCATCTCTCACCATCCCCCCGCCGACCTGCTTGTTCACACCGGGCACTCTCCAGTCGCCGCACATACTGGTCATACGCGCGACAGACCGTTTGCGCGGAATCGAACTGCAGGAGTTTGCCATTTTCGAGCCAAAGTATTTTTTGACATAGTCGACCAAGAAGGAAGGTGTTATGCGAGACAACGAGTGCAGTCCCGCCGTCGCTGATGAACCGTTGGAGATAATTGATACACTTGTTGACAAAATAGGCGTCACCGACCGCCAGCACTTCGTCAATGAGTAGAAGTTCGGGCTGCAAGGCCGTGGCGATCGAGAACGCAAGCCGTGCCTGCATCCCGGTCGAATAGGTCCTCAGCGGTTGCCGGATCACCTCCCCCAACTCAGCAAATTCAACAATTGCCGGCAACTTCTGTTCAATTTCTCCCCGACTTAGTCCCAAGAGTATCCCGTTGATTCGGATGTTCTCGACGCCGGAGTAGTCCGGATGGAACCCCGTACCCAGTTCCAGAAGCGACGCGACCTTTCCGTTCACTTCGAAGGATCCACTGCTGGGCGCCGAAAGTCCCGCAAGCAGCTTCAGCAAGGTGCTCTTTCCGGCTCCGTTCCGTCCTATGATTCCGACACACTCTCCCATCCTTACCTCAAATGAGACATCGTCAAGCGCCACGCGTTTCGCGTGGTATTGCTTCCTGTTGAGGACAAGCAGTTCCTTGATCAGATCGGTCCGCCTGGCATACCACCGGTAGACCTTGCTCAGATGTTTTGCCTGAATGGCAACCATCAGATGAAATCCGCGATGAGAGCACGCATTCGGCACAAAACCCAAAATCCGGAGAGAAAAATCATGGCCGCAGTGACAGTGACCACGACCCAGATAAGAAAACTCGGCGGCTGATTGGTCAACAGAATCGTCCGATACCCCTCAAGAAAATACGCCATCGGGTTGCACGCGAAGATGACGGCAAGCGCCTTGGGCACCATCTCAGGCGTGTAGACGACTGGGCTCAGAAACATGCACACTGTGAGGACGAACGGAAGAACCTGGCTCGTATCGCGGACTGTGACATGCACGGCGGACAGGAACCACGCCAAACCGATCGTAAAGACGAATTGGGCCATGATCAGCAGTGGAAGCAGCATCAACGTCCAACCAATCTGATTAAAATAGGCCAGGACTACGACGAGCAGGGTCAGACTGATCAGTCCAGAAAGCATCGTGCCCAACACCTTGCTGACTGGGAGCACCTCGATGGGGAAGACGATCTTCGTGACGAGAGAAGTGTTGGCTGTGATCGAGCCAGCCGCAGCCGAGACCGCCTCCGAAAAGATCAGCCAGGGGAGCAACCCGGCCAGAAGCACGAGCAGATACTCCGTTCCCGTCTGTCTCGGCCCACTTCTGACTTGGAACACGATCCCAAAGAGGACACCATACAGGCTGATCAACAATACAGGCTTGATCAGGATCCAGGAGAGTCCCATCAACGATCCAGTGTACGCGCGCCTTAAGTCATCCACGGTCAAGATCCGAATGAGTTCAAAATTTCTCAAGAGGCCGCTCAAGCTTTCTGAAAATGACCTATTCATTCTCGTACCTGTGCCAATCATAAAAAACCTCAGTCAATTGCTTCCAACTAAAGCAAGAAACCCAACGCAAGGCAATCGCGAAGAGAACCTAAACTAGGTTCCGGAGTCATCGATGAGCGGCACCCGAGTATTGGCTGAACCCATCCCCATCCATGAAGAGGCGGTTCCAAAATTCGAAGCTCAGGAGGCTCCAAATCAATAATCGGTGATTCACTTTGCCGGCTAAGTGCTGATCCAGGACCTGCCGAAGATAGGCCTCCTGAAAGAACCCTCGGGACAAGGTCTTGCGGTCCAGCAAAATGGCTTTGACATAGTTCATCAGAGGACCCTGGTACCAAGACTGCTCCGGAGCGCTGAACCCTTGCTTGCGCTTGCGCAGGATCTGATCCGGCAGAACCCCCTCCATCGCGCGCCGAAAGAGATATTTCCCGGACAGGTTCTCGTCGCCTTCCGGGTTTTTGTCCCACCAATGGTTGATGAGATAAGAGGTCGGGAGCTTCGTCACAAAATCCACGAGCGTCTGGTCCAGCAAAGGAACCCGTGACTCCAAGGAATGAGCCATGCTGAGCTTATCCTCGATGACGAGCAAGCCGTGCAGGAAGGTCTTCGCTTCAAAATACAGCGCTCGACGGATCGGATCTTGGATGGTCCGCGCGCCTTCGGCGACACGAAGGAAGGAGTCATAGGGGTCATGCCCGCCCGAGGCGCGGATGACGTCAGGTGTCAAGAACTGGGTCCGATGCTGATGCGGCACCAAGCGATTCCAGTACTGGTAGTAGGAAGAGCTGAAGTCACCGAAAGAGCCGGTATCCTCCACGACTTTATAGCGCCAGGGATACCCGGCGAAGACTTCATCGCCCCCAGTCCCGGCGAGCACCACTTTCACGAAGCGGCTGGCCAGCCTTGCCGTGTAATAGTACGGATAACACATCCCGACCCTGAGATCTTCGATGGCCCAAATGACGTGCGGAAGCGCCCATTCCAAGTCTCCGGCATGGAAGACCATCTGGTAATGCTCGGTGCCGAACAGGGCTGAAAGGAGCTCGGCGTCTTTTCGCTCGTCGAAGCCAGCTTCAAAGCCGCAGACATTAGTGAGATCAAAGCCACCGGTGAAGGTCATCAGCCGAGGAATGCTGTGGGTCGCGAGGGCCGTGATCGAGCCTGAGTCCATTCCTCCGCTGAGGTAGGCCCCTACCGGGACATCGCTGATCAGTTGCCGTTTGATCGTGTCCTCAAGCAGGAAACGAAGACGCTCCCGAAACCGCTCCTCTCCAAGATCCTCCTGGGGATCAAAATTGAAGTCCCAGTAGCGGCGCTGCTCGACTCGGCCATCTTCTACTGTCATCGTATGGCCTGGTTCGAGGAGGTGGATTCCCTTAAACAGCGTCGTGTCCCCGAACGTATTCTGGAAGGTAAAGTAATCCATAAGGCCAGGGAGATTGACCTCACGCGGAATCCAGGGAAGATTCAGCAGGGCCTTGGCCTCGGAGGAAAATACCAGGGTGCCGTTGACTTCAGCATAGTACAGCGGTTTGATGCCATATCGGTCCCTGGCCAGTACCAATGTCTCGTCCCGGTCATCCCAGATCGCGAACGCAAACATCCCGTTCAAGCGCTCGACGCAAGCTGCCCCATGTTCCTGGTAGAGATTGAGAATAACTTCCGTGTCCGTCCCGGAGACAAACTCGTAGCCTTTCTGGATCAACTCCTTTTTCAGCTCCTGGTAGTTGTAGATCTCCCCATTGTAGGTAATCCACACCGTCCGTGTCCGATTGGCCATCGGCTGGTGGCCTGCGATCGAGAGGTCGAGAATGGAAAGCCTTCGATGGCCGAGCGCCAGACGAAACGCCTGCTTTCCGCTTGGCGGCTTGGCTCGGGCCAGCCCACGGATCTGAAGATCCGGCAGAGAGCGGGCAAGATCGTGGGCCGTGAGCTCCCACCATCGCGATCCTGATCGCCCACCGGTTGGAGCCAGCAGGACGGAGCCGGCATCATCTGGACCGCGGTGCGCTTGAGCATCGCACAGCCGAGAAATCTCAAACGGGGCAATCGCCCGACCCGTCAAACTGTAGATGCCCGCGATGCCGCACATCAGCCGTTCATCTCCTGACCAGTTCTTGCAAACCCTCGCGCAATCCAATGGTCGCCTGGAACTCAAGCATTCGCTTTGCCTTTTCATTGCTCCCGACTCGTCTGGTCATCATGCCTGGCCCCCCCGGTTGGTATATTGGGAGCAAGGACGACCCTGTGAGTTCCAGCAGCATCGCCACAATCTCCTTGACGGTCACTTCTGTCCCGCTTCCGACATTGAACGCTTCCTTCGTCACCTCGCCCTCCATTGCCAATACTGTGCACCGAGCGACGTCCCGAACATGCACAAAATCGAAGGAGGCGGAGCCGTCCCCTGTGATCACTGGCGGCTGACCCGACCTGATCTTGGAGAGAACGGCAGGAATCAGGCCACCGCCTTGCCGTGGGCCATATACATTCATATAGCGCACAATTGCGTAGGGTAACTTCTCATGAAACGGTCGAAACAGAAATTCGGCGCAGAGCTTACTGACTCCATACATTGTCCAAGGATCGAACGGATGCTGCTCATCCATCAGCTCCTGCGTGTCTCCATAGACTGATGAGGCAGACGTGTATACTATTTTACCTACGCTAGCTCTCACCGCTTCCTGGATGACATGGAATGTCCCACGAATATTGACCTCAAACGCCAACCCCGGATCTTTTTCGCAGGTACCGAGCGGCAGCACAGCCATGTGGAACACGCCGTTCATACCTTTCAGCGTATGCGCGAGTGCGTGCTGGCCCAGCACATCACCCTCAACAACCTGAACCCGAGAGTCCTGCAGAAGGCCCGTCAGGTTCTCGCGCCTGACCACCTTGTCATAGACCACCACCTGTTTGGCTCCACGCCGAAGGAGCTCCTCTGTCACATGCGATCCCACGAATCCACTGCCGCCCGTGACTGAGAACCTGTTGTTCTCGATCTTCATGTTGCGCGCTTTCCGTTCAGGAAGGGCGTGCCCCCCTCTCACTAAAAATCACGTCGTTGGAAAACCGCACAGGCTGCAGAAATCAGAAGGGCCGCGTAGAGCAGCCCATAGGCAGAAGCCCATGCTTGATAGGACAGAGGCACCGATGCCCCCATTGCAGCCTGTCCCTTCATATTGAGCATCTCAAGATTGGGGCAGAGATAATAGATGCCCGTCATCACAGCCTTGACCGCCTCGCTGTGACTTTTCTGGGCAATGCCTTTCAGATCAGTGGTCAGGTGGCCGATCACGTAAAACCCGAGTGTCATGATGGCGCTCAGGGTCGAGGTACTGAAGGTGGAGAAGAACAAGGCCAGTGCAGTCACCAACAACAATTCGACGAAGATCAGTTCGATCGCCTGCAGTAACGCCCAGGGGACGGGCGCTCGATAGACCTGGAGAGTGGCCAAATAGACCACTACCATGATCAAAATATTGACGAAGAGGGTCAACATAAGTCCCAGATACTTACCAAGGATGAACTGCGTTCGGCTGATCGGCCTCGCCATGATCGTGTAGACAGTCCGCCGCTCAATCTCCTTGCTCACCAGACCGATCCCGACAAAGATGGCGATGATCACCCCCACCAAGTTAATGGCGGCCAAGCCCATATCCGTGACGATTTTTTGATGCTCCATGATCGTGAGGTCGGCCAGCAGCACCGAGAACCCGATCAGCAGCACAGCAAAGAACAAGAGATTGTAAAGAATCTTGTCCCTGAGGTTCTCCCTAAACGTGTTCAATGCGATCACGACAACTTGTCGCATAGTTAGACCTTCGTATCGCTTCGAACGCTCACTGTCATGTCATCTTCTTTGAAAAACAGTTCTTCTAGCGAGCCCTTTTGCGGCGTGACCGACACCAGCCTTCCACCACGAGCCCTGATCATAGCAAGAACGTCCTCGAGTTGATTTGGTTCGGGCAACGCCACGAGACAGTGCCGGCCTCGCTGCAGCACTCGAGTGGCCAAGGCGGTGATGGACGGTACCTCATCGGCCTTGATGCCTTCGCACACAATCTCCACGGATTGGGTATGCCCATGACTGACAAGCTCATCCACACGGCCGGAAGCCATCAACTTTCCCTTGACGATGATCCCGACCCGGTCACAAATCATCTCCACGTCCGGAATGATGTGCGTGCTGAAGAATACCGTTTTGCCCTGATCGCGCAGGCCAAGGATCAGGTCGCGGACATGCTTCCGCCCCAAGGGGTCGAGTCCCGACATCGGTTCATCCAGGATCACCAGCTCCGGGTCGTGAATGAGTGCCTGGGCCAGACCCACCCGTTGGAGCATGCCCTTCGAAAACTTCCGGAGCTGTCGCGTCCGTGCATCCCTCAGCCCTACAACCTCCAGAAGATGATCGATCCTCCGGCTCAACTCGCCTCGCTCCAAGCCCGCCAAGTGCCCGTAGAAAGCCAAGAACTCTTCCGCCGTCAGATAATCGTAAAAGTATGGGGCCTCGGGAAGGAATCCGATCCGCCGGCGGACTTCCAAGTCGCCGGCCGGCTTGCCCAGCATTTCGACCTTTCCGCTTGTGGCGCGCATCAAACTGAGTAGAATTTTCAACGTCGTAGTTTTTCCGGCACCGTTGGGACCAAGAAAGCCGTAGATCTCTCCTTTATGCACAGAGAGTGACAGCCCAGCGAGGGCGGTGACAGGGGGCAACCCAGGCCACCCTGGTCTGAATTTCTTGGTCACCTCTTCAACTAAGATTGCGTCCATACGTCCTCGCGAGTTTATTGATGAAGCAACGCGCAATGCTTCAACGGGAGAATCCCCCCGTATAGTGTCGATGCACGCGTAGCCGTTGGCGCAAGCCTGTGCTGGCCACCGTTCCCTCGGAGGCTTTCAATTCGTAGACACCTCCTAAGGGTTCCTCCGGTATCTGTTGAATGATGCCTTTGGTCACCAGATCGTTCAGGCTGGCTGGGAGTTTGCCATAGCGCGCCTTGTATCGACGGACCCCTTCTTCCAGAAACCGGATGTCTCGCTCCGCGATCACTTCTTTCATCCGCTGCACCAGGCTCTCTCGCAGGCGCTCGTCCTGCAGTTGTTGGTAGAGCCGTTGCAGAAATTCGAGTGCCGCATCTGGATCGCCGGCTTCGACCGTCATCCTGGCGGCCAGTTTGGGCAGGTACGCCGGCGCGCCCGGCAATTCGGATGCGATCCGCAAGTATTTCGCCGCTTGGACCGGGTCATGAAGCTCATAGAAATAGTCATACCCCACATAGAACGGAAGCTGCCAAACATCCGGGTTATGGCGCATGCCCTTCGTCAGCAGTGCGATACTCTCTTCGGGCAGATTTGCCCAGACACCCAGAACGACCCCGGCCGCTTGGTACGCAGAGGTAAACTTAGGGTCCACATCGGTGAGCACATCCACCGCATGATACGCCCAGAGATACCCTTCGGTCGTTTGCTTCCGTTCGCCGAAGTGTTGAACTGCCTTGAGCCAAATCAGGTCTGCGGCGATCTGCCGGTAACCCAACACTGCCACTCTGAGGTACTCGCCCTTCGGCAGAAAGGCTAACTCCGCAGCCCTGACCATTGCCGGTCGTTGATGCTCAACAACTGCCAGCGTTCCGGCCGCGGCGCCTCCAAGGACTAAGAGCAGACTCCCAGTCAGAAGCCAGCCGGCCACGGATTCTGTTCCGGCCTTCAGCTTCATGTGGGCGGCCTGATCCGTTTCAACTCGACGTCGAGGGCGGTGGCGTCAGCTTTCAGGAATCGTTCTTCATGGCTGTCTTTGTTCCAGCCTGCATATCGATGCTGACGCTCGATAATCTCTTGATATTCACGCGTCGCCTCCTCGATTCGCTGCGAGTCCAGGTAGAGTTGAGCCAGCCACTGTCGCCCCGGAAGAAAGTTTGGCTCGATCTCGACCGCCCGTCGGACATGGGTTTCACCCAGCTCGGGATCACCAAGCCCCATGGCCAGACGTCCCAACTCAAGTCGGTAAAACGGATTGAACGGTTCCAAATCGGCAGCGCGCTCGTACGCCGAGCGTGCTGCATGGAGCCATGCTATCCGCTGATCACTCTTCAGTTCTTCTAGTGGCTCCGAAGAAGTTGCGGAAGATGACAAGGAACGATACACATGACCCAACAACCCATAGAGCCGGCCATCCAGCGGATTCAGCGCAAGAGCGGCTTGCAACTCAGCCACGGCGGCCTGCGCCGCCGCATCATCTCGCCGACGCTCAAAGAGCTGGAAATACGAGGCGGCGAGCGAGTTGTGGTAAAGAGCCTTCCCAGAGTCCAATGTGATAGCGGTCCGGTAGTCGGCGATTGCTTTCGCGAAATCTTGTCGAGTGGCCGCGCGTGAACCGGATTCAAAGGCCATCCAGGCAAGCCCCAGTTTGAGAGTCGCTGCCATCAGCATCCCAATCATTGCGACAGCCACAGCGCTCCAGACCATCCGAAACCGAACCGGAACAGTGCGCAACGGCTCAACAACTTGCCCGGACAACCGCCGGGCCGACATGATGAGGCCGACACAGAGCGTCAACAGAATGGCCAGGGCCGGCTCATGCAGGTTTGAGTCCACCCCTGCATGCGCCAGAATCCCGGCGATTGCTCCGCTTGTCCCCACGACCACGCCGCGCTGCCACCGCCGGATCCGCAGTTTCAGCACCGATGCCGCCTCTCGAGCCACCATGACCACACCCCAGCAGAAGACCAGGATGCTGGCGACCCCGAGTTCAACTCCCATCTGAAGGTATTCGTTATGCGCTGAGTGCGCAATCTTTCCGTACCGTGCGATCTGACCATCCACAGGAAACGCGTAGCGAGGGTACCCATACTGATACAGTCCGAGCCCGATGCCCAACGGTTGCTCCGCCATCATGTGGATCGAGCTTTGCCAGATCTGCCAGCGAGCATACCCCACCGGGTTGACGACGTGCTCCGCCCAAAGGCGATCGCGGAGCGGATTCGGCACCAGCAACCCCACCACCAACAACAGCAAGAAGACAGCAAGCGCTCTGCGGCCATACCTCACTCCGATCACCACTGAGGTCCCCACCGCAAGCGCCAAGACACCTCCACGCGATCCGGTGTACACCACGGTAAGTAAGAATGTGCCAAGTATGCCGATCGGCACGATCAGACGGAGGCTACCTGCGCGCAGTATTCCTCCCTGGCCGACACGGGCGTAGCAAAGGTAGCCCAGCACGATGGCCCAGACCGCTGCTAAGTAGCCGGCCAGAAAATTTGGATTAAAAAATGTGCCGGTGGGTCGAGCTGCACCAAGCCACCACGCCTGAAGGAGTGCCCACCCGGCTTCACACAACCCCAGCCCAGTGAGGACCACAAGCAGCTTCGCAACATGATCCCATCCCACGATGAAAGACACAAGCAAATAGAGCAATCCGGCATAACTGCTCAGCACCACCAGCCACTGCCGACTCTGGTTCGTATACGGCGAAATGGCTGTCGAGAAGGAGGCCAAGCACAGATAGACCAGTATTGCCGGGGCCACCCGAATAGAGGGAACGACAACCGTCCCTGCCCGGATAGCCTTGGTCAGGTACAGGCTCAGGAGCAGGAGGATCAACAACCGAATGAGCATGACGGCGAGGTGGGTTGTTCCGCCTTCGAGTAAGGGCGAGAAGATCAAAAGGCCGCTAAGAAGGATCAGCCAGGCAGCGCTGGCTGACCGGAACCGTGCCAAGACAGAATCAGTTTGCGTGTGCAGCGGTGAATTCCCGATCGCGAGGTCTTTCAAGTCTGGGAGCATTCACCGGCTCACATGATCCACATCGACGATCGGCTCGACCCACTCATCGAGCATCCGTTGAAACAGACTGGCGGTTGGAAAGGAAAGCATGGCGGAATGCGAACGCGACTTGTGAGAACGGCTCCCCAAAGCAAAGACGGGGAGGGTAATCCGTCCCTCCCCGTCCGAGATCAGCCCTGCTAAGCCGGTTACCGGTTAGACGTCGTTGCTGTCCGCAATCTGCAGGTTCTGCTTGATGTCGTTCACATGCCACTGATCCAACACGGCATCTTGGTCCAGATTTCCCGCAGCGCTGGCAGTGAACCCCTGCGAGGTGTTATTCGCGGGCACAGCCCCTTCGGCGTCGCAGCAGACTCCAACACCCTGTGGGATCCGGTCGACGGCGTTAGTATTCGTGGTTGCGCCACCGTTTGCGCCGGTACCAGGATCGGCACCTCCGCTTCTATAGGTGTAGCGGTTGGCGGATCCCGCTAGCGCGTATCCTACTTGCTGGAAGTTTCCATAGTTGTTTCGCTCGCCAAAATACGAGGTCTCGGCGACAAAGATCCCACCGAGGTTGGTTTTTGCCTCAGACTGGCGAGATTTCGCCTGGTACTTCAGGAAGTTCGGAATGGCGATCGCCGCCAGAATCCCGATAATGGCCACCACGATCATCAATTCGATGAGGGTGAAGCCTTTTTGATCACGAAATTTCAACATTGCTTTCCTCCCTTTGTTGTGCCCTGTTTTGGGTCTCACTACCGTCCCTGTGATGAACTTAAAACTCTGCTCTAGGAACCCCTGGACGCTCACAGGACACAGAAGCAGGTTCTGTGCCTCGCTGTTTCGTTGTTAATGACCATTTCTTACCTATTCAATATCAATGAGTTATGAAGCAGGACCGTCTCGGACCTTAGATTGAATAGACAGGAGAGATCCACTTTCTGTTTCGAAGTGCCGAGATTTGGCACATGATACCAAGTCAGATCGAGGGTCACACCTTGTGAAGCCCAAGGCAAGCAGCGTGGTGGAAGGCGGCCTGAACTTAGGAGGCGTCGTTCGTATCCGCGTTCTGCAGGTCACGTTTTTTATCATTTATATGCCACTCGTCTGGCGTCGGATCCACGTCAATATTTGCTGTGGCAGTGGCCGTGAACGAACCCCCGCCTGCACCTGACGGGTGGACTGTGTTCTCAGGCGTGTTACCGCCTACCGCGGCAGGGATCAAGTCTATACCAGGCGTACCACTTGAGGTAGCGGCGCCCCCATTTGCCGGACTTCTGTAGGTATAGCGGTTGGTTGTCGCTCCCGATGAAGTTGCCAACGTATACCCAACTTCATTAAAACTGCCATACCGTGAATTCTCCCCGTAATACGAGGTCTCCGACACAAAAACTGCGGCTAGGTTGGCTTTGGCCTCAGATTGGCGGGATCTGGCCATATACTTCAGGAAGTTGGGGATGGCGATGGAGGCCAAAATTCCAATAATGGCCACCACGACCATCAACTCGATGAGGGTAAAGCCTCTTTGATTCTGCAGTGACTTCGCCAAATCCATACTCTGCCTCTTGATGCTCCCCCACCGATGTCAATCATACATACAAGTTGCACACGGGCCACCAACCTTAAGCCTATCCATCTGTTAAGATAGCAGGTATTGTGCCGTAAAATGTTATCCTTGCAAAGAATTATATTTTTCTTAGCAATACCAAGGTATTAGAGACATGACGTCGGATTCCGAAACACGGAGCTGAACTGGGCACCGTCAATTTGTTCTCAACAGGTACAAATTTTGTAACCCAAGCGATTCCCAGGCAGGTTTTGGCGGGTTTTGAAGGAAGTCGATCTTACGGGATGGCCTGCTGGGGAGATGTGCGCTCCGTGACCCGACGCTTGGCCTGACGCACACGTTCCTCAAGGGTAGGATCCCCCATCCCACGCTCCCGAAACCGCTCGATCAATTTCAGGTTGGATGGATCAAGCTCCAGCGAGCGAAGCCAGGCTTCCCTGGCATCTTTGATCAGGCCCTGCTTCAGATAAATCTCGCCGAGGTGCTCAAATATAACCGGGTCGTCTCCCACCAGCGACCCGGCCCGCTTGATCTCCGCCAGTGCCTCATCCAGAAGGCCCATTTTGAAGAAGGCCCAGCCGAGGCTATCGACATAATACCCGTTGTCTGGCTTCAATGAGACCGCCCGTTTCGTGAGCAACACCGCCTCCTCAATCTTGATGCCCCGTTCCGCGTAACTGTACCCAAGGTAGTTCAACGCATCGGCATGTTTGGAATCGAGCCGAAGGACGGTTTCCATCGCCTGTACCACATCGTCAAACCGATTCAATTTGTCGTAGGCCGTACCCAGGTTGAAGTGCAGATCCGGATTCCCGGGATTATGGAGAATCCCAGCCTCGAAGGTTTGAGAGGCAGTCTCATACTGCTCGGTTTGAAGGTAGGTCAGGCCCAGCAAGAGGTGCGCATCGGCCTGCTTCGGACTCAGCTTCACCGCGTAGGTGAGATGCGAAACGGCATCCGGGAACCGCTTCAGCCGGTAGAGCAGAAATCCCAGGTGCATATGGCCCTCAAAATAGTTGGGCTGTAGCTTCAGGTTGTGCTCGTACGCTCGGATCGCGCTCTCATGGTCTTTGCTCTCCTCGTATATAAGTCCTAGATAGTCGCGCACTTTCAGTTCATCCGGCCGCACCGTCAGGATCTGGTTCAAACTCGAGATGGCCTTGGGATAGTCCTTCAGTTCACCATAGATCAAGCCCATCCGAAGCTGGGCGTCTAAATCGTCGGGGTCCTCTTCGAGAATCTTATCCAACTCAGCAAGCGCTTCGTGATACGCCTTGCTACCAAGATGCATCCTCACAAGATGTTGACGGATCTCCTTACTTCGCGGGTTCACCGCTTGAAGATACTTGTGATAGAGTGCAATCGCCTTACCTCTCTCTTGCTGGGACTCATAGACCGAGGCTAAGGCCACGTACGCCGGCTCGAACGCGGGGTTGACCCCGATCGCCCGCTCAAAATTGGCAACGGCTCGGTCAAGTCTTTTCGATTCGACCCCGACTCGACCCAGGTAGTAATATCCGACCGAGGAGTCTTTTGCACGTGCAATTCCCTCGGTGAACGCGAGTTCCGCCTCGTCGAACCGTTTTTGATTGGCCAGCAGAAGTCCCTTTGAAATATGGGGCTCGCTCATCTCCGGATCCTGTTTGATGGCCCGATCATACATTACCAAGGCTTTTTGGGTCTGTCCCGCACCGGCATAGATGGCTGCCATCTGGGTCAGGATCGGAGCCTGATGCCCGGCCGCCTCCGCCGCTTGATCAGCGAATCGAACAGCATCAGCCACTTCCCCCATCAAGAAATAGAGCGAGGCCAGGCGCGCTTTCAAAAAGACAGACGACGGGTCGCTCTGGAGTGCGCTCCGATACTCCCCGACTGCTCGTTCGGAGTCCTGAGCGAGTTCCGCTTGGTGCCCGAGCATAAAATGGTAATAGGCACTGGGATCGGTGGGCGGAGCAGGTGTGGCTGCCGAGGCGGGAGGATGGCCGGATGCGCGGTTCGCGGCGCTGCCCCCCTGCGGGACGATCCCGCAGGACACGACAAGCCAAGGGATGACCAAAAGGGTCCACGCCCTCCGGTCCCATCTCGCTCCGAGGAAGCGTTCACTCACTGTGCGACGCCAGCAGGTGGGTCCTTTCACGACAATTCCTTCTGAAGGCTGATACACAAAGCCGTCAGGGGCTTAATGGGCATGTGAGCCGAATTATACCCAGGCCTACCGAGGGGCGTCAAACGACTTCGCGGTTTTCGAGACTTTCGAATCTCGCGAACTTGTCGTGGAAGAAGAGCTGTTTTTCGCCGGTCGGGCCGTTTCGGTGCTTTCTGACCAGGATGTCGGCGATCCCCTTCTTATCCGAGTTTTGGTCGTATTGATCCTCGCGGTAGATGAAGATCACTACATCCGCATCCTGCTCGATCGCTCCGCTTTCCCGAAGGTCGGCCAGCATCGGGATCGGCGGTTTGCGGCTCTCCACCGCCCGACTCAACTGAGAGAGCGCGACGACAGGAACATCCAGCTCTTTGGCGAGTGCCTTGAGAGATCGGGAGATATCGGAAATCTCTTGCTGGCGAGACTCGGCATCGCTGCGACCCTGCATGAGTTGCAGATAGTCCACGATGAGCAAATCGAGCCCGCTGTCTGCTTTCAGTCTCCTGGCCTTTCCCCGCATTTGCTGGACGGTCAGGGCTCCTGAATCGTCGATGAAAATGGGAGCCTGTTCGAGTCTCCCGGCCGCCTCCGCCAGCCTCCACCAGTCCTCCTTCTGCAACTTTCCGGTCCGCAGCGCGTGGGAATCTACGTGCGCCTCAGAACTCAGCATCCGCAACACCAACTGCGCTTTAGACATTTCCAAACTGAAGATGCCGACCACCTTACCGTGGTGAATCGCGGCGTGCTGAGCGATGCCGAGCGCGAGGCTGGTCTTCCCCATGCTGGGACGTCCGGCAATCACCACGAGATCCGATGCTTGCAAGCCAGCGGTCAGGTCATCGAGGTCATAGAAACCAGTTGGAATCCCCGTGACCCGTTCCTTTCTTTTGGAGAGACGATCAACAAGGTCAAGGCTCTCTTTGATGATATAGTTGAGCGGAGTAAACGAGCGCCCGAGTTTGCCTTGGGCGAGGCTGAACACAGACCGTTCCGCAAAATCCAATAGATCGTCCACCGGCGCGGCACCGTCGTATCCGCGAGTGATTACTTCGGTCGAGGTGCCGATCAGGCCTCGGAGCAGCGCTTTGTCGCGCACAATTTTGCAATGGTACTTAATGTTGGCCGCGGTCGGCACCGCCTGGACCAGTTCCGCTAGATAAGCCGCTCCTCCGACGGATTCGAGCTCACCTTTTGCCTTCAAGCGTTCCGTCAGGGTGATCTGGTCAATCACCTCTCCATGCTCCGAGAGGTCCAACATGCCAAGATAGATTTTCCGATGGGCAGTTCGATAGAAGTCCTCATCCGTGAGCACTTCCATGGCCCGCGCCATAGAGGCGTTTTCGAGCAGGATGGCTCCTAAGACCGATTGCTCCGCCTCCAGATTCTGGGGCGGGAGCCTAGGTTCTGACAGATCGCGGGGAGGCATCAATCTTGATCGCCGGCGACATGGTCCCATCAGGAACCACCGCCAGCAAATTGGGAAGATCTTTAACCTTGATTCTCTTACCTACCATCGTATCGGAGCCGGCCTGGCGCAGAGCCGCTGAGGACGAGGCCACGATCAGGGCCTCATCGGGAGCGACCCTCGTTCCGGCCAGCATCGCCACCACCGAGGCTCCCTGCGCGTCCCCTTCTTCCACCAAGGACCGGATCCCGGCCGAATTAGGTACACGCAACGTCCGTTGGACCACACGAAATCCTGCATTGCGTAGCATCTGCGACACCTGGAACAGGCGGTCGCTGCGAGCCCCCGGCGCTGCGATCAGAAAGTCCACCCTCGCACGCGGGAGCCCCCCCTCAAGACATTCCATGGCTCGGAACAGCCGATCCACATCGAACGCAAAGCCAGTGGAGGGAAGATCTCGGCCAAACCGACCGATCAAATGGTTGTACCGGCCGCCGCCGCCCAGTTCGCAGCCGACGCCGGTGGCGAACACATCGAAGACCACGCCGTCGTAATAGTCGAACCCCCGGAACTCTCCCAGATCCAGCAAGAGATGGTCTCTCATGCCGGCCGACACTAACAGCCGGTAGACTTGGGTCAGCCGATCAAGCGTCGCGCGCAATTGCTGGTCACGACCGGCAATCACCCGCCCTCGTTCGAGCACTTCGTCCCGGCCATAGAGACCAGGCGCCTCCAGAATGGCCCGCGCCTCCCTGCCCGGCACTCGCTCCGCGGATAGAATTTCTTCGAGCCGCGGTAGATCCTTCCGCGCCGCGGCCTGCTCGGCCCGTTTCTGCCCGTCCAGGGACATGCCTGATTTCGCCAGCAGCGCCTTGAAGAACCTCACGTGCCCCAGGGATATCTTGAACGCCGGGAGACCGAGTTGCTTCAAGCACTCCACCATCAAGGCGACAATCTCACTGTCCGAGGCCACATCGTCGAGGCCGATCAGCTCGGCGCCGACCTGGAAAATTTCTCGATCGCGCCCCGCATGCTCCGGCTCGTAGCGAAACACGGT
>VBOJ01000261.1 GCA_005877775.1 Nitrospirota bacterium | reverse complement strand
CACCCGCACGTGGTTGATACCACTACAGCAAACATCCGGATTCGTCGGTGTGCCGATGATTATGTTAAGAATCGTTGACGTGAAGACATGAGTGAGCACAGCATTATTGTTGACCCAATCGCTGTTGGAGGTCCGTAAGACCCCTGTAGCGTCATACCACTGTCCCGCGCTTTCACCGGTAGGTTGGTCAATGGTCGCGATGACGGTCGTGTCATCCAATAATTGCACGTACTGGTAACCCGAGCTATTGGTAGCATTCCCGAATGCGGCCCGAATGTCCTTGGATTCAGCGGCATCCAAATCAATGCGAAAGGTGAGTTGGACTCCCTGGTTGTATTTGTTATTGACGCCAGCTAGCCGGGCATCGACAGACGATGAGTCATCCTCGGTCGCGGGCCCGCCATTCCAGCCTGCCGTGATCCCATTGCTATAGGTGTGTGGGTAGGCTTCGCCGAGCACGGGCGAGCAGTTCGCCGGGTCGGTCACATAGCCGCTCGTAGCGCGGAAATCAAAACACAAACCCGTCCCGCCGCCCCCGCCTCCGCCGCCGCTCGTCGGGCCGATGAGCTCAGTACCCGTCGGGTAGGCCCCCATGTCTTTGCCACCCGTCCCCGCCCCCTTCGCAGGTGAGCCCGCCCGCAGATGAAAATCCGGCGGCGCGCCCATCGGATTGACGTACAGGGGATCACCCGTGCGGCCATTCCCCTCATAACCCATTCCCTGGAACATACTGAAACTGCTGGTCACGACGCTCCCAGCCCAACCTGAGACCACCGCCTTGGCAATAGATGCTCCGCAATACAAATTGTAGTTGCTCGTCAGGCTGATGCTCTCCAAAGCAGGATCAACAAGCCACACAGCCCCTTCACTCGCGGAGCCTCCACCAGGTACTGTACAGAAGATGTTGTCATGCGCGGTGAGTGTCGGGCTGTCGGTATATATGGCCACGTTCACGTTATAAAATGAGTTATTGTAGATTTGACAGTTGGCGCAGTGCTCGGTGGCGGAGTTCCTCGGCTCAAACGCCCGCGCGAAGGCAGGCACGTTATAGCAGATGTTGTAGCGAATGATCGTCGAGGGCTGCTCGGCAGACACACAGCCGTTGCCGTCTGCGAGCACGTCATGGATCAAGTTGTACTCGAAGAGGGCCGTGGCGTTGGGGTTTGGGGGCGAGGCATGCTTATACTTAATGCCGCCCCCCACGTTATAGATTTCATTGTGATGAATCCAGATAAGATTCGTCGCGTTCGTCGAGAGCAGGTCAGAAAACAACGTGACCCCCGCACGGTTTCCCACATTGGCGGACGACGCATCCCCGCAGTCGTGCAAGATGTTGTTGCTGATCTCTAGGGTGCCCGCATAAAAGTCCTGGAGGTAGATGCACGAGGGATTCCCAAACCCTACAATGTTGTTGATGGTGGTGTTGCGGACAATCGTATAACTGGTTGAATCCCCCATATCCACAAAGCGAACCCCACCGATGCTGCCGCCTGGCCAACTGAAGTTTCGAATGCTGATCCCATCCCAGACAATATTCGGAACGCCGATGACGACCCCGTTGGCCGAGCCCAAGCCAGTCCCGTCCAGCACCGGCGTCTCACTTTGGTAGCGTTGGAAAATGACCTGATTGCCGACCGTCCCCCCACGGTTCAGCGTGACCGTTTCGCCATAGGTCCCGCCGCGCACGTTCACCACATCCCCAGGGTTGACCACGCTGGCGGCTTTACTGATGGTGCGAAACGGTGCGGCCAAAGACGTGCCCGCATTCGCGTCGTTGCCGGCCGGGTCCACGTAGTAGGTCGTGGCTTCGACTGCATACACATTCAACTGAAGCAGGAAAACAACCAGGCATGGCCACAAGCGTCGCATAAGCGCTCCTCACCTACGTTCCTCCGCGTCCGCACGGACCGGCCAGCACTTTGTAAGCGTCCACAGGCCCAGGATAAGTACACGTTTCAGCATCATGGTGACCAGTGCCTCCTTCTCATCCAGCTCATCGAGGGCCAGAAAACCTCCGAGCAGTTTTTTCTCCCTGATGACTCCCCCTTTGCATCGCTATTCGGATTTCCTCATGATCGTAACCGTTAGGCAAAAGTTAAGGTGAGTTGGAACCCATTGCGCCCAGGCGGGACCTCAATCGGAATACTCGCGGTCGCCGCACCGGTGAAGAGATCGGCATGCACGCCGCCGCCAGTCCCGGCGATCGGGATCTCCTCATCCGTTTCTTTCGCGGTCACTAAGCTAGCAGCGAATAGCAAGTAGATGAGAGCGAAGAGCAACGAGGAGAGAAGAAGGCGGTGGCTGAGCATGGCGGGGCTCCTTTCGAGCTGAGTGGCACGCATCGGAGCGACACGTGCGGTGCGAAGGAGCGTAGCAGAAAGCTGCGGAAGGACAATCACCTAAAACGAGGGTAGAGGGCCCTCTCTTTTGAGGGTAGTGTCACCCACCTCGAACGAGGGGGATATTTGTCGTACGGAGAGAGCGACGGACCAACCAAGATCAGTCAAAACGGTGCAATCGCGGCTGACTCCCCTCTTGAACCATACGGAGATCACATGAGAAACCTTCACTCCCAAATTCGGGCTGTGGCCGGGCATCCCCCAACAGAGGATCTGCAATGGAAGCGGCATGGCCACTAGCCTGCGCGGGCTGTGTCCCCTTGTTCTAGGGGGAGGTGGGGATGGTCTGCCGCTGATCCGAGGGAGGAGATTACTGGATAGTCTGGTGGAAGTTGGGAGGGCGACGCAGGTACAGATGGCCCTTCATTGTATCCACTGTCACCTAAAACTGGTAGAAGAAGCCTATGCGAATCCGGCAGGCGGGGATCCTCTTTCAGAGAGACTCTCAGTCAATCTCGCTACTCGCCATATGCAGGGCACGGATCGGCACCGCCGAGGGTGGTGCCGCGGCTGCAAAGATAATCTTTGTCAACAGTCCCGTGCGGGTGGTCGTGTGCGTCTTCTTCATCAGATGCTTGAGATGAGCTTTGATCGTGTGCTCGCTCACTTCCATCCAGTTCGCGATCTCCTTGTTTGTTAATCCCTGCATCAAATAAATGATGAGCGTTTGCTCGCGG
>VBOJ01000256.1 GCA_005877775.1 Nitrospirota bacterium | reverse complement strand
ATCAAAGTAGACTCCAGTCCATCCCAAGCTCTTCTTCGGTCCGCGTGGCTTATAGATGTAGCCCCAGGCTCCCCAGTGATTTGCAGCATTGCGCACGGTCCAGTTGACACGAGCTAAGCCCTGCAAACTCCCTGACATTGCAGGGACTATTTCTTCTAGGCACTTCTTGGCATCATTTCCAGCTTTGGTAAAAATTCCGTCAAGCAACTCCACAACTTCATTGCCAAGCGTTCTTGAATAGCGCTGCTTCTCGGTCCACACCGGGTCCAACTCCTGCCAATGCTGGAGGGCAAAAGTTAACTCAGGAGTAAGCGCGGGAAGTGCCACACCGAACAGCTTCATGAGTTTGCCACTCCTAGGTACTCACGTAGCCTTGTAAGGTCTACTGCGTGTCCGCGGTCGAGTCGCAACCCCAGGATGCCTTGTAAGATTGAAGCGATATAGAGCCGACCCCAAAGGAAACCCGCGGCGTTTGGGTGGGAAAGGCAGGTCTTCCGTAAACTGCCTGCCATTCTCGCATACGTAACAGATACCCACGTGTTGCGAGTCCCCGATTGAGGAACTACGCCACCTGGGGTTAGAAAGACCAGAAGTGGCTCGCCGCAAGCGTGTTTGTTGCACCACGCGTGCGCGATCCTCTCATAGTCCCGAAGTTGTTGATCCGATTCACGCGCCACAATCTTGTTTTCAATGACGATAAGTCTGGCTGCATCGCCGAAGTGAATTTCGATCCAGAGGTCTGTCCGAGGATACCGACGCCGCCTTGGTAGACCGGACAGATGACGACGTTCAGGGATCACCCGAACATCCACTTTTGTTTGGCGAATGAGCCGGATAATACCCTCAAGCTGAGACCAGCGTACGTTCGGGAGCCCACGCAGACCTAGAAGAAACCTCTTCAGCAGCGCCGACCCGAACCCGTGTGGCCTCGACGGATCCAGGAGATAAGCCAAGGCCCTAGTGTGGAGCACTTCGTCGGTGTCGGCGCCAAGCGGGCCGAGCAATTCAGCCCGCTCATAGATTGGATCTCCACCAGGGATGCGCAGCTTGTTTTGTTCTTCAGTCAGTTTTCGCTGCACCCGTGTCCACTGTTGCTGGATAAGTCTCAGTTCAACGGAGCGGGTGCGCAGCAATTGTTGGAGATCTTTCAAAAGAGCTCTGCTCGGGATTGATGTGGCCATAGCGGAGTCTGGCTACCTTCTTGAATTGCAACTCCTCTTCACAAGTTTCACTTTATATCTAAGAACGCAGGACCTTGCCCCACCTGCATTTACCCTCAACCCTAACTCTCTCCCAGATGGGCGAGGGAACTTTTTATGGATGCGCTTCGCGCCAGTTGCGGCCGACTCCCAGATCCACCTTCAGCGGCACCGATAATTCGAGCCGTGCCCCTGTCGCTTCCATTTCGGATTTCACCAATTGCTTCGCGTGCTCCACATCCTTTTCCGGTGTCTCGAAGATCAACTCGTCGTGAACCTGCAGGATCATCTTCGTGCTCGGCAATTCGTCGTGCAGCCGCTTGCTCACGTTGATCATTGCCACTTTGATCAGATCAGCCGCTGAGCCCTGGATCGGACTGTTCACTGCCATGCGCTCGCCGAAGCCTCGCTGCGTCGGGTCGGAGCTTTGCAGTTCCGGAATCGGACGGCGGCGCCCCAGGATCGTCGTCGTATACCCCTTCTCCTTGGCCTCGGCAATCGTCCGGTCCATCAAGGCCCTGACCCCCGCGTACCGTTCAAAATAGGCGTCAATGTACTTCTTCGCCTCTGCCTGCGAAACGCCGATGTTCTGGGAGAGCCCGAAGGGGCTGATGCCATAGACGATCCCGAAGACCACGGTCTTGGCCGCCCGCCGCATTTCTTTCGTGATCAGCTCCGGCGACAATTTGAAAATCTCCACCGCCGTGGCCGTGTGGATATCCTCGCCCCGCTCGAAGACTTTGATCAGCCGCTGATCCTGCGAGAGATGCGCCAGGATGCGCGGCTCGATCTGGCTGTAGTCAGCGCAGAGTAATGTGTGGCGTGGGGCTGCGACGAAGGCCTCACGAATCCGCAGCCCGTACTCCCCCTTGACCGGGATGTTCTGCAAGTTCGGATCGGCCGACGATAAGCGGCCCGTCGCCGCGACCGTCTGGTTCAGCGACGTGTGCAGCCGGCCGGTCTCTGGATTCACGAGCTGCGGCAGCGAATCCACGTATGTGGACTTGAGCTTGCTGAGGGTTCGGTAGTTCAGGATCTGAGCCGGCAGTTCATGCTGGGTCGCCAACTGGGTCAGCGTGTCCTCATCGGTGGAATAGCCGGTTTTGGTTTTCCGGACGGGCTTTAGTCCGAGCTTGTCAAAGAGCACGGTGGCCAGTTGTTTCGGAGAGTTGATGTTGAACTCGCCACCAGCCAACCTTCCGATCGTTTCCATCATCCGGTCCAGCTCACGCTCCAGTTCCTTGCTCATCGCTTCCAGCACTCTCACGTCCAGAGCGAACCCGTTCCGCTCGATCTCGGCCAGCACCGGCACCAGCGGCATCTCCACTTCCTCGAACAGCCTCAGGCTGCCCTGTTCTTCCAGCCGCTCTTTGAGTATCGGCACAAGCTTGACGACGACTGCGGCTGCTTCCGCCGCCTGTTTGAATACACTGGGATCGGCCTGCTCGAACAAATCTTTTGGAGACTCGGACGATCCACTAGCCTGGTGCGTCCCCAGCCGATAGCCCAAGACCTCAAACGCCACGGACTCCAAGGTATGGCCACGCCGGTTCGGGTTGAGCATGTAGGCGGCGATCATCGTGTCGAAACCCGGGCCGCCAAGTTCCAAACCCGCACGGGTCATCGCCAAGTGGGCCGGTTTCAGATCGTGCGCTGCTTTGATGAGCGCTTGGTTGCGCAGCAACTCCTGCAGCGGCTTGAAGATGGTTCGGCCCTCCACCACTCCCAAAACCGTCTGGCCATTTGAGGTGCTCAAGGCCAGCCCCTGCAACTTGGCGTTGATCCCGGTTGCCTCGCCCAACAGGCACTGGATCGCAAGCAACCCTTGCCGCACTGCCTGTTCGGCAAACCTCCTCGCTCCCGTCTCGTCCCGAATCGTTTCCGCATCAACTCCGATGGTCTGCTCCTCCGTTGATGTCGGCAGCAGCGTTTTCAGCAGCGTTGAAAACTCCAACTCCTTCAGCAGGGGCACAAGCGCCTCCGGTTCA
>VBOJ01000097.1 GCA_005877775.1 Nitrospirota bacterium | reverse complement strand
CGCTCGGCCAAGAGGGAGTCTTCCCCTCCTAGGCGCGCATCCTCATTGAAGCCCCCTGCTTGGAGAACGGCTTTCCGTTGATAGGAGCAATTACAGGTGGACAGGTATCGCGTCGGGACAATTCGCCCTTGGGCATCATGCAGATATCGAAGGCCTCCACCAGGAAACCCCAGAATGTTTTCCGCATACCCGAGCAGCCCACAATCCTTGACAAGCACTGCGCCAGCAACTCCCACGACATGCGGATCCGCGAGGAACGGGTGACAAAGGGCCTCAGCCCAGCCTTGCTCGGCCACGCAGTCGTCATCGATGAAGAGAATCACGTCGCCATGGGCTTCCCGAACCCCGACGTTACGGGCATATCCGAAGCCTCGTCCAGATCGAGGAAGATGCACATACCGGATCCCAGGAATTTCACGCGGATTGTCGGCTTCTTCCACCACGACGATTTCCGCCATACGTCCGGTGTCGCCGGAGGCCCGGATTGATGCGATGGCACGTGCCAGATCGGCTGGCCGGTCCTTTGTGCAGATGACGATGGAAAGCCTGCTTGGATCAAAGACAGAGGGCACCATACTTCACCGATCCCCACCATCGTCCCAGGGTCATGGCGAATGATTTCACGAGCAGCAGCCCGGCTAACGCGACTCTTCCCCCCAGCATTACGGTCGAGCCAAATCTCATAGCTCGCCTGTCCGTGATGACCACAAGCCACACAGCGTAGGGAATCAATAAGAGAAGCGCCGGTCCATAGAGGATCGCAAGCAGCATCACTGCCAGCACCTTCTTATCCGCTGATGCCAAGTCCAGCCAGGCATGCAGGGGACAACCTTTCCATGACAACGGACGGATCGGCAGATCAACCCACAGACCACCTGTCAGTTTACGGCTGATCAAGTAAGCATGGCTTTCGCCGTAATCGAAGGCCTGCCGCACCATACCTGGCAACGTTGTCCGGTGATGGTGGAACACTATGGCCTGAGGAACGTAGACGATTTCGAAGTCTGCTGCGTAGACACGCGCGCAAAGTTCATAATCCGATCCAGCACCGGTTCCCCCCACTGTGTTTTCATCGATCCCGTTGAGCTCCACTAAGAGAGAGCGCCGAACTGCGAGATTTGCTGTGACGTAGCCTCCTTCCCACGGCGTCCACCTCCTCGAGCGAGCCGGTCGGTCTGGCAACTGGAGGGTATGGAGAGCACTGAAGAGTTCCATGATTGACGCAGGAGGGGCGGCAACCACTCGACCAGCTACGGCGCCGACTTGGGGATCCCTAAAGGGATCACTCATATGGCTAAGCCAGGTAGGTTCAGGCGTGCAGTCGGAATCAATGAAGGCGATCACATCACCCTTTGCCGCTTGGAACCCCGCATTGCGCGCAGCTGCGGCTCCTCGTCGGGGCTCTTCGAGGACCTTCACGCCAAAGGAGCTATGGTCTCGTGCAAAGTCGTGAAGGAGCGCAAGGGTGCCGTCCGTGGAGCCGTTATCAACCAAGAGGATCTCCAGAGGCATGGGATGTAACCGTGCGATGGCCCCGAGGTGGGATGGCAGCGTGCGGATCGCGTTATAAATCGGCACGACCACCGAAACGCTCACCATGATACGACCCTCTTGGGCAGCAGCTCCGCGTAAAGGGTTTCAAGGGGAGCCAAGCAGCGCGACCAGTCATACCGCTCTTCCATCAAGCGACGGGCTGCAGTCCCCAAACGGATGCGCGCTTGCGGATTCCCAAGCAGACGGAGAACAGTTGTCGTGAGAGAGGGCAGATCGTCCGCGATCACGACTTCCTGATCATGGGAAGCTTCGATACCCTCAATGCCGATGCTGGTGGTCACGGTAGCGAGCCCCGCTGCCATTGCTTCCAACAATTTGGTGCGCGTGCCCGCACCCGTGAAATGTGGTGCGACATACACAGTCGCCGCATGGAGATAAGGGACCATATCCTCCACAGCTCCGGTCACTGTAATGCCTGAGCTAGATTCAGCTAGACGCGTGAGGCGCGGATCCGGGTTGCGTCCTACAAGCCAAAGTTCCACAGCGGGATGGACTCGTCGAATTTCCGGAAAGATCCGGCAGGCCAGGAACAATGCAGCATCCACGTTGGGAGGGAACCCCATATCTCCGGTGAAGAGAATGACCGGAGGTCCCTCATTGCCCGGCGTTTCAGGTCTGACCGCGGAACAGTCGAACCCGTTGGGGACAACCAAGACCCTTCGTCCAGGACGTTCCTGTTGGCAGCGGATTCGGTCCTCCTCCGATACAACCAGAATGCACGACGTGACCGGCCAGCAACAGGCGTCGAATATGCTGAAGCGAATGACTTGCAGGAGATTCCGCGCACGGGCCAGGATCCCAGCCTCATGTCGCAGCGCTCGGAGGGGCCCTGCCAAGCCATAGGCCCAGGTATCCAGAATGACGGGGATCCGGATGTCCTTCGGAAGGTAGGGAAGCATGGCCGGCTTCTCCACCTGGACCGCCGAGTAGCACTGGCTCGTGAGGCGTCGGTGGATGGCATCCGTCAAGGTTGGATCCTTTTCATAGGGGCCCAGTCGTAAAAACCGCCGCGCCATGCTTTCAGAACCGGCCGGAACGAACTCCATCTCGCGGCAGCTTCCACGGAGCAGTCGTTCCGCTGCCTCCGCTCCTTCCAGCGCAGGAGCCACAAGGTCCAAATCGAACCGCTTGCCCAGGAACCGGACCATATGGAACATGCGGAGCGCTCCGCCTCCCGTTTGGGGAGACGGTGGACTGGGAGCTAAAAAGAGCAGGCGCATGATCAGAGGTCCCTCTTGAGGAGACCAGCAGAAACTGCTTGTTGCCTGAGGGATTGGGCTAGGGTTTTGTGGCCCATGCAAAGTAATAAAAGCCCAGCCACTCGGCCAGCCAGGTGCCGTCGAGACCTTTCCAGAAACGCTGCGTCCGCTCGACGAGCGCCACTTCCGCCTCCCGCAGTCGTTGGGAACGGTATAGCAATGGTACATAGGGCGGCACCACACCGGCTGGAAAGACTCGGACATCCATCAGGCCATGTCCTTTCAACAGGTCCACGATCTCACAGGACGTGAAGGGACGCTCGTAAAACGTGTCAATTCGCTCTCCCGTCACTGCGCGCTTCACATTTCCGACCCAGTCCAGGGATCGGAAGAGGGAGAACTTTCGAGGCACAATGTCGGAATAAAAGAGCCCCCCTCTGCGAAGCACCCGGACCATTTCCCCTACGATCGGGGAGGGATCCTGGAAATGCTCCAGCAGCCCGGTCGAAAGGATCACGTCAAAGACTCCGTCCCGGAATGGGAGCCGAAACGTATCTCCCGCCACGAACAAGCCGGTGCTCCGCGCCACCAAATAGTTGGCCTGGCCGGCCTTCAGCGCATTACACGAATAATCGAGGCAGAAGGTCCGGTACCCGGCCATGGCCAGTTGACTGGAAAGCCGGGCTGACCCGCAGCCCACCTCGAGCGTACGGCCAGTCGCGGGCAGAATCGCCCGCAGATAGTCGAATTTAATGCGATCCAGGAGTTGGGTCATGGTTCTCGCTCTCAGCGTGGGGGACTGGTCGTTCCAGTAGCGATTCCAAAACTCCCGAGTATTGTGGGCCATGATACTCAATTCCTCCTGTCGCACCACGTGGCCCCAGCCTCACAACCCTTTGCCCGTCCGGGTTGAACTCTGCGAAGTCCCCAACGGCCTAGTGGGTACGAAGCCGGCGGGCGGCACCTCTCAAGGCCCGCTCCTGGCTAGAGCGAACACTTTCAAGGTTTGGCGTGCCGACTCTGCCCAAATGAATCGGCTGGATTGGCGGATGCCACGCTGACGCAGCTCCTGACGAAGATCGGCATCGGTCAATACTTTGTATATGGCTTCTTCAATGGCTTCGTCATCGGTCGGGGGCACCTGGAGCCCGGCATCTCCCACAACTTCCGGGAGGGAGCCGGCGTTCGAGACCACGACAGGGACTCCACAAGCCATCGCCTCCAGGGGTGGAAGACCGAACCCTTCATACAAGGACAGAAACGCAAAGGCATCCGCAGCATGGTAGAGGTGTGGCACGTCGGAGCCGGGAATGAAATCGAGCACCACGCACTGTCCACTGTGGCTCAGATCCTCTGTCGCCTCTACCACCTCAGGCCCCCACCGAGCCTGCCCGCAGAGAACCAATTGATGTGGGATCCGACGGGCCTGCTTCAAGCGGCGGAAGACCCGGACTAGAGTTTCCACATTCTTGTGGGGCCCGAGCGAGCCCACGTAGAGGAGATAGGGCCTGCGTATCCCATATCGCGCCAGCACGAGGCTCTGCATGCCTTCCTCCGCCTTGTGGCTGAAACGAGCCTCGACGCCCGGGTAGATCACGTGGATGCGAGTCGGGTCAGCCCCGAGCAGTTCCACGTAATCTCGCTTGGTCCGCTCCGAAATTGCAATGATGGCGACTGCCCGCTCGATGCTGCGGCGGATCCGGGCCATGAGAAGGGGCAGATCGTCGCCGTAGAACTGAGGGAACCGCAGGGGAATGAGATCGTACGCGATCATGACGACCGCGGTCCTTTTCACGACCGGTGTCATGTAGATCGTGGAGAGAAACAGATCCGGCCGTCCGAGCCAGACCTCCGTGAGGGGCAGATGCAGAGACCTCTCCGTCCAACACCAATCCAGCAGACGGTCCGGGATCCGGACGATTTTAGTCTGGAACTGATTAAAACGAGGGTCCGCCGACAGTCTTGCGATTCGCGCACGGGTGTCCTTCCGGAACGCACGGAAAAAGAGGCGGTACTCGTGCAAGCCGTCCTCGGCAGCGAGGCTGAGAAGGAGTTGGCGAAGGTAGGTGGCAATGTTGGCCTCACCCAGGAGAGGGAGGGCGTCAACGAGCACTCGCATCATGGTCTCTCCCTCGGCACGGTGGCTACGATCAGAGCCACCGCCCGCGCCGACCCTTTCCAGTCAACGGAGGACGCCTCCTCTTCTGAACAGGGAGTCCAGAGCCCATGTCTGCTCCAGGCATATTCGATACGAACGACGGTCAAAGGAGACAGCAGGTGTCGGAGACATGACGGGTCGTACACGCGCTGAAACTCGTCGGTCATGAGCTGACCAAAGGGAACCGTGATTAAGGCCAGTCCTCCAGGCCTCAGCACCCGTGCGATTTCCCGGATAGCCGTTCGGTCTCCTGCATCCGCCTTGAGGTCGCCGTAATGTCCGATGCCAATGTGCTCGACCACGGAGATGGCCAGGACCATTCCAAAACTCCCCGCGGCGAAGGGGCAACAGCCGGCGTTTCCGCGGACAGCCTGTAAATAAGGGTGCTTGAATGGATAGGGGTTGACGTCAAGCCCTACTGTCTGGAACCCGCGAGAGGCTAACGCGATTGGGAGCCGACTATAGCAACAGCCGATGTCGAGGACTGGTCCAGTGATCCCGTTCAGATTCTGAAAGACGAACGGGTACTCAATCACTCGCTCGGTGGTGATGAGCCCCGGCTCGAACACACGCGTTAGTATTCTCCGAACCAGCTTGGCGAGGTGATCTTTCAACCAGGGAAATCGGCTCAAGACCAGGACCGGACCACGCCACCGGGAGCGGTACTGAGGACGATACGTGCCGGATGGCTCGATCTCAGCCATTGGAACTCCTGACTGGGTGATGGCCGAGCCGATTCCCGTCACAGACCAGTTCGCCGAGTTTCTCGACCAGCTCAGCCATGCGACCAGCCACAAATGGCCTGCCGAACCCAACTGCTCACTATAGCAGCGTCTTCGGCGGTGACCACCCTGAACAGCATCAGCAAGCCGACATAGACAACCAGAGCGGCCAGCGTTGCCCACAGCGCGCCAAGAGTCCCCAGGGTCCAGAGGGTGGCGGCACCGCCAGCGGTGGCGCCCAGACTGACCAAGACAGGCCTGAGGGATGGGAGAATCCCAAGCTTTCGACCGACCAGAACCGTGCCCAAGGCTAGGAGGGCTATCTCCGACCCCAGCGTTGCGCCAGCCGCCCCGAGGGCCCCCCAGCGCGGGATTGCCCAGATGTTTCCTGCCGCGTTCAGCGCCAGGCCGCCGGCCAGGCTTATCATCCACCAGCGCTCCTGACCGCGGGCCTGGAGTGCCACAGCCAGCGGCGCGTAGAGCCAGTTGGCCGCCGCCGACCAGGCCAGGAGGCTTAGGACCAGTGCAGCTGCCGTAAATTCGGACCCATAGAGTGTGTGAAGCAGCGGCGTGGCCAGTCCGCTGAAAGTGAGGGCCATAGCTGGTCCCGCTGTGCTGAGGCCACGCAGGGCTCGTTGGAAGGCAACCGGTGCCCCTGGCTCTCGCGCCTGAGCCATGACTGGAAAGAGGGTGCCGGCCACAGTGCTCCCGAAGTTCACAGCCAGATTAGTCGGTTTGTAGGCGACGTTGTACAGACCGAGGGCTGCGGTGGAGGCCAGTTGTCCCAGGAGCAGGATGTCCAGACGCGTATAGAGACTTTGAACCGCGGTCGTGGCGCCGAAGGGGGCAGCATGGCGGAGAAGGGCGCCGATCCTCATAGGCTCTGTTCCCCCGGTCTGAACGAAGGAGGTCGCGGCCAGTCTCGCGACGATCACTGCGATACCTGCCGCCAATACCTGGGCCCAGAGGAAAGCCGCCACGCTCCCATGGAGCAGGGCAACTGCTAGGAGCGTGAGTGTCGCGACAAGACCGGTCACCAGTTCAGCCAGCGCAAGTCGATCGTAGCGAGCTCGGCCACCCAGCACAGCCAAGTAGGGCCAACTGAGGGTTCCTAAGGCCAGTTGGGCCGCCGCCAGGATCACATATCCCAAGGGGACCGGTTGCTCCGGCAGGATGAGCGCGAAAGCTGGAATGCCTAGCAGGACCCCGGTCGCGAGCAGCGCCTGGGCGCGCAGGGCGGCCCAAAGCACGCCTGCACCGGCATCAGGGTCGCGAGCGATGGTCCGCGTGACAACTGTACTGATCCCCAGATGCGGCAAGAGCCCAAAGAGCGCCGCAATACCCATGGCGTAGGTGTATTCACCGAGACGCTCAGCCCCGAGAACGCGGGCGAGGATAACGGAGTTCCCCAAGGCCAGCAGGTACCCCACCGCCCGGCTCAGCAACAGCTGAGTGGTGACCCGACCCAGCGAAATCCCGTCACTCCCCCTCGTCACGCATCACCTGAAAGACCCGCCCTGTATCTGTAGAAATCGTCGTCCTGATCTTCATCAAGCCCAGCCGGTTGATGAAGTCGCACCATTTAGAAGGCTGTCGCCTGAGGAGGATGACCTCATGGCATCCAGGCCTCTTCCCGGTCACTCAACGTTCCACATTGAAGCGGATAAAAAGGGGCAGACTCGAGAGAACGGGAAGCCTTCGAAACGGCACATTGATCAGCCTGATGACCGCTTGGGCGGAGACGAAGATCGGGACGTTGAAAAAGAAACCTAGTCGGCGCATTCGGCCTATCGTCGTGAGATGGGATCAAATCCATGGCTCCTGCATGGGAGCCGATCCATCCTAAGCGGACTGGTGTCCTCTCTGCGCTATTCCTCGATTGATCGTCTGTTGGGCAAGCAGGCCGGCCTCCGAGGCTGGCTGGGCCTGGTGCATGATCAACATTCTGACGATCAGCGCCGCATAAAGCCAGAATGGTTCCATGATCCGCACAATAATAAAGGTATTGGCCCCAATAGCATGCACCAGGAGACCTCCAAACCCCAATAGAAATCCGAGGGTCACTCCTCGCATAAATGGATCGGGGACCTGCTGATAGCCGGTGACGCCCGTCCGGAAGACCGCCCAGAGCAGAACCAGAAACGCGCAGCTTCCCAGCAGTCCTGTCTCAACGAGAACCCGCGGGTACATCGCATCTATGAACGGTCCACCGGTGACTCCCGCTCCCCATAGTGGGGATCGCTGAAAGTAATCCAAGGATTGCCGCCAGGAGCGGAGCCGATCCGAGGTGGAGGTATCCACCCTGACGCTTCCCAGGCGAATCTGGCCTTCTTCCTGAGGCTGCGCAAATGTGTACATGATCCGCTCTGTGACTGCATGGGGAGTCCACCAAGGAGCGGTCAGGAGTGCTATGAGGAATAATGCGGGGTACAGTGGGTTTTTGCGCCACACCAGACCCAAGACTCCCAGGATCACCACCCCTGCTGCCAGAAACGACGAGCGTGAGAGGGTTCCCTGCAACGCGATACCTCCCACCCCCATCAGGATCACGAGCGGCAGCTTTTGGGTTACAGCCCCCGGAGTCATCAAGAGTCCTGTCACGATCGCGAGCATGAAGACCAGATATCCTCCCAACGTGTTGGGTTCTCCTGACTCTCCCTCAAAGGGGGCGGATACTCGCTGACCGCTTGGGATCTGCGAAATCGCATACAACGAGACCAGAAAACAGGTGGCCAGGCTAGCCCACACCACGCTTCGGATTTGCTTCTGACTCGTGATGACATTCACGGTCATGAAGTACAGGAAGAAGTATTCGTAATACTTCAGGAGAAAAAAGAAGCCCGAGACAGGCCTCACCAGGCCGGTCAAAATCCCCATCAATGTCGCCAGCACACAGGCTGCAGTATAGAGCATGATCGGCCTGTTCAACGGAGTCCGGAGCAGCAGGTTCCCTTGCTTTGAAATGGCCGTCCGGGCCAGCCAGGCAACTCCCACCAGCAGCAGAATGAAGTCGTCGTACCGAAGGGTCACGCCGCGTCCCAATGTTGTCCCGCTTCCCATCCCGCCGCCAACGAGCAGTTCAGGGCCGAGGAGCATGGAGAAGACTAATAGATAGAGACCTGCCAGAGGAGAGAGAAATGCCACCACCATGGGGAAGGCGCCGAGGATGAGGATCAGGCTCAGGGTAGGCTTGGTCGTGCCGATGACCAGCGCGAGGGAAATCGCCATGATCAACGGGACCAGGATTTCAAGCGCTGTGGATCCGACTTCCGGCTTGGCCACTTACGATCCCCCGTGCCAGTATGACTCCCAACAAGAGTTTCTCCGTACCGTCGAACCGCATCACCCCGCCCCTCTTGGAGCGCTCACTAGTCCCGGGAGGCCTTAGCCCGGATTATTCATGAACGCTTCTGCTGTAATTGCGGATTCGCTGCTGCGACAAGCCTGGCCGCCTAGAACCGGCCGCCAGGCGGGCGGGCTCGCCACTCAGTCGGTCAACGTACTGCAGGGAGTACGCCTCCCTCCATCGCGGCTCCGCACGCCCGTCTCGCAACGCGACTGCGCAATTTCGCGACGAACCGTTATGAATAACCCGGGCTAGCGGTATGCGTATTCGTAGTAGCCGTAGTCCGGTGTGATTTCAGCGTGCACGTTGGTGAGGACCACGCCCAGCACCTGGGCATGCGCATGGTCGAGGAGAAACTTGGCACGCTTGAGCGCGTTCCTCCCGATCCGGCCGACCTGATAGACCAGGACGGTTCCATCCACCTGGGAACTGACCGTCACGGCATCGGTAACCGGGAGAATAGGGGGGCTATCAATCAGCACCACGTCGTATTCTTCCTGCATTTCGGGGACCAGTTTGGCGATCTTAGCCAGGCTCATGGAGTCACCGGCGCCTCCAGTATCGGCCCCACTGGTCAGCACATTGAGATTGTCCATGCCTGGGGTGTTGATGACGCGATCAACTCCCAGTGTGCCGAGCATGAGGTCTGTGACCGTCCGCACCGACTCTCTCCAGGGGATCTTTCCTCCGAGGGCTTCCAGCAGTCCGGGTTTACGTTCAATACCGAACCGCTTATGGATGACCGGCCTCCGCAAGTCGGCGTCCACCAGCAAGACTCGTTGGCCTTCCTGAGCCAGCGTGATCGCCAGGTTGGTCACGGTAGTGGTTTTTCCCTCGCCCAGGCCGGCGCTGGTAAACAGAATGGACTTCACTTTCCGATCCATGCTGGTGAACTGGATGTTGGTCCGCATGGATCGGAAACTCTCAGCCAGCACAGACTTGGGATCGACCAGGCAGGCGAGCTTCGCCAAGGTCAGAATCGTCTCCTGATCGGTCTTCGGTGGGAGCAACTTGGTCGCGGTTCGCAGCATCTCTTTTTCGTCAAACCGGGGGATAACGCCCAAGACCGGAACCTTCAGAAACTCCTCGACTCCCTCGATCGTGCCGATGGAGGTGTCGAACGATTCCCGCGCGAAGGCCAAGACGATTCCCAGAAAGACTCCCATCACGGTTCCCACCACCATGTTCAGCCTATTGTTCGGCGCGTTGACTGGTCCAGCGGGAGCCACCGCCGGCGCGATGATCGTCACCTCTTCGATCTGTTCCGCGCTCTTGATGAGGAGCTCCTGATGCTTGACCTTCAGCGTCGCATAGAGATCTGAGTTGATCTTGACATCTCGGTCAAGTCGTGCCAGCTCAATCGCGGCTTTGGGAAAGTTGAGATAGCGTGCCCGATACTGGTCGATCTGCTCCTTGAGTGCGGCTTCCCGATCGTTCAAATTCTTGATTTTGAACTCCAATTCACGGGCCATCTCGGTTTTCACATTCCTGATCTTCTGATCCAGCTCCTTCACCTGAGGGTGTTCAGGGGTGTAATAGATCAGCAGAGTCGCCCGCTCCTGCAGCAGGTTGCTCAACTTGCCGTTCAGGATGGCCAGCAAGGCAGAGGGGTCTTCTGTGAAGATCCGCTCATCCGGCTTCTTCTCCATGGTCTCCTGCCTCTTCAGCACGCCGATCTGTTTGAACGCTTCATCCTTCAGCCTGAGGACTTTATTATAGTCTTCTTCCAACTTGGTGAATAGGTCCAGCGCCGCCTTGGCCTCTTCGGTCAAGAAGACCTGTCCTCTACGCTCCTTGAAACTTCGCAGAGCCTCCTCCGCCTCGTTCAGCATCCTCTCCCGCAAGGCCACCTGCTCCTCCACAAAACGGCGGGAGTCTGTCACCATCCGGTTGCGGGCCTTGATGTTTTCGGACCGATACACCTGGGCCACGGTGTTCGCGATCCGTTCAGCCCGCTCGGGAGCCTCGGCGCTTGCGGTGACTTTGATGATAGTCGTGTCGTTCTCCCGAGCGGTTTTGACTTGTCCCTGCAAGGCGTAAATCGTATTCAGGTACGGTGCTGAACGACGTGTTTCCAGCGACACGTCCTCCGGGAACATATGCAGCTCCCGCGCGACTTCCTCAATGATCGGGAAGCTTCTGATCACTTCCGCTTGGGTGCCTAGATCGTTACTGCCCGAGTATGACAATGACTCAAGCAACAGAGACGCGACGGAGCTTGTCCGGTCATACTTGACCCTGGCTGAAGCCTCGTAGAAAGGGGTTGGTTGCACAAACTGAGTCACGGCAAAAGTGAATGCAACCACCAATCCCGTGGTCAGGAGAATCGGGTACTTGCGTTTTTTGAGGATCAACCAGTAATCGAGGATGTTCAGTTCATTCATGACGAGGACCTGCCGCCGATCATTTGAGCAAAGGTGTTCCCGTGAAGATCGTGATGAGGAAGGCCGAGTAGACTGGCGCCAAGGCGACCGTGATGATCGGGAGGAGCTTCTTCCCTGCCTCCGCTGCGTCGCCCAAGCGTTCTCTCGGCACGAACACCACGTCATTCTCTTCCAGAGCCAGATTACGGCTGAAATCTCCATAGGTGAGGAGACGGGCCAGGTCGGCGGTGAGGACCTCCGGTCGGTCAAGATTGCCGCGGATGACTCGGATTTCATCCAAGAGGGCGGTCTCGTTATAGTTGTCGGCCTGCGCCACAGCCTGCAAGACCGTCATGTGTCGGGACATGGGGTGCATGCCCGGTTTCTTCACGTCGCCGAACACAAAGATCCGTTTTACCTTGGCCGCTTTCTTTTTGAGCTGGAGGTCGACGCGGGGCTGACGTATGAACGGCCCCACTTTCTGCCGAATACGCTCTTCCGCTTGGGCAACGGTCAGCCCGCGCACCTCAACATCCACAAAGGACAGGGTCGCCACGCCCGTTTCACGGACAAGGCCAGCCAGTTTGTCTTCTCCGGCTCCTCGCCGAATCACGACCTCCAGCGTATCCCCTGTCTCGATCACCGCGTCCGGGCTGAGTACGGTTTCGTCAGCATACACATCCCCTTTGGGAAGGGGGGCGATAGGAGTGCCCGGCGGAGCGATTGCGGAAGGAGGCAGGTTGGACTGGGCAGGATTTCGACAGCCTAGCGGTCCGATGCCGGTCGAGATTGCCAAGACCAGGCAGAGGAGTCGGCCAAGTTCGCGCTTGATGCTCATGAATCCTTCCAGCCGTTCACGCGACGTCTACTGGTTTTACCACTTCCACAATATGCGTTTGGGTGGTCTGGCTGAGATCTATGGGCTTTGATGCAGCGGGCATGGTCTGGTCAGTTGTCTGGCTGACCCGCACGATCGGCCGTAGCGGATGCCGAGGATTGAGCTGAGTCACGATACCGACTTCTCCGGTGTTGAGGCGGACCCTCGTGCCGATCGGAAAGACCGAGAGCTGTTCCACCAGCGCCTTGATCAGCTTATGCGAAAACGCATTCTTCTGGACCACCAGCAACTCTCGCACCGCCTCGTGCGGCAGCATCCGCTGACAGGATGGTCTCGGACGCACCAATGCGTCAAACACATCTACGATCCCGATGATCTGGGCATACTCATGGACCTCGGTCTCCTTGAGCTTGTTGGGATACCCCTGTGCCTGCCATCGCTCATGTTCCTGCCTCACGACCTGGGCCAGCCAGGCATAGCTGCTCCCCAGTTGACTCAGGACCTGGAATCCCAGCTCTGGGTGCTGCTCAATGCACTCGTTGTCTTCCTGGCTCAGCCTGTCAGGATTGATCACGAGCGACTCTGGCACCAAGAACATGCCAACATCATGGACAAGACCAGCCAGCGCCAGATGACCCAATTCCTCCGACTGATACCCGAGCCCTATTCCGAGCTTGGTGGCCAAGATCGCAACATTGACCTGGTGCGTGATGAGCTGGAAGTCAGCGGCACCGGCGAGCGCGCGCGTGATGAGGCGATCGTTGTATTGCAACGACTCGACGATCCCGGTGGCAATCCTGGCCAGAACCTCCAATCGAATCGGCTCGTGGCGTCGCACTGACCCTGCGAGGCCAGACAGCTCCTCCTCAGCCAAGCAGTACCAGTCGCTTGACTGGAATGAACCCGAACCGGCCGTCTCGACCGGGCCAGGCATGGGGGAAATTTTCCCCTGTTCCCTGATGATCTCGCTCAGGCGGGCCATTGCTCTTCTCTGGCATCAGTTTGGAGGGGCCTCTGCCGGTGGGACCGAGGACATCGTTCGTTCCGCGAGCCTGCTCGATCCGTCATGGTCGGCCGTTTCCCTCCAATTCTTGATCATTGTCTTTATTGTTCTGAGCATGTTCCGGCTTTCTCAATTCCCGCTCTAAGACGGC
>VBOJ01000257.1 GCA_005877775.1 Nitrospirota bacterium | reverse complement strand
GGCGCGCCTCTTCCTCCCCGCTGATCAGTTCCACTTCGAAGCCGACCTCGCGTTTGATTCGTCCAAGGAACTCGTCTCGGTTCTTTGCGTCGCGGACAGCGCTCGTCGCTACGGCGATCTGCCCGTCAATCGGGTAGGTCTCGATGACCTTCCTCCATTCCAGCAACGTGCTGATGACGCGATCCATCGCGTCAAGACACAGCCTGCGGGAATGGTCCACGCCTTCGCCCAAACGCACAATGCGCCGATCTGAATGGAGTTCGGTCAGCCGCCCTGCCTCGGACACCCGTGCAATGAGCAGCCGGCACGTTAGGGTCCCGATATCAACTCCGGCCAATACCATCACAGATCCCTTGTATCCGGCGATCAACTGCCGCTTCGTATATCGTCCATCTCGCCCGTGAGCTTCGCACGTTCGGCCTGGAGGGAAGCGACCTGCTCCGCCACTCGGACCAACTCCGAGTCGGACAACACCTGCTCGGCCGGCAGACCCCGCTCAGACAGTTCCACCGCTCGCTCACCGATGTCCCCATAGAGCTCACTGATGCGGGCATCTAGTTTCCGCACCTCAAGCCGCAGCCGCAGCAACTCGGTTTCTTCCAGTGCGCGGGTGGCCGCTTGAGCGGTGCCGTACCGCAAGGTGGCCCATCCGGCCTTCACGTCATGTTTGATGCGTTGCAGAAACCCCATCTCGCTTCGCTCCGGGCTTGCGGCTAGCGGCAATAGGCGATAAGCAAGAAACAGGCAATAGGCTATAGGCAAGCGGCAATAGGTCGAGCTCGTCTTAAATCCTATAACCTATAGCCCCTCGCCTTCCTAGTCGCCTATAGCCCCTAGCCCCTTGCCTAATTCTTCAACTCACCTTCCCGAGATCCAGCTTCGCCTTCCATCGCCTCAGCATGACCGCCCGCAATGCCTGATGGCGCGGATCGCCAAGAGAGGGATCAGCCTGGACGATGGCAAAGGCCTCTTGCCTAGCCTGCTCCAGAATGGCTGCATCGCGCACCAGATTGGCTGCGCGAAACTCCGGCATGCCCCACTGTCGCACACCGAAGAACTCACCAGGCCCTCGTATCCGAAGATCTTCCTCCGCGATCACAAACCCATCCGTCGAGTTCACCAGAGCCTCCAGGCGTCGCCCCGCCAATGACGAACTGCCTCCCCCGCTTTCCCGTCTCTCCTGTTTCTTGACGCCCTGCGCGCTCTTCCCTGGTGTGAGCAACAGGCAGATGGATGGCTGCGCGCCGCGCCCCACTCGGCCGCGGAGCTGATGGAGTTGGGCCAACCCGAACCGATCCGCGTGCTCCACCAGCATCACGGTGGCGTTCGGCACATCCACGCCCACCTCGATCACCGTGGTGGCGACCAGTATCTGAATCTCCCCGGCTTTGAAGGCTGCCATCGTGCGCGCTCGCTCCGCCGCCTTCATCCGGCCGTGGACTAGCCCCACAGGGACAGGGCGGAACATGGCCTGCAACCGTTCAACTGCTTGGATTGCCGCCCGCAGGTCCACTTTTTCGGATTCCTCCACCAGCGGATAGACGATGTAGGCTTGCCGTCCGGCACGGACTTCGTCGTGAAGCAGTTGATAGGCTCGGCGCCGTTGGGTCTCGTTGAAAACCCACGTTCGGATCGGCCTGCGCCCCGGCGGCAGCGCATCAATCACCGAGACGTCCAGATCGCCATAGACCGTCATGGCCAGCGTACGGGGAATCGGCGTGGCCGTCAGCACCAGCACGTCCGGGTGAAGCCCTTTCTCCAGCAGGGTCTTCCGTTGGAGCACCCCGAACTTGTGCTGTTCATCAATCACCGCGAGACCGAGTTGCGCGAACCGGACCCCTTTCTGGATCAGCGCGTGCGTGCCGATCACCACATTGGCTTCCCCGGTCTCGATCTGCTTGAGAGCAGTGCCTCGCGCCTTTGCGGATCCCCCACTTGTCAGCAAAACGACTCGGAGCCCAAGCGCAGCAATGAGTGTCCGCAGGTTGTGGTAATGCTGCTCCGCCAGGATCTCTGTTGGAACCATGAGTGCCGCTTGATAGCCGGACCCGCAGGCGATCAGCATGGCGATGAACGCGACCACGGTTTTTCCACAGCCCACATCGCCTTGGAGTAATCGGTTCATCGGGCGAACTGCCGCCATGTCTCGTTGGATCTCCGTCAGTACCCGCTCTTGCGCATCCGTCAGCCGGAACGGCAGGAGCGCGCGGACGCGGCTGACCATCGGGGTCATGGTATCGAATCGGATCTTCTTCGTTTCCTGCTTCACCGACCGTTGTCGAAGGGCCAGCGCCAGTTGCAGGATAAAAAACTCCTCGAAGGCGAGCCGGCGGCGGGCCGGGGTTGCGCCGCGCTCCAGTGCTTCCGGATCAGCCGGTGGCTGTGGGAAGTGGACATCCACAATCGCCGTTCGAATCGCCGGGAAGCCATGTCTGGTTCGCACGGACTCTGGCAGGACTTCCTCCAATCCGTTCCCGTACTGCTCGATGAGTCCTTTGATCAGCGTCCTGATTTGCCGGGACGTGAATCCTCTCGTCTCGTGGTAGATGGGCACGATTCGACCGACGTGAAGGGGGGTATCGTCGTCCTCGCCCAGGAGTTCGTACTGGGGGGTATCCATCTGCAAGTCGGTCCATCCCTTTCGACCTACCGAGACCATTCCGCTCATCATCACGCGCGAGCCCGGTTTGAACAGCTTTTCCAGATAGGGTTGGTTGAAGTACACCGCCCTCAGGTCGCCGGTGGCATCCTCGACGGTCACCTCCAGGATCGTCATGCGCCGGCGAGCGGTGCGCTTCAGGTCACTGCGTCGGATCGTCCCGCAGATCGACGCCCGCGCACCTGGAGCAAGGTCACTGATGGCCGTGATGACTGACCGGTCTTCATACCGCCAGGGCAGAAACCACAAAGCGTCTTCCACGGTATGCACACCGAGTTTCTCCAGCAACGCTGCCCGCTTCGGCCCGACGCCTCTCGAGAAGCGGATCGGGAGATTCCACAAGTCCGAGGCTATGGGCGATGGGCAAGGGGCTATGGGGTCGGATAGGTCTTCCCTATCGCCCCGTGCCTCTCGCCGCTGGCCTGTCGCACGAAGCCGCTCCAATATGGCTTTTGCACCGGCGAGTCGGCGCTTGCGTTCCATCAACGCAAGACCTTCATCATAATCATTGAAGAGCTGCCGGAGCGCGAGCAGATCCGTTTCCACCCCAGGAGGATACATATCGTCGGCCAGCGCCTGCATGATCCGGCGGGACACGAATGGCCCAAGAGTCTTGACAGTGGCTTGCTGAGCAGAGGAATTTCGGCTGGCGAA
>VBOJ01000096.1 GCA_005877775.1 Nitrospirota bacterium | reverse complement strand
GTCGCTCGAACCTGAGCTCGTGAGGAACGCCCGAACGAGAGCACAGGGCAGCGGGCTTGCGACGCGAGATAATCGAAATACGCATCATCCGCATTCAGCACAACCGCACCGTCGGGTGACATCAGATTCAGCAACTCCGCCTTGGCCTGAGCAGAGGCCTCCATGCTGCCGAAGAACTCGAGGTGATCCGGGCCGACGTTCGTAATGAGTCCAATGGTCGGGCGCACGATCTCGCACAGACGGGTTGTCTGCCCCTTTTGATCCACGCCCATCTCCACGACTGCCGCCTGGTGACGCGCAGTCAACCGGAGCAGCGTCTGAGGAACCCCGATACGGTTGTTCAGATTGCCTTCAGTTTTTAGCACGGTCCAGCGTTGCGCCAGCACAGCGGCCACCATCTCTTTAGTGGTGGTCTTGCCGTTGCTGCCTGTGACTGCGACCACCGGTATCCGAAAGCGGTTCCGGTAGTGCGCCGCTAACTGCTGATAGGCGAGGAGCGAATCCGGCACTCCCAAGAGGAACGGGGCCCTCCGGGGAATCAGGCCGGCTCGCGATCCACCCGAGCGGGTCGCCTTGGCTGCCCCTTCAGGACGCGGCGCAAGCCTGTGCCGTTCCTGGACGATCGCCCCAACCGCCCCCTGCTGTAAAGCCTTATCGACAAAATCGTGGCCGTCAAAGCGGTCCCCCTTGAGCGCGACAAAGAGATCTCCGGACCGAGCCTCGCGAGAGTCGGTACACAGCCGATGGATATGGCTTGGCAGCCCCCGCGGGTTCTGGCCGGAGAGCACCCTGGCACTGATGATCTCTATGACCTCTTCGACAGTAAAGAGCGACATGGTCATGCAGGACCGAGGACCGAGTAGTGAGGCGTCTATAGCGTCTGTTGCGTGCCGCGTCGGCTCGACTGAGTTCGCCGAAGTCTGTCGCGACCGACGCAACGACGCTGAGGCCTGAGCCTCAGTCTTCATTGCTCAGTCCTCGCTCAATCCCCGTTACTCAGTCCTCAGGACTTTCTGTATGGCTTCCCTGGCCACCTCGCGATCGTCGAAATGCAGACGATTGGAGCCGATGATCTGGTAGTCTTCGTGCCCCTTGCCCGCGATCAGGACCATGTCGCCCCGCTTCGCCTCCCGGACTGCTGTTTCGATGGCGCGACGTCGATCGGCAATCACCTCGTACCGGACCCGTGCCGGCTCGGCAGGATCAAGCGCCTCCAGCACTCCCGCTTCCACTTCCCGCAGGATGGCCATGGGATCCTCGCTTCGCGGGTTGTCGGAGGTCAGGATCACCAGGTCGCTCTGTCGCGCCGCCGCGCGGCCCATCTTGGGTCGCTTGCCTCGGTCACGGTCCCCTCCACAGCCGAACACCGTGATGATCCGGCCGGTCTTCAGCGCCTGTGCTGCGCCCAATAGACGAACCAGGGCATCTTCCGTGTGGGCATAATCGACCACAACGGTAAAGTCTTGCCCTGCTTCGACCCGCTCGAATCGTCCCGGAACATTGACCACCGATTGGATCCCTTCGCGTATCACATCAGGCGACAGCCCCTCCTGCAGCCCGACGGCGATGGCAGCCAATGTGTTATAGACGTTGTATTCACCCACCAACCGGCTCTCCACCAAAAATCTCCCGGCTGGGGTGGCGGCGGTGAAGCGCGTTCCGGCAAGCGAGAGGCAGACATCCTCAGCTCGGATATCAGACCGACTTCGAATGGAATAGGTCCAGAAGGGAACCGGGCTGACCTCGCACACGCGGCTACCCCGAGGATCATCCGCATTGATAATGGCGCGTTTGGGACGAAGTTTGTTCCCGGCGGGCCTCAAATTCGTGAACAGGCGCAGTTTTGCCTTGAAGTAATCTTCCATGTCGGCATGGAAATCGAGGTGGTCTTGGGTCAAGTTCGTATAGATCGCCACATCGAATTCGCAGCCAGCGATGCGATCCAAGGCAAGCGCGTGCGAGGACACTTCCATCACCGCGGTGTCCAGACCGGCAGACACCATGCGCGCCAACAGGGCCTGGAGCTCGCCTGCGCCAGGTGTCGTATGGGGTGCAGTGAGTCGTTCAGACCCGATCTGATAGGCCACCGTTCCGATCACACCCACCCGCCGCCCAGCCGCCTCAAGCACCGCTTTGCACAAATAGGTCACCGTGGTCTTTCCGTTTGTCCCGGTCACACCGATCATCGCAAGCCGAAAGGAGGGATCTTGGTGAAGCCGGCTGGCCAGTAGCCCCAGCGCTCGCCGGGAGTCCTTCACTCGAATCATCGGAACTGAGGGGATGACCCCTTGTTCAGTCCCACCAGCAGAGGGCAATCCCGCCTGTATCACAACAGCCGATGCGCCAGCTTGCACTGCCTGCCGAATATAGGCATGGCCATCCACCCTTCCTCCTTTGACCGCCACGAACAGGCTGCCAGGCTTGACGAGGCGTGAGTCATCGGTCACGTCGGTGATGGCCACATTCAAATTTCCCTGCCGCTGAATCACACCCAGTTGACTTTCCAGCGGAACGATCAACTCAACGGCAGTCATGAGACAGTTTTGCAGCCCTATGGTCGCGCCATTTCCGAGCGGCTCGTCATGGCCAGCTTTACCGGCTCCTGAGAAGACACCCCGAGGTATTGAAGCGCTTGTTCAGCGACTCGCCGAAACACCGGCGCAGCCACAACCCCTCCCCAAGCTTCGGTCTGCGGCTCGTCAATCACGACGACGACAGCCAGCCGGGGGTCGTCCGCAGGAACATATCCGACGAACGACCCCACGGAGAGATTTGAGGAATAGCTCCCCGTCTTAGGATCGATCTTCTGGGCTGTGCCCGTCTTTCCAGCCACCCGATAGCCTGGGACCGCCGCCTTGCTGCCTGTCCCATGTGTGACCACCCCCTCGAGGATCTTGCTGAGGGTGCGCACTGACTCCGGCGAAATCGGCTGTCGTCGAACCTGAGGGCTGGCTCGAACAACGACCCGGCCCTTCTCATCACGTATTTCCGAGACCGTGTGAGGCTTCATGAGCCAGCCCCCGTTGGCGATGGCGGCCACCGCCGTGACGAGCTGTAATGGCGTCACACCGATCTCCTGTCCGATTGCGATCGAAGCAAGCGACCGCCGTCCCCAGTCTCGCGGTTCCTTGACCAGACCAGCCACCTCCCCTGGCAAGTCGATTTCCGTCCGTTCTCCGAAGCCGAATGCTCTAAGCCAGCGGTACAGGCGCTCCTCTCCAAGAGCCGTGGCCGTCTTGACCGACCCGATATTGCTGGACCGTTGGACCACCTGCGCGAAGGTCATCCAGCCCATTCTCTCATGATCGTGAATGACGGTCCTGGCCACCACCATATGGCCGTTTTCCCCATAAACCAAGGTCCCGGGCTCCATGACCTTTTCCTCAAGCGCGGCCGCCGCCACGAAGATTTTCATGGTCGAGCCAGGTTCATAGGTGTCGGTCAAGGCACGGTTGCGCCATCGATCGGCGGAAATCCCCTGCACGGCATTCGGGTCAAACCTTGGATTCACCGCCATCGCGAGTATGGCTCCGGTCCGAGGTTCCATCACGATCACGATCCCGCCCTTTGCCCGAGTGGCAGTAACCGCCTCCTCCAATTCCTTTTCGGCAATGTATTGAATGACTTCATCGATCGTGAGGATCACGTTGTGGCCTGTCGAAGGTGTCTGCTCATGCAGCCCCTTGGGGAAGACAGTGCGACCCAGCGCATCGCGCTGCAACACGACCATCTGCTTTTCTCCGCGGAGATAGGGATCATACCGGCGTTCGATGCCCTCGAGCCCCTGGCTGTCCATACCTGCGAATCCGAGCACATGAGAGAGCAATGGTCCCTTGGGATAAAAGCGTTGCCCCTCCATGACCACGCCGATGCCCTCTAGGGGCATACGCTCCAGCCTTCGCCCCTGCTCCGGGTCCAGTTTCCGCGCAATCCACACAAAACTCCGTTCCTGTTTGAGTTTTCTCTCAATCTCGCCAGCCCTGACATGCAGGACCGGGGAAAGATGTCGCGCCACCCCCGACGGATCATCGAGTGAAGCCGGTACACCGAACACGGAGGGCACATCTACGTTGATGGCCAAAACCTTCCCGTTGCGGTCGAAGATTGATCCTCGAGGCCCCTGCACGGACACAGCCTTCCGGTGCTGCCGATCCGCCTTCACGGTCAGCTCAGCGGCCTGCAGAATCTGCAGGTTAAAGAGCCGGAAGAGAACAACAACAAACCCTGCAAGCAAAAACAATGCGACGACGATGCAACGGCCGCGACGCGGAGCAGATACCATCACGGCACCTTCCACATCGGCTCGTTCCTGGCCAGCTTCACGTCCAGCATGGTTGGCCCTCTCCCTCTATGAGCGGGCGCCTCTGGCTTCAAGTCGACAAGGATCACCTGTCCCCGCTCGGGTGGAACCAACCCTAGTTTCCCGGTTGCGACCCGTGCGATCCGTTCCGGCGAGGTCAGCGCCGAGAGCTTCACCTGCAACTCATCGCGCTCACGCTCAAGCGCCACTTTCTTGACCTTGAGACGCTCGACCTGGTATCCGATCCGCACAATCTCCACTCGTTCCCACACATAGAGCAGCAACAGGGCCATCGCAGCAATGACGGTCAATGTCTTCATGAATGCCTCGCTCCAGGAAGGCGCTCAGCCACGCGAAGCTTCGCGCTGCGGGCGCGCGGATTTTCACGCCGTTCCCGTTCCGAAGGAGTCTGTGGTTTCTTGGTCAATCGTGACAGGCAGGGATCAGGGCCTCCTGAGAGCGCGCGAAGAGTCTGTTTGACAATGCGGTCCTCAAGAGAATGAAACGAGATGACACAAAGTCGCCCCCCGGGTGTCAGCACATCAGCCGCATCGCGAAGTGCATGTTCCAGCACGTCAAGTTCGCGGTTGACAGCGATCCGCAACGCCTGAAACGTTCGTGTCGCATAGTGAATGCGCCCATGGCGATAGGAGGCTGGGACCGCATCCCGGATCACCGACACGAGATCGAAGGTGGTGCCCAAGGGACGGCGCTCCCGAGCTCGCACCACAGAGCGGGCGATGCGCCGCGAGTACCGTTCCTCGCCATACCGGTAAATGACATCCGCCAGTTCGGCCTCGGAAAGTTTGTTGACCAGAGCTGCAGCAGTCTGGCCGGCACCCTGTTCCATACGCATATCAAGCAGACCGTCGGTGAGAAAACTAAAGCCCCGCTCCGGCCGGCCAAGTTGAGCTGAGGACACACCTAGATCAAACACGATGCCGTCAACCTCCGAGATGCCCGCCGATTGGAGATGCTGCTTCAGCTCGCTGAAATTCCCCTGAATAAGCCAGGCCCGTCCGGCAAAGGGTTTGAGCCGCTCCCGGGCCACTGCAATGGCTTCTTCGTCTCGATCAATCCCGACCACCATCCCGTCTGGGCTAGTGCGGTCGAGGATCCGTGAGGCAAGACCTCCAGGCCCGATCGTGCAATCAAGGTACCGACCACCTTGCCGACGGACCAACCACGATATCGTTTCATGTGCCAATACCGGAACATGCAATTCATGTGGTTTTGCCTTTGAAAATCCATTAGATTCCACTTTCTCCCACTTTATGGGCCCAATATACATGTTAGTCCAGCCTTGTCAACAAAAATGTGCTGCTTTTGAAAATCCATAAATGGCAGTAATCTGGCATAAACTGCCCCACAAGATACCACTTAATCCTGCGGATCTGACAGCGTGGACTTTCGACCTGGTCGTAGAAAATGGGAGAAAGGGAAGAGAGGAGAGGAGGTATGTGGCCTTTTGAAATCATGTTTGCGACCCCGCCAATCAGGGACGTCGCGCTCTTGCAGTGAGCGGTCAGCTTTCAATACTCAGCTATCAGCCTAACGGATGAGGCCTCCCTCTTCACCCGGCTGAAGGCTCAAAGCTGACGGCTGACAGCTTTCTCTCATGGATACAGCTTGTAAAGCATGCGAGGAAAGGGAATAGTCTCTCGAACGTGGTCCAGTCCGCAGATCCAGGCCACCACCCGTTCGATGCCCATGCCGAAGCCTGCGTGGGGAACAGACCCGTACCGACGCAGGTCCAGATACCAACGGAAGGCCTGTTCGGGCAGTTTATGCTCTCGGATCCGAGCCATGAGCTTGTCGTACTCGTGAATTCGCTGCCCGCCGCCAATGATCTCGCCGTATCCTTCTGGAGCCAGCACGTCCATGCAGAGCGCCAGCTCGGGACGAACTGGGTCGTTCTGCATGTAAAATGCCTTGATCGCCGATGGATACCGATGGACGATCGCTGGCCGATCGAACTCGTTCGAGAGCAGCGTCTCTTCGTCTCCTCCGAAATCATCGCCGATCTGGATCGGATTGCCCTTCTTCTGGAGTAACGAAACCGCTTCCTCGTACAAAACGCGCGGGAAAGGGGCCACCACGCGCTCGAGCTTACTGGTGTCCCGCTCCAGGACAGCAAGATCCGCCTTCCGTGTTTCGAGCACCCGCTGGACGATGAAGCTGAGGAATTCCTCAGCCAGGTCCATCATATCGGACAGTTCGGCAAAAGCGACCTCCGGCTCCACCATCCAGAACTCCATCAGATGCCTGCGCGTCTTCGACTTTTCGGCGCGGAAGGTCGGGCCGAAACAATAGACCTTGCCGAATGCCGCGGCTGTGGCTTCACTGTAGAGCTGACCACTCTGAGTCAAATAGGCTTTCTCATCGAAGTAGTCTGTCTGAAACAGGGTGGTCGTCCCTTCGCAGGCATTGGGCGTGAAAATAGGCGCATCCACCAGCACGAAGCCCCGCTCATCAAAGAAATTTCGGCAGGCCCGGATGATCTCGTGTCGGATCCGCAAGATCGCGTGTTGGCGACTGGAGCGGAGCCACAGATGCCGATGCTCCATGAGGAATCCGACTCCGTGCTCCTTGGGCTGGATGGGAAACGGCTCGGCGATCTGAACCACCTGGAGGCCGGTCACATCCAGTTCATAGCCTCCGAGGGCGCGAGCCTCTTGCCTGACTGTGCCGGTCAGCATCAGAGAGGATTCCTGAGTCAACACCGCTGACTGGGCAAACTGTTCCTCCCCCACTGATCCCTTACTCACGACGGCTTGGAGTTCCCCGGTGCCGTCCCGAACTACCAGGAAATGGATCTTGCCGCTGGACCGGCGATGCCGGAGCCAGCCCCGGACCGTCACCTGCTGTCCGACATGGCGGGCAATGTCTTCAATGTAAACGACAACCATATTGGCGTGATCAGGCTAGATTGCCACTCTTTTAGCGATCTTGCAGCCTAGCCGATTCCCAGGAGGCTTTGCAAGAGCGCATGGTTAGCCGCTTTGATTGACTTTTCGCAGGGCTGATGGGCAAAATAAGAACTATGATTGGCCTGGAATCAAAGAAGATACAATGGGGCTGGGGTCTCGCGCTCGCTCTGCTGGCCCTGGCCAGCCCCTCAACAAGCGGCGCAAAGGAATTCAATCCTGACAACCCACTCAACCCTCCCCCTCCGATCTACTGGTGTCCAAACCGGACCACTGACCAGCAGATTGTCACTGTCCCGACGCCCGGATGCACGCCGCTCGTTGATGAGAAGGAGGGCGACAAGAAGGAGCAAGTCGGAAAGAAAGAAAAGAAGGCGAAAGATACGATCAAAATCGTGGAGATTCAGAACGAAGCCTCCAAGTTTGCTCAGCGGTACCGTAAATTCCTGGACTGTTGCGCAAATAACGTAGAGTCATTGGAGGACCTTGAAGACTTACAGGAACAAGCGTCTTACATCCTCAAGTCGGTGCAACAAAAGGGCATATTCAATAGTGCAGGGCAACCCTCCTCGGGTCCAGCGGGCACCGGCGGCACGCTTGGAACGTTCTCCAGACAGTGGACGATTAACGAGATCATCGGGACAGTCGCACGTGCTCGGGATGATCTGCGGAAACTCAAGGTTCGATTAGAACAGCTCGGTGAGTCAATGGACAAGGTCGACACGCTCGACCACGAAGCAGCCGGGAAGGAACGCATCAGAATAGAGCAGGAGAAGGAATCCATCGCGAAGGAGTTCCGCGGGAAAAAACCACCGGAATCAGCGCGCACGGGCATGGAGATTCAAGACACCACCCTTCCTGCCAGAATTGGTGGCGACATCGAGGACACGACCCTCAACAAGAACTTCGGAGCCGACGTCGGCTACACGGTCTCACCCTATAGCGCCGTGCAAGAATCCATCAAGCCAAGGCGAGGTACGCAGATCCAGGATACCAACCTCCCCAATCGCATTGGTCCCGATACCCAGGATACAACTCTGCCATATAGCTTCGGGTTTGAAATCGAAAAGAAAGAGAACCCCGAGGGGGCCACGACAACCCCGTCGCGAGTAGGACCCAATATCGGCGATTCAAGCCTCAACCGCCGACCATAACTAAACTAGCTTCTAGAGCGCACCGCCGGCATCGGTTCCCATGTGTTGCCCCGGTCCCGGCTTCGATAGAGCCCGCTGCCGTTTGTCCCCACATAGAAAGTCTTCGGATCGGTCGGACTTTGCGCGAGCGAGCGGACATTCAGGCTCGCCAACCCCTTGTTGATGGGATTCCAGGTCATTCCTCCGTCTTCACTCTTGTGCATTCCCTCTCGGCTCGCCACATAAATCACGCCGGGTTTCGCCCGATCGAGCACCATCGCGCTAATCATCTGGTCCGGCAGCGACTGGGCAATCCGGTTCCACGACTGCGCCCCATCGGTGGACTTATAGACGCCGTTTAACGTGGCCGCGTAGACGTGATCGGGCAGATGGGGATCCACCTGAATGACCGTCACACCGAGGGCGCGCGAGGACTGCAATTGATCTGCGGGAATAAGCCCGTTATTCACCTTTTCCCATCGCACGGCCCGATTTAGAGTCTTGTACACCCCTCCGCTGGTGCCGGCATATATGATTGTGGGTCGAGTGGGATCGAGCGCGAGAGTTACGACCATGAGTACTTCTTTAATTCCATCCATCCGCTTCTGCCACGTCTCGCCCCCATTTTGCGACTCGAAAATTCCTAGTGTCGTGGCCCCGAACAGCCGGTTACTGTCGAGCGGGTCGAAGACGAACTGGTTGACTACCGATGTCATGACGACACCTTCCAGCCCAGATCGCTGAGATACCCACCGTTGCCCCCCGTCATGGCTCTTGAAGACGGCATCGCCTTTCGTTCCGGCATAGACCGTCGCGGGGTACGCTGGATCAATCGCCATTGAAATCACGCGCGAGTGCGTCATGCCCTTTGATAGATTCTCCCAGGTCTCGCCGCCGTCCCGTGTCTTATAAATGTAATCGGTCGTCGCGACGTAGAAAATGTTGGGATTGGTCGGATGCAGGGCGATCACGACGATCGCGTCGCTCCTTCCACAGCCGGCGAGCAAGCAAGTCAGACTTAAGAGGGCTATTGACAGCAGCGAGACGCGGGGGAGCATGGAGAGGAATTCAATGGCTCCGATAGCGGTTACCGGTAGTTCACAAACTGCAGGTCAATGCCAAAATCCTTCTGCTTGAGAAATGCGATCACGGCTTGCAACTCGTCTCTGCTCTTGCTCTGCACGCGCACCTGGTCAGCCTGAATCTGCGCCTGCGCTTTGAACTTCGCATCTCGAATCTCCTTGGCAATCGCTTTGGCTTTCTCATCAGGGATGCCACTCTGGATGCTAATCACCTGCCTCACTGTTCCGCCTAAGGCTTCTTCGAGTTTGCCATAAGTGAGAGCCTTCAGCGAGACGTTGCGCTTAACGCATTTCGCCTTCAGGATTTCCAGCACCGCCTTGAGCTTATACTCGTCGTCCGACAGCACGTTGAGCTGCTTTTCTTTCTCCTTGAGCGTTAACTCAGTCTTTGAATCTTTGAAGTCGAACCGCTGCCGGATCTCCTTCATCGTCTGGTCCACTGCGTTCTTGACCTCCTGCATGTCCACCTGCGACACTACGTCAAATGAGTTCAGCTCAGCCATCTCCAAACCCTCTCCATAATCTCCTCCCGCCGCCTTGTGTCTCCTACTGTTCAGCTCCCTTCAAGCCATCCGCGGACGTGAGGATTCAAGCTACCTGACCCGAAAGGTCTTCGTCACGAGGGACCTATCCCGGCGAATATCCACCCGCATCTCTGACTGAGTCGGGTTCTTGATGACGAACTCTTGATAGGCCCACCAGGCATTCAGCGGGCTCGTCACCGGGCTGTTATTAACTTTGAGGATCGTGTCACCAACCTCGATCCCAAAGATTTGGGCTGCCTTGCTGTTCGTGACAGTGAATCCGCTCTGGCTCAGAATGCCATCAGCAACCTCGGACGAGACTTGAAACCCGACACCGCTCTGAGCGGATAGTGTGGGAGAAATCATCAGCTTCAGGTCGGACACCATCTGCCCGACATTTTCCAGCGCTGACCTGAGCCCTTCACCGTCGATCTCATAGGTTTCCGCGTCAACCTCTTTCACGCGAGTCAGCTTGGACAGCGTGGGACTGAGCGCACGAAACTTGTGAGGAGGTCGAAGGCCTCCCGAGGTGGGTGAGGGCGCAGAGGTGGCAGGAGTTCCCTTGCGAAGGACCTCCTTTTCCAAGAACGCCACGGAACCCTCAACGGATAACAGAACCGGCTCTGCTTGCACGACTCGCTCAACCGTCCGGTATTGATAGCGCAACTGGGTCACCATCACGGTGCCTGCAAGGACCAAGCCTTGAAGTCCCTCGAGAGAAGCTCCGGATCGCCAGACATGGGTCCGTCCTGTGCGGTTCTCCCGAAGAGTGACCGTCTCAGGATCGACCTGAAGAACAGTGAAAGACCGGATCGGATCTCGCGGGTCGAAGAGGATATCGTTGCGGGTGTGTATGGTCCGGACCTTATTCGGTCCGTGGAGCACGATGACATATCTGGTCGGTGTCGGCAGATTGACCTCTGCACTGGCATCATCGGAAGTAATGAGCGGGCCCTGCCCGCCAACGGCTCGGCCACCTACTCTCTCTTCGGCGGCTGCGGCACTCAGAGTCAATACTCCGAGGACGAGGTCCAATCCCACACGCCATTCTTGTCGCAATGAGCCTTCTTGGGGTCCCCTCAGTGGAGATGGGCCGTCCGGTCCTGCGTCAAGGGAGTGGAAGATCCTCGAATCGATAAGCCCAGCGGATACTAATGCGCCCAGCACCAGTGTCCCCAGCAGGAGATGCGTTTTCAGCCTAGATGCTTGTCGACTCATGCTCCTCGTGCATCTCACTATTCAAGCGGGGCCGGGACGGAGACCTTTCGCTCACACGAAGCTGAGAACGCAAAGGCTCGCGGCTGCTTCTTTCTCTGCCATGAGAGGAGAGCCATTATAATTGACCAGGAAAGTTGGAGCAACGAACCGTCAGCCTCGTCAACTTCTTCCATTAGCAGCAGCGTCCAGTGGGCATCTGGACGCCATTATGCACCGTAGGGTGGGACCCAGCAGCCGACGCCCCACCTGTGCCAAACGCCACCTCGCTGCTTGTGAATGGTCGCCCTTGCACAAGATAGCCGTACCATTGCCCGGCGCTCTCGAGCAACACCACGATCGCCAGCAGCGCGACCACGCTGATCAACGCCGCATCCAGATAAAGCGTGAACGCCTGTCCAGAATCGCCCTCCGTTGTCGCCTTTCCGAGGAACAGGACAAAGAGCTCATACGAGCCGGTGAGCGTGATCGCTCCCACAAACAACATCGGCACCAGCGTCAACGGGAGATAGCGGCTCTTGCGCATTTTGATCAGCACCGTCGTCCCAATGCAGAGCGCCAGCGTCCCCAACAACTGATTGGCCGCGCCGAACATGGGCCAGATCGTCGAGATCGTGCCGGTGGCGATCAGATAACCCCAGGCACCGACCACGGCCATGCTGCTCGCGATCACACCGGGCCACCACGTGAACCGCCGCAGCGGAGCATAAAGACGTCCGCCCATTTCCTGCACCAGATAACGCGCCACGCGTGTGCCGGCATCAATGGTCGTGAGGATGAACAAGGCCTCGAACAAGAGCGCAAACTGGTACCAATAGGCCATGAGACCCGCCATACCGGGAAGCCCGGCGAAGATGGAGGCCATGCCCACCGCCAGCGAAACCGCCCCGCCGGGTCGGCCGGCGATCTCCACTTCGACGAGACGCGACAGCTCCGTCACGCTCGCCGTCGGAAAGCCCATCGCCGCAAGCGCATCGGCGGACAGCAGCGTATTGATCGCGAAATAATCGCCTGGAATCAGGACGGACACGGCAATCAAGGCCATGACGCCGACAAAACTTTCCATGAGCATCGCCCCGTAGCCCACGACGGCATAGGATTCCTGCCCGATCATCTTCGGCGTCGTGCCGGAGGACACCAGGGAGTGAAAGCCGGAGATTGCGCCGCAGGCGATGGTGATGAAGAGGAACGGGAAGAGCATCCCGGGGATGATCGGTCCTCCGCCCTGCGCGAAGACCGTCACCGGCGGGAGCTCCAGCGTCGGCGCCATCAGAACGACGCCGCACCCGAGCAGCACCACCACGCCGACTTTCATGAACGTCGAGAGATATCCGCGCGGGTCCAACAACATCCAGCCCGGCAGGACCGAAGCCAGGAACCCGTAACCAGCCAGGAGCCAGACGAGTGTCGGCCGTTCGAACGTGAACCAGGATGCCAACTCAGACTGGGAGACAATTCGCCCGACAGCCAATGCCACCAGCAGAAGCACCACACCCAAGGCCGTGACCTCCCCGATCCAGCCAGGCCTGAATTTCTGGAGAGTCAATCCCATTAAGAAGGCGATCGGAATCGTCATCGCGATCGTGAAGGTCCCCCAGGCGTTCCGGTACAAGGCATTCACGACCGCCAACCCCAACCCGGCCAACGCCACCACGACAATGAACAGCACGGCCACGGCCGTCGCCGTGCCGGTGATGACACCGACCTCATCCCGCGCGATCTCCGGCAATGAGCGGCCGTTGCGTCGCATTGAGGCCACCAGGATGATGAAGTCCTGAACCGCACCGGCCAGCGCCGCGCCGACCACGAGCCAGAGAAATCCTGGAAGATACCCAAACTGCGCGGCCAGCACCGGGCCCAGCAATGGCCCGGCCCCAGCAATGGCTGCGAAGTGATGACCCGCCAGGACGTACTTGTTGGCGGGATAGAAGTTGATGCCGTCGTAAAGCCGGTGCGCGGGTGTCACCCGCTCGTTGTTCAGCTCCACCACCCGGCGTGCCAAAAGTCGCCCATAAAACCGGAACGCCAGCACATAAAAGCAGGCCGCGGCAACCACCAGCCATAGACCATTGACCTTCTCAGTAGGATTGAGGAGACCCGTCACGAAGCCGAACGCGACGGCGCACAGCATCGCGACCAGTACCCAAGTGAGTTTCATCAGGACTGTCATGGTCGATTATCGTAACAAGCCAGTGGAACCTTGTAAACCAAACGAGCGCGTCCTAATGATCTTTGCCATCCCCCACCGAAGCTCGCCCATTTCGCCCGCCCATCACCGCGAGACAGAGGAGCCCGATCCCGATCCAGACCAATTCGCGCACCCGACGGAGGAGCGCGAAGGCAATGCCGGTGAGTTCGCTGTAGCCGAATGCCAGCAGCAGCAGGAGATTCCCCCCATCCTGTGCACCCAGACTTCCAGGAATGAAGAATGTTCCGCCTTTGATAAAAACCGAGAGCGCCCCGATGGCGATGGCTGACAGCGGATCCGCTGGACCGCCCAGGTAATAGAGGATCGCATAGACCTCCAGCGCCTCCGCCAACCAACCAAAGAAGAAAATCCCGCTGGACAGATAGAAGCCACGCCGGTCGTGAGTGTAGAAAGCAAGGATTGTCCGATCGAGGGATCGCAATTTTTCTTCACGCGCTTCAAGATAGGAGATGCGTATCCCCAGTCTCCTCAGTGCTCCCAGGAATCCCGTAAACAGACCCCGCCGTTGGACCAACACAAAGATCGCCGCCCCGAACAGGAGCAGACCGACGCTCACGGAGGCCGCCCACACCTGGTGAGTCGATGAGCCGGAAGACCCGACAAGCCAAAACCCAAGGCCGATGCCCAGCAGGATAAAGCCCACCTGGGCGATGGTCATCGTGGTCTTCGCGGTGACGGCGGAGGCCAATCCCTCCACCATCGGCACGCCATGTTTCTTTAGCAAGTAAGCTTTCAGCGGCTCACCTCCGACATAGGCAGTCGGCGTAGTCATGTTCACGACTTCGCCGGCCGTGCGGATCGCAAACAGTCGCCAAAATGAGACTGCAGCGGCATGCCGACCCAGCGTGAACCGCCA
>VBOJ01000095.1 GCA_005877775.1 Nitrospirota bacterium | reverse complement strand
GCCTTGATAGGTGCGGATCGGCCAGTGTTGGTCATATAGATTGAACAGCGGGTCCACCGCGACCAGATCCATGTTGGCTTCCCAGTAGGCATCCAGCGTTCCGATGTCTCGCCAATATTTCACGGCTTTTTTGTTCTCATCCTGGAACTTGAAGGCAAACACACGGTTCTTCTGAACCATGAGCGGAATGATGTTCTTTCCGAAATCGTGTGAGGTGCCCTGCCTGGCGTCCTCGATCAGATGTTCGCGGATGATCTCGGTTCTGAAGAGATAGATGCCCATCGACACAAAGGCCTGCGTGGGATCACTTGGAAGGGGGGTGGGGTGTTTCGGCTTTTCATCGAACCGCAGGATTCGGCAGTCCTCGTCCACCCCGATCACGCCGAACCGGCTGGCCTCCGCCAGTGGAAACTCGATGGCGCCGACGACCGCGTCGGCTTGCTTCGCGATCAGGAAGTCGTACATGTCGGCGTAATTCATTTTATAGACGTGGTCACCAGCCAACACGAGCACAAACTTCGGTTGATCGTTGTCGAGCAAAAACAGGTTCTGATACACCGCGTCAGCGGTACCTTTGTACCAGTCTTCACTGATGCGTTGCTGAGGCGGGATGGAGGCGATGAATTCGCCCAGTTCGGCGTTCAGGATGTTCCAGCCGACCCGGATATGGCGATCCAGGGAATGGGACTTATATTGGATCAGCACCGCGACCTTTCTCAGACCGGAGTTGAGACAGTTGCTCAGCGTGAAGTCGATAATGCGATATTTTCCCCCGAACGGAACCGCCGGCTTCGCCCGCGGAATGGTCAGTGGATAGAGGCGTTCCCCCCTACCGCCGGCCAGCACCATGGTCACAATATCCCGCATGATGGCCGGATTGTAACAGGACGGAACGGAAATAGAAAGAACGGGAGTGCGGTTGACAGTGCGGTCTCGTGCGAGGATACTAACGGCACGAGCATCGATGTGAATCATCCTCACGTGTCCCAGGGAGGATCCCATGGCGAGGAAATCGTCGAGGACCAAATCCGCGAGCATCCCACTCGCGCTGCGGGACGGCAAGGCACGACCTGTATTCCAGAGCGTGCTGTGGAGGCTGGCTCGTCTCGAGCGTCAGGTTCGGTGGCTGTCGCAGTTGGTGCGGGATCATGCTGAGGATGAAGATCGTCTCGTCAAAATCGTTGCCGAAGATCGTGATACCTTACGGCGAGAACTGTTGCGCAAACACGAGGCGAAGCTTCGCGCACGGAAACGTGGTCGTGCCGCCAGCTCCAGGGTCGGACTCACCAGCTAGCGGGACGTGAACCGTCAATCGTTAACCGTCAAAAGTGCGGAAGAGAATCTTAGTGGCGATTCACGATTAACGAGCCATGGCCGACACGAGTGTCGAACTACGAGATCTGGCTAAATACCACGGCGCGACCCTGGCGGTGGATCATCTGTCGCTCGAGGTCCGAAGCGGAGAGTTTTTTTCGATCCTCGGTCCCAGCGGTGCCGGCAAGACGACGACGTTGCGGCTCGTGGCTGGATTTGAGCGTCCTGATCAGGGAGAGATCCTGATCGAGGGGCGCTCCATGCGGCACGTGCCGCCCAATCTACGCCCTGTGAACCTCGTCTTTCAGACCTACGCGCTGTTTCCCCACATGACCGTGTTCGACAATGTCGCATTTGGGCTCGAGATGCGTCGCGTCAGCCGATCGGACCTTCGGTCTCGAGCGAGTGCAGCGCTGGACATGGTCAAGTTGTCGGACAAACACGATCGGCACCCATCGCAGCTCTCGGGGGGGGAGCAACAGCGCGTGGCCCTGGCTCGCGCGTTGGTCAACCGTCCGGCGGTTGTCTTGTTGGATGAGCCGCTGGGCGCATTGGATCAGCAGCTACGCCAGGAGATGCAGGTGGAGCTGAAAGCGATACAGAAGCAGGTAGGGATCACCTTCATTTGCGTCACCCATCATCAGGAAGAGGCACTGATCATGTCCGACCGAGTCGCGGTGATGGATCATGGGCGCGTCCTCCAGGTCGGAAGTCCACAGGAGGTCTATGAATCACCGACCACCGAGTTTGTGGCCCGCTTTATCGGGCTCTCCAATCATCTGAAGGGCAGGATCGCCACGCTTCACGACACCACTTGCACGATCACGGCGCCGGACATTCCTGCGGCCGGGTCAATCCTTATACGGCGCCCCCCTGGTGCGATGGAGGCAACCCGTGTGATGCTGCTGCTACGCCCGGAGCGACTCCATTTGTCGCACAATGTCCATCCGGGGAGGTTCCACAACGCCGTTTCTGCTCGAGTTGACAAGGTGACCTATACGGGCAATGAGATGCAGTACCTCGTGCGCCTCTCGGACAGCGTCTTGTGGAAAGCGAGGCTGCCGAACTCCGGTGCCAGCCAGGACCGGTTCCGGGTCGGTGAGACGGTCCTCCTCTGCTGGAATGCCGATGATGGAGTGATCCTGACCGAGTGAGCCAGACAGTTCCTTCCACCGACAACGCTGATCCCCCTCCGCAATTTCGCCTCCCGGGTTGGCTCTTGGGGCCTATGTTGCTGTGGATGGGGATCTTTTTCATTTTGCCCCTCCTTGTGATGTTGGCGGTCAGCTTCGCAGGCCGAGGCACTTATGGCGGTGTGGAGTGGACGTTCAGCCTGACGAACTACGCGCAACTCTTCGATCCCTTGTATCTCCGGATCTATGGCCGTTCTCTGGCGCTGGCGCTGGCCACGACAACTCTGTGCCTGCTGTTGGGGTATCCGCTCGCGTATTCGATCGCGCGAGCACCGGTCCGCTGGCAAGGAGTCTGGCTGTTGCTGGTCATGATTCCCTTCTGGACCAATTTTTTAGTCCGGACCTACGCCTGGATGTTCATCCTCAGGACGGAAGGGCTGATGAACCAGCTCTTAATCAACCTGGGTGTGATATCGCAACCAATCGAGCTGCTCTATTCTGACTGGGCGATCCTTATCGGGCTGGTCTATGGCTATGTGCCGTTCATGGTCCTGCCGCTCTACGCCGCGATGGAGCGACTCGACTCGTCAGTGGTCGAAGCGGCTTGGGACTTATACGCTACTAGCTGGTCCGTATTCTGGCGAGTTCTCCTGCCTTTGACGAAACCGGGCGTGGTTGCCGGTTGCATCCTTGTGTTCATCCCCTCACTCGGTGCCTTCATCACACCGGATTTGCTGGGAGGCGCCAAATCGATGATGGTAGGAAACCTCATCCAGCATGAGTATCTGGTGGTGCGAGACTGGCCCTTGGGCTCGGCGATCTCGTTCAGCCTGATGGCGCTGGTGCTGCTAGGCGTGTTGGCCTATTTCAAGACCGATGGCCGTCTCGACCGATTTGAGGGGGGCGGGTGAGTAGAGGACGCATCTGGCTGCTGAGCGCGAGTCTCGTCAATCTGCTGTTCCTCTACCTGCCCATTGCCGTGCTCATTCTGTTCTCCTTCAATGCCTCTCGGCTGTCAGCAACCTGGCAGGGCTTTACCTTCCGATGGTATCTGGCGCTGGTCGAGGATCAGGCGCTCCTGGCAGCGGTGCACAACAGCCTGCTCGTGGCCGCCGTCTCGACCTCCCTCGCGACTATCCTGGGCGTCAGCGCAGCGGTTGGCATGGAGCGTCTCTCGAGCAGGAGACGACGGATCGTCGAAGGGGCTCTGCTGCTGCCGCTTGTGATTCCGGAAGTGATGCTGGGCGTGGCGCTGCTGCTCTTCTTCGTCATGGTCGAGCTGCCGCTCAGCCTCGTGACGGTCACGATTGGACATGTCGTATGGAACGTGCCGATCGTGGCGATCATCACGCGGGCCAGGCTGCAGAAGCTGGATCCCCGCTTGGAGGAAGCGGCGCTCGACCTCGGCGCGACTCCGTGGCAGGCCTTTCGGCGCGTGACGTTGCCGCTCTTGACGCCGGCCATCATCGGCGCGGTCCTGATGGCCTTCACGCTCTCGCTGGACGATTTCATCGTGACTTTCTTCACAGCCGGTCCCGGCTCGACGACGCTTCCCTTGCAAGTGTATTCGATGGTCAAGTCCGGGGTGTCTCCGGAGATCAATGCGCTGTCCGCAATTCTGGTCTTGATCTCCATGGCCTTGATCGGACTCTCGCTGGTACTCCAGCGTCAGAGGAATTGAAACATCGAGCCATTGAGGATGTGGTAATCTGGGTGATTGAGTGATCGCGTCATCTTGAAAAATCAACAAATGAATACATTACAAAAGCGTCAATGGCTCGCGGCATTGCTCTGCCTCGCGAGCTTGTCGGCCTGTCCGACGACGCCGGAGGATGGGCCTAGGAAGAGCCCCACACTCTATTACTTCACGTGGTCTGACTATGTCAGCCCGGAGCTGATTGCGGAGTTTGAGAAACAGGCTGGTGTCAAGGTGGTGGTCGATACGTTCGGTAGCAATGAGGAGCTCTTGGCTAAATTGCAGGCTGGCGCGACCGGCTACGACGTGGCAGTGCCTTCCGATTTTATGGTGTCCATTATGGCGAGGCAGGGACTCCTGGCTGAGCTGGAATTGGAGCAGATCCCGAATGCCAAACTGCTTGCTGAGCGGCTACAGCGCCTGCCGTTCGATCCCGACAATCGGTACTCGATTCCTTATCTGTGGGGGACCGTTGGGATCGGCTACGATTCGAACGTGATTTCCCGCCAGCCGGATAGCTGGACCGTGCTTTGGGACCCCCGGTACAAGGGCAAGATCAGCATGCTCAATGATCAGCGCGAGGTGTTCGGCGTGGCTTTACGCGTGATGGGGCAGTCGCTGAATTCCCGTGATCCAGCGGTCATTGTCCAGGCCAAGGCCAAGCTGCTGAGCCAGAAACCGCTAGTCAAGACCTATACCAGCGAGAACTATGATCAGTTGCTGATCTCGGGAGAAGTGGCCCTGGCCCATGGGTGGGGAGGCGCAGTGGCTCGTGCAATGGCGGAGCGTCCCTCCATCAAGTATGTGGTGCCTAAGGAAGGGGGAACGATCTGGTCTGACTGTCTGGTGGTATTGAAGACTTCCCGGAACAGGGAGCTCGCGACGAGATTCATCAATTACCTGCTGGATCCGACAGTGGCGGCCCGGACCACCAACCGGCTGCTCTTCGCTTCTTCGAACCGGCAAGCGAAGGCTCTGGTGGATGAGCAGCTTCGCGAGAATCCCGCTGTGTATCCGCTTGACTCAACCTTTGACCGGCTGGAGTGGATGGCTGATTTGGGCGAAGCGATCCGACTCTACGATCGGGCCTGGACCGAACTCAAGATGCAGTAGGCCCACTGAACAGAAAGTGGATATCTATTCCAAGACCTAGGGAAATCCAGTATAATGTCCCAATATTGTCCCGGATGGTGCGAAACTGGCATAACGCTTGCTACTCATCGGAGTTGATGAAGCGAGGCGTGACTTCGAAGACGTATCTGTTTGCAGGCATGTAGGGGGAAGCAGGAGATTTTCGTCACATGGCATTAGGCGCGTTCCGGATCTGGACAGTGAGCATCCTTTTTCTTATTGCCGTTTCGAATCCGACGAGTTGCCTTCTGGCCTCTGCGGCTCAAGCGGAATCTAAGGCCGATGTAATCACGTCGGCCACGCTCCGCCTCAGCCTCGATGAAGCCTTGGCACTCTTTCTTCGGCAGAACCTGGATCTGATCACCGTTCGATTCGGGATCGAGTCTGCCAGGGCGCAGCAAATTACAGCCGGGCTGTTTCCCAATCCTGTCCTTTCTGTCGCCACAGTCGGGTCTTTCGCCAAGGATCAGTCTGGGGCGCCTTCCAACCTGTCACGCAGCGGGCAAGTGTATACTCAGGTTCAGCAGCTCTTTGAGATGGCGGGGAAGCGAGGGTACCGCATCGAGAGCGCCGGCTTTGGGGCCCAGTCAGCCGAGGCGAACTTCGAAGATGCCATCCGCCAACTGAGTTTCGCAGTCAAGGATGCCTACTATCGAGTTCAGCTCGCGCATCGGCGATTGGCGTTGGCTGAGGAAAACCGGGACCGGTTCGCCAGGATTTTGGAGGTGAATACGATCCGGTTCAAGAAGGGCTATATTGCGGAAATTGATCTCATTCGAATCCGGCTCCAGGTCGTGGACTTCCAGTCACAGGTCATCCAGGCCGTCCAGGATGCGAATGCAGCCCGAGCCGACCTGCGTCTGCTCATACGGCTCTCGCCGACCACGAAGCTGGAGCTGACGACGGAGCTCGAATACCACCGGGTTGATCCCGACATCTCCGCGTTGCGACTCGTCGCAATGGACACAAGGCCGGACATCCGTGTCAAGCGCTTCGTCCAGTCTCAACGGAAGGCCGACCTGAAACTGGCAAGAGCCTATCGGTATCCTGATTTGACAGCCGGCGGCGGGTATGCCTTTCAGGGGGCTACGGGTCCAGATCTCCAGCAACAGTTTGGCTTAAGTTTTGGCGTACCCGTTCCGTTGTTCAATCGCAACCAGGGAGGGATCGCGCAGGCCGAAGTAGGATTCCAGGTGGCGGAGGCGGAACTCGAGAAAACGTTGATTCAGGTCGAAAACCAGGTTGACCTTGCATACCGGAATCTTCTGCAGAGCCGTCAGTTGGTGGAGGCGTATCAAGCCGGTGTGTTGGAGGATGCCCGCGCGACCTTGACGATCGTGGAGCGGGCCTACGAACGAGGGGGGGCCACCATTCTGGATCTGCTGGATGCGGCGCGAACGTCTCGGTTGATTCAACAGAATTACATTGAGACCCTCTTTAATTACCAGCGCAACGTCTTTTTGCTCGAGAGCGCGGTCGGGCGGGCGATCACCTCATGAAGCAGGTTAAGGTTGAGGCTCAGGCTGAGGGAAAGAGCTTCGCGCTCTGGGCACGGTGCCTCTCCGGTTGTTTCGCCTCAACCTCAACCTTAGCCTTAACCTTCTTTTTGGTTCTTCTGCTGTCCGCCTGTGGGCGCACTGAGGAGCCCAGCGCTTCCAGCGCCGCGACCCCAGTCGTCCAGAAGGCGACGAGCCGGCCGGCAGACGCGGAGAGTCGAGTTGAGACCTCCGTGGTCGCGTATAGCTCCATAAAAGCCGTGCTCACGTTGGCAGGGAAGGTGGCCTATGGCGAAGATCGGTACTCGAAGATCTCCTCGCCACTGCAAGGACGGGTTGTCGAAGTCCGCGCGCACTTGGGCGATCATATCAAGGCCGGCGATGTGCTGCTGGTGATTGATAGCCCGGAGATTACTGCGGCTTACTCCGAGTTCGTGAAGGAATCCTCCGAACTGGAGTATGCGACACGAGCCTATGGGTTGGCCAAGGATCTGTATGAGACTAGGGCCCTGCCGCAGAAGGATCTCAAGCAAGCCGAGAATGATCTCATCAAGGCTCGCGCTGAATTCCGCCGGACTAAGGAACGGTTGCTCTCGCTGAGAGTGCCCGCCGCCGAGTTGGACAAGCCCCTTGCCCAACAGAAGATTACCTCCCGGTTCGAGATGAAGAGTCCGTTGGCAGGCACCGTAGTAGAGCGAACCGTAACCCCTGGTCAATCGGTGGGGGGCGATCCGTCGCAGGTGCTCTTTACAGTCGCCGATCTAGATACGTTACAGGTGATCGCGGACGTGTATGAGCGTGATCTTGCCCTGGTACAGACGGGACAGGTGGCAACAGTGACCGTTGAGGCCTATCCTGGGATCACCTTTGCAGCTGCTGTCGCAACTGTCGGAGATGTGGTGGATCCCAATACCAGGACGATCAAAGTCAGGGCCTGGGTGAACAATGAGTCGCACAAACTGAAGCCCGAGATGTTTGCACGGCTGAATCTCCAGATCGGCGATGCGACACCCTTTCTGGCGATTCCCAAGGAAGCGGTCCTGGAGATTGATGGGAAGGAGTTTGTCTATGTGGAAGAGGCGCAGGGCCGGTTCGTGAAGCGGCCGGTCAAGGTGGGGACCGCCTCGGGCGACCAAGTGCGGATTCTGGAAGGGCTCCAGCCAGGAGAACGGATTGTCACAAAAGGGGCCGTGTTGATAAAAGGGCAGGAAGCGAAGGGATAAGACTCGTCCGGATGAAGCGGTTGACTGACGGCTTCGGTGACCGTTTGAGACCATGATCGCCCGGCTGATCGAGCTTGCGCTCGTCCAGCGGGTGCTTGTCTGCATACTAGGGCTGGCCCTCTTCTTCGGCGGCCTCTACGCTTTTCACATCCTTGACGTTGTCGCCTACCCTGATCCGTCTCCTCCTATGGTAGAGGTGATCACCCAATATCCCGGGTGGTCGGCTGAAGAAATCGAACGACAGATTACGATCCCCATCGAGACGGCCCTTCTCGGCATGCCGGGCCTCAGCGATATCCGCTCCTTGTCCATCTTCGGCCTCAGCGATATCAAGTTCTACTTCGACTTCGGCACCAATTACTTTGTGGATCGGCAGGAGGTCCTGAACCGGTTGGCGATACTCACGAGTCTACCTCCCGAGGTGCAACCGGCGCTCTCGCCCTGGTGGGCCATCGCCGAGATTTATCGCTATGAGCTGGTCGGGGACGGAACCACCACCTTGACGGAGCTGAAGGCGCTTCAGGATTGGAAGCTGCAGCGGGAGTTTAAGCGGATCCCGGGCGTGATTGACGTGACTGCGTTCGGCGGGACGACCAAAGAATACCACGTGGATATCAATCCCGGGGCCTTGATCAGCTATGGCGTGAGTTTGTCCCAGGTCATCACCGCGTTGGCGAATAGCAATGCCAATGTCGGAGGTAACTATCTTTCTGTTGGCGCCCAGAATTTTAACATCCGCGGGCTCGGACTTATTAACAGCCTGGACGACATCGAAAACGTAATGGTGGCCGAGAAGAACGGAACGCCAGTGTTTGTGAAAAGCCTCGGCACAGTGAGTGTGGGCCACCGGGTGAGGCTTGGCAAGGTTGGGATCGATGACCGGGATGACGTGGTGGAAGGGGTGGTCCTGCTCCAGCGTGGCTATAAGGCGATGCAGGTTCTGGAGCGCGTGCACCGAAAGGTGGAGGACCTCAATACCTGGAAACTGCCGAAGGGAGTCCAGGTGAAGACCTTCTACGACCGGACCGTCCTGATCCATACCACGATAGAGACGGTCGTGGACATCCTGATCAGCGGCATCCTGCTCGTGTTCGTGATCCTGTACCTGTTTCTCGGCCACTTCCGGACGGCTGTGATCGTCGCGCTGACGGTCCCGACGGCGCTGCTCTTTACGTTTACGATGATGGTCAATATGGGGGAATCGGCCAATCTGATTTCGCTCGGTGCGATCGATTTCGGCATCATCGTGGATTCAACACTGATCATGGTGGAAAGCATCTTCTCTCACATTGCCCACAGGGCAGGCCCGGGCCTGACCGTGCCGATGCACATCGCCCGGGCCGCGCGGGAGGTTGGCCGGCCCATCATTTTTGCCACTGCCATTATTCTCGTGGCCTTCATTCCCCTGTTCACGATGACCGGTGTGCCCGGAAAAATCTTTGCGCCGATGTCTCTCACCTATGGCCTGGCGCTGAGCGGCGCGCTCCTGATGGCCTTCACACTGGCGCCGGTGCTTTGTATGCTCCTGCTCGAGGGTACGATTCGTGAAGAGGACACGCTACTGGTACGCGTGGTGCGACGTCTGTATCTCGGATTTTTGCGCTGGGCGCTCGAAAACCAGGTGAGAGTGGTCGGCGCGGCCACGGGGCTGTTGGTCTGCGCGCTGGCGGTCGTGCCCTTGTTGGGCGGGGAGTTCATGCCGGCCCTGGAGGAGGGGAACTTGTGGGTGCGCGCCACGATGCCGGTGGACATGTCATTCGAACAGGCCAGCCGGTTGGCGACGGAGGTGAGGGACATTTTCCATCAGTACCCGGAGGTGACCGGTGTGGTGTCCCAACTGGGCCGGCCGGACGACGGTACCGATCCGACCAGCTTCTTCAACGCCGAGTTCTTGGTGAACCTCAAGGCGACCAACGAGTGGCGCGCGGAGATCACCTCCAAAGACAAGCTGATCGAGGAGATCGAAAAGGTGTTGGCTAAGATTCCGGGCGTGACCTTCAACTTTTCCCAGGTCATCCAGGACAATGTGCAAGAAGCCATGTCCGGCGTGAAGGGGGAAAATTCCATCAAGCTGTTTGGCGCGGATCTGAAGATCTTGGAAGCGAAAGCCGTGGAGATCGAACAGGTCATGAAGCAGGTCCGGGGCGTGAAGGATTTGGGTATTTTCCGTCTCCTAGGGCAGCCCAACCTCCTGATTCGTGTGGATCGGGAGGCCTGCGCACGCTACGGGCTCCTCGTGTCCGATGTGAATGCGGTGGTCCAGGCGGCCATTGGAGGACAGGCCCTGACTCGTGTGTTTGAAGGCGAGCGGTGGTTCGATCTAGTGGTGCGGTTTCTACCTGAGTACCGGCAGGACACCGAGACGATCGGAAACATCTTGGTCAACACGCCAGAGGGGGCGCGCATTCCGCTCAAACAACTGACCACGATTTCCATGCAAAGCGGCGCCTTCATTATTTATCGGGAAAATAATGAGCGGTACATTCCGATCAAGTTCAGCGTGCGGGGCCGTGATCTCGAAAGCACGGTCCGGGAGGCACAGGCCCGACTCCGGAAGCAGGTCTCCTTACCGGAGCGATATCGGCTCGAATGGCATGGCGAATACGATCAGTTACAGGATGAGAAGCAGCGGCTGGCGACGATCGTCCCATTCAGCCTCATGATCATTCTGTTTCTGGTCTATCTGACCGTAGGTTCATTCCGGGACGCGGTGCTGGTGCTGCTCGCGGTTCCCTTTGCACTGATCGGCGGGGTGTTCTCGCTGATGGTCACTGGAACGGACTTCAGTATCTCGGCGGCGGTGGGGTTCATCTCGCTCTTCGGGGTCGCGATCCAGGGCGGCCTCATCCTCGTGGTCAGGATCCGTGATCTTGTGCGAGAAGGACATGATCTGCAGTCTGCAATTATGAAAGGTGCCGAGGCGAGAATGCGGCCGGTGTTGATGACCACCTTGGCGGCCGGCATCGGCCTGTTGCCGGCCGCGGTTGCCACCGGGATCGGTGCTCAATCCCAGCAACCGCTGGCACGGGTGGTGGTGGGCGGCATGCTGACCTCGGCGGTGCTGATCCTGCTGGTGCTTCCGGTTCTCTATGCGCTCCTGCATCGAGAACTGAAGAGGTCTGCAGCAAGATGATTCTCCGATTGGTCGAGTTTGCTCTGGTGCAGCGAGTACTGGTGTTCGTGCTCGGCTTCGTGCTGTTGTTCGGAGGCCTCTATGCGTTCCACATCTTAGACATTGCCGCGTACCCGGATCCGTCTCCTCCTATGATTGAGGTGATTACCCAATATCCTGGGTGGTCGGCCGAGGAAATTGAACGCCAGATTACGATCCCGATCGAGACCACCCTGACCGGCATGCCGGGTCTGACGGATATCCGCTCCTTGTCCCTCTTCGGCCTCAGTGACATCAAATTCTATTTCGATTTCGGCACCAAGTACTTTGTAGATCGGCAGGAGGTCCTGAACCGGCTCGCGATGATGTCCTTTCCATCTGGTGTTCAACCGGTTCTTTCGCCCTGGTGGGCCATCGCCGAGATTTATCGCTATGAGCTGGTCGGGAACGACACCACGCTGACCGACCTGAAAACGGTTCAGGACTGGGTGCTTCAGCGCGAATTCAAGCGGGTGCCGGGGGTTGTTGATGTCACGGCCTTTGGGGGAATGACTAAGCAGTATCACGTGGACCTCAACCCCGGGGCATTGATCAGCTATGGGGTGACCCTCCCCCAGGTCATGACTGCCCTGGCCAACAGCAATGCCAATGTCGGAGGCAACTATCTCACCATTGGTGCTCAGAACTTTAATATCCGCGGGCTGGGATTGTTTGACAACCTGAGTGATATCGAGAACGTCATGGTGGCCGAGAAGAACGGAACACCAGTCTTCATCAG
>VBOJ01000255.1 GCA_005877775.1 Nitrospirota bacterium | reverse complement strand
GGACGCTGAAATCCCGGTGAGGCGGCAGGAACCCGATCAACGTCGTCGTAGCGCGTTGCGGCCGACCTGCCTCCGGCTCCAGCCTCTCCCCCCGGTCGCATCGCAGCCACCAGGATCTGAGCGGCCGGAACGCCAGTGCCAGACGCCTCGGTGATCGTGACTACCAGTTCCCCACGCTGCGCTGCGACTACCTGAGGCAGCGTCGCCGAGAACTCCACAGACCGGGACTCTCCTGGCTGCAGGGTGCCCACCGGCAGGGTGGTGGCGGGGAACTGCGAGACCAGTAGCGGCGTCCCTCCCAGATTTACCGAGACGCCTTGTGCTGGGCCTCCTCCGGAGTTTGCCAGGTCAACCCGCACCTTGACTCGCTCGCCGCTCTCCAGAATGAGGTTGTTGTTCTCATCCAGTATCGTCGCCTTAAACGACAGTGCCGCAGGCCCTTGAGCCGAGGGTTGACCAGTTGGTGATGATGGAGTCTGGCTGGCCGCCGCAGTCATGGTGTCGGGGGCCAAGAGGGCTCGGGCCTCTCGGATGAACTTTATCGAGAGTACGACGGCAGTATCGTACACGAACTTATCAATGCTGGCATAAGCGCAGCGCTTCTGGGTCGGTTCGACGATCAGCCGCTCTTGCCTGACTGCCTGGAGCGGTTGCTCAAGGAGGAGCTTGCCGGACGAATCTTTAAACACCGCGATCGCGTCCAATGTGAGCTCGGCAGGCTCGCGGTCATACACATTGTCTTTTTTAATGTTCAGTCGCGGCTGGAGGAGCGAGATCCGAACCTCGATATCGGGTATGGTATCCGCAGGGGCTCGTCCGGCATAGACGGTTTTGAAGGTCTGCTGAGCGGCCTGGAGCAACACGTCTTCCAGAGGATCTCCGATCAGCACCACATCTATATGCCCACAGGAATCGATGTACTGTGCCCTTGCGTCAGCCAGGGAGGGATCAAATTCCATTCTCACTGATGCAGGAATCGGCGGACCAAGGTTGGGAATCTCAGCCCGGCCCATGACCCCAGCGAGTTTTTCGCAGCCTGTCGTCCCGGTCAGCAGAAAAGCCAACAGGACCGCTCCGAAAGGCGTGGGCGGTATCCTGTTCATCAGGGACGGAGAAGCAAGCTGATTCCTTGGACAGTGCATCGCAGTCTCCTGCAAGGGGCTCACTCACGCCGTGGTGCCGACACCGTACCGAAACCGGAGGAGGAATGCAACCTGGTACTTGCCAGAGCTTGCTAGTCGTGGGCGGCTCGGTTATCCTACCGCGCGGACGCTGAAAAAGCCCCCAACGTTGTTCTCATCCCCCATTGCACGAAACCAAGCAAGGGGTCCCCGTCAAACCCTCAACGTACCGGGTACCCGTTGCTCTCCAGACTGCAACGGGGGAAAGCCGGAAGGGGTCCTCGCTCCCTGCGGCCCCGGTGGCTGGCCTTTTGGAGCGCCCTTTGGGGTTTTTCAATAGAAGGTTCGCCATGCTGATCCTGGGGCTCTCGAACATGCGCGATGCGGCGGCCGCCCTGGTGCACGATGGCAAAATTCTGGCCGCCGCGGAGGAGGAGCGATTCGTCCGGATCAAACACGTCACCGCCTTGCCGGTCCATGCGATCCGCTATTGTCTTCGTGAAGCCGGAGTCTCGCTCGCGGACGTGGACGGGATTGCGGTGCCCTGGAAATATTGGGTGCTGGGTCGCCGCGCCGCGTTGGCGGTAGGCGCAATGCTCCGCTCGCCAACGCTTTTTCGCGTCAAGGGGCGGCGAGGTGTCGAGCGGCTGAGCCAGGAGTGGGCCGAGCTGGCGTTCCTGGGCAGTCACCTGCGTGAACGAGTTGGCCCGAGTCGACATCGGCCTGTGTACCTTGATCATCACCTCTGTCATGCGGCCAGCAGTTTCCTCGTCTCGCCGTTTGAACGATCGGCGATCCTGGTTGTAGATGGAGCCTCGGAAGCTCACAGCGCGATGCTGGCCGTCGGAGAGGGGAGAGAGATCAGGGTCCTCAAGCGAATCGAGCTCCCCCACTCGCTCGGGCAGTTCTACGCGGCGATCACTTCGTACCTGGGATTTCGCCCAGACCAGGACGAATATATCGTGATGGGGCTGTCAGCCTATGGAGAGCCACGGTTCGCGCGCCTGCTGCGAGAGCAGGTGCTGCGGTTGCTGCCCGACGGTTCGTTTCGCCTCAATACAACACTGTTGGACTTTCATCTGGCGCGAGTCCGCATTTTTGTCCCTGAATGTCTGCGTTTGCTAGGGCCAAACCGATTGCCCGGTCAGGAGCTCACACAACGGCACCGCGATGTTGCCGCCAGCGCTCAGGTCGTACTGGAAGAAGCGGTGCTGCATCTGGCGCGGCATCTGCATCGCTTGACCGGCGCTGAAAACCTGTGTTTGGCCGGTGGCGTGGCGTACAATTGTGTCGCCAACAGTCGGATCCGCCGCGAGTTGGACTACCGGGAGGTCTACGTCCAGCCGGCCGCGGGAGATGCGGGCTCGGCGCTGGGCGCGGCGCTTTGGTTGATGAATCGGCGCGGCTGGTTGTCGCACCGGGAGGTCATGCGCAACGTCTACTTAGGGCCTGAGTTCAGCGAAGAGGACTGCCGGAAGGCGCTCAGCCGCGACGGGCTGGCCTGGGAAGCCTTCTCCGAAGATGCCTTGTCTGATCGAGTGGCAACGGAGCTTGAACGCGGCCGTCTGGTCTTCTGGTTTCAGGGACGCATGGAGTGGGGACCTCGCGCGCTGGGCAACCGCAGTCTGCTGGCCGACCCCAGGCGGGAAGATATGCGCGAGCTGATCAACGCCAAGGTGAAGCTCAGAGAGCCGTTCAGACCCTTCGCGCCGTCGGTGCTGGAGGAACGCGCGGCAGAATACTTCGATAGCCCATCGCTATCCCCCTTCATGCTGTTCACGGCTCCTGTCCTGCCGTCGGTCAAAGGAGTCATTCCCGCTGTGGTGCACATGGATGGTACGTCGCGCATCCAGACTGTGGGGCGAGACGAAAACCCGAGATTCAGACGGTTGCTCGAAGCATTTGCGCGAAAGACCGGCGTACCGATCCTCTTGAACACCTCCTTCAACGTGAACGAGCCAATTGTGTGCAGCCCCGAAGAGGCAATCCAGAGTTTCTTGAGGACCGATGTGGACTGGCTGGTCCTGGGTAATCTGCTCGTCCGACGACCGTCATACGTGATTCGTGAAACGCGGGACGGACCGAGCGTTTGTGACGAATAACGATTCACGAATAACGAATAACGACTCCTACCCGGCACTTGACGCACTTCTTCTATTTTTTCTTTTGAACCTGACGCTCCAGCCGCTGGTGGACCCGGACTTCGGGTGGCATCT
>VBOJ01000094.1 GCA_005877775.1 Nitrospirota bacterium | reverse complement strand
TCTGCGATTTATTTCCAACCGCCAAACAGTCACGGTCCGGCCTGCCTCTGATCCACCACTCACAGCGGAGACGGCTGCCGATTCCTCTCCAGGGCGGATTGTCGTGAAGCTCAACTGGGACGGGACAGACCAAACCAAACAACTTGTGGAATCCGGACGGTATCACTATGAAGTACGGGCAAAACTCTTGACGGTCGGAGAGAATGGGCCACGGACTCAGATGGTCGCCTGGCCTAGGCGAGGGACTCTGGAAGTGAAATAAATGCCGTGAGGTGTAAGGCGTTAGGTGTCAGGGGAAGTGAGGCGTGAAAAGTGAGGTTTCAGGAGATCCTAAGCGGTAGTCGAGACCGCGAGTCTCGGTCGTTCATCCCCCTTACACCTCACTCCTCACGCCTGACGGTCCACACCTCACTCCTCACTCCTTACCGCTTTTCTCGCCAAGCAGATTGATTCGGTGGGCCAGGCAGCCGGCGCCGAAGCCGTTGTCAATGTTCATCACACCCACGCCGGACGCGCAGGAATTGAGCATGGTCAGCAGGGCGGCCAGTCCCCCGAAACTCGAACCGTAGCCCCGGCTGGTAGGCACCGCCACCACTGGCCGATCCACGAGACCGCCCACCACACTGGGCAGCACCCCATCCATCCCTGCCACGACCACCAGCACGCGCGCCTGTAGCAGCCTGTTATGTCGCCCGAGCACGCGGTGAAGACCGGCCACTCCCACGTCGTAGAGGGTCTCGACGCGGCTCCCCATCGTCTCTGCGGTCACCCGTGCTTCCTCGGCGACCGGAATATCGGCCGTCCCGGCCGTGAGGACCAAGATATCGCCCTTGAGCTCGGGCCTGCGTCGTTGGATCACCACCGCGCGCGCCAATTCATGATAGACCGCGCGCCGATCCAGCCTCGCCAGCGCGCGCGCCACATCCGGCTCGACACGGGTTGCCAGCAGGGGGCCGCCTTTCTTCAACAGGCCTCGCGCAATCGCTACGGTCTGCGCCCGCGTCTTACCTTCGCAGAAGATGACCTCCGGAAACCCTTGCCGGATCGAGCGGTGATGGTCCACTGAGGCAAAGCCGAGGTCCTCGTAGGGAAGGGTGCGCAATCGCTCCATGGCCGCTGGCACGCCGATCTTGTCGGTCTGCAGGTCGTGGAGCAGTTTTTTCAGGAGCTGGTGGTTCACGCTTCCTCTTTGGCCACTCGCTCCATCAGCCCACTGACGGCCTTCCGGCAGGGCTTCCCCTCGAAGAGCACCGCACAGACCTCCTGCACGATCGGCATGTCCACTCTAAACCGCTTCGCCAGTCCGGACGCTGCCCGTGCCGTCCGCACACCCTCGGCCACCGCCTGCATTCCTTTCAGGATCGCGTCCAGCTTTTCTCCTTGACCCAGGCGGACTCCCACCATATGGTTGCGACTCAGAGCCCCGGTGCAGGTCAGCACCAAGTCGCCTACACCGGAGAGCCCATAAAAGGTGCGTGGGTCGGCACCCATGGCGGTTCCCAGACGGATCATCTCGGCCAGTCCACGCGTAATCAGGGCTGCCCTCGCATTGTGCCCGAGTCCCAAACCATCCACCACGCCGGCAGCCAGCGCGATCACATTCTTCAGCGCGCCGCCAAGCTGCACGCCGATCAGGTCAGCCCCGGCATAGACCCGGAAGACCGGAGTCATGAGCAACAGCTGGAGCCGCCGGACCAACTCAGCGTCCTCGCCGGCCAGCGTGAGAGCCGTCGGCTGACCTTTGCTCACCTCGGCCGCGAAACTCGGTCCAGACAATATCGTCAGCCAACGATGCATGGGGGAAGGCAACGTGTCCCGGATCACCTCGGACATGAGCTTGAGCGAGTCTTCTTCGATCCCCTTCGTCGCGCTGATGAAAGGAAGTGGAGCCAGCAGAAGTGGGGCTAACGGTCGCAGCACGGAGCGCGCAGCGTGAGACGGCACGGCGAAAACGAGCAACTGGGTCTCCTTCAGAGCGTCCGCGAGCGAGGCCGTCGGTGAAATTGATGGAGGCACCTTGACCCCCGGCAGGAACAGAGTATTTTCCTGCTTCGTCCGAATCGCCTCCACCACGTCGGATTCATGGGCCCAGAGTCTGACCTGCAAGCCCTTGTCGGCCAGCAGACGCGCAAGGGTGGTCCCCCAGGCCCCGGCTCCGATTACCGTCACCGTTTGAAAGGTCTGACTTGAAAGACCAGCCTCAGCCATCGAAACACTCCAGTTCCCCCCAGCCGTCCCTCCTTCTCCAGGGGGGGAGGGGGAGGCAAAGAAGGGCCGGATTATAGGAATGCTCCTGTCTCACTGTCAATGAAACAGGCGCCTGGCAGGCGGTACTTGGCCCCTTGTCCATCTTGAATGAGGAAAGATATATGTGATTTCTCTAGGCATTGGCGATGTGAGCTGAGCTCGGTGGATGTCGGAAGGTGCGTACATTGCGACAGGCTCCTGGCCAGGGCATACAGCGGATTCAGGGTGGCAGCCTGGGCCAATCCCTTTGATTAATCACTGTTCTGGTCCGAAGAGTTGACTGTTGGCATGTTAATTGCTCAGTCCTTCCAAGCCTGACCAGAAACAGACCTGATTGACATGAACTAACTAGCACACTATGGATAGCCACCTGGAGGTTCGAGACAATGGGTACACATAAGTCCCTGCAACGCCGACTGCTCCTCGGGTCAAGTATTCTTTTGGGATGCCTGATGCTCATCGAGACACCGGCGTATCCTGAAGGCTACATCGGCGGCCAATTCGGCGTCAGCATTCCGGGGAGTCTGAGCAATATTGATGTGACCTCCGCCGGCACAAGCGGAGTCACCTTTTCTGACTTTGACCTCAAAAACTCATTACTCTTTGGGGCCAAAGCCGGTTATTTTTCTCAATCAGTTCGGTGGTTCGGTGTTGAAGCTGAGGTATTCCACACCACACCGCATGTGAAACAGCAAGATGTTATAGTCACAGGACCGGGCGGCTCTGTCACAGTACCAGGAGTACCTGGGCTGAACTTCCGTATGCTCACGCTCGCTCCAGTCAATTTGGTGTTTCGCTACCCTGACAAGCGCCTCCAACCATACGTTGCAGTTGGTCCGGGGATTTTCATGGCCCATCTGAAGGACGCCCAGACCGGTGACACGCAATCTAGCACTAAGCTTGGAGTGAATGCACAAGTTGGGCTGCGGTACTTCATGAGCAGGCACGTGGCCTTTTTTGGCGAATATAAGTTCAACTATGCCAGACTCAGTTTCAAAGAGACGCCCAACCTTGATGGCATGGATACGACCTACATGGCGCATAACTTTGTCGTTGGCATTGGGTATCATTTCTGACATCGCCCTCAGTGGCCGGGCCATCAGCGTAAGCTCGGCCACGGCACCTTCCGACGATCCGTCGTTTCCACTTGTCAGCCGGTTCAACTGAATCCCCTCCACTGCCCATACTGAATTGGAAACGAAGGGCGTCTCCAATGTACCCTATGTTCTTTCCCACGCTATAGACGCTTGGACGCGACGACCGTTGGGTATTGAACCTTATCGGTGTGTTCGATGAAGCCCTGTAATATCTGCGGCCAGGAACTTCGGGAGAGTAATCGCTACTGCACTCGCTGTGGGAATGCGGTGTCTGACCCTGCTCAAACTGATCGGGTCGCGATCTCGCCAAGGCCTGAACGCCCTGACGCGGAAGAGATGAATCTGTCGGTCCTCTATGTCATGGTGGGGCTGCTGATCCTCGCAGTTGTCTTCCCACCCTGGGAAACCCCTCCGGGGCAGTCCCCTGAATTCCTCGGATTCCACTTCATCCTGAACCCACCGGAATCAGACTCAATCGTCAGTCGGCTCCTGATCACCATCGAGCTGGTGACGATCGCGATGGCGGGGTTCTATCTCTCGTGGCTATTCAGGAAGAGAAGCTAGCAGGCATGGTTTATGGCTGATGGTCAATGGCCGATGCAATGGCAAGGAGCGGCGGACGGAATTCTCGGAACATCAGCCATTAGCCATTTACCATCAACCATTCTTAGTCCAGTGCGAGCGTCAGACACTTCGCCGACCCGCCGGATTTCACGTACTCATCGAGGGGAATGGGGTGGGTCTCGTACCCGCGGGCCTGCAGGAGCTTCATCGTTTCAGGACAACCGACCGGCAGAATGACGTGTTTCGCCACACAGACTGCATTGCAGGCAAACCGGAGCGCCTCCGATTCGGGCACGACCAAGCAACGGTCCTGACCGACTCGATCAGCAATGGCAGCCTGGCCATAGGGATCGAAGGCTGGAGGATAATACAAGAGTTCTCCTCCGCTCAGCGGGCAGAAACAGGTGTCCAGGTGGTAGAAGCGATCGTCCACCAGTTCAACCGGGATGATCTCCCGACCGAAGATTTCGCTGAGGCGAGGGTAGGCTCCGATATCCGATCGTTGGCGATACCCTCCGAACCAGGCATTCGGAAAGCCCAGCAGGTCGCCAGCGCCTTCGAAAGAGAATCCTCCGTCCAGCTTGATCACTTCATAGCCGTGATCCCGGAACCAGGCCTCGAAATACGGCTCTTCCCGCCGGCGCTCCGGATGCCGGAACCGACTGGGCACCGCCTTCCGGCCCACCACCACCCCGGCGTTGGCGGTAAAGACCAGATCTGGGAGACCAGGCACCGGCTGCATCCGCTCTAACGACGAGCCGGCTTTCAGCTCTAACACTCGCATCAGCTCATACCATTGCGACTTGGCCCGATCCGGCACCACCGAGTTGGAGAGCCGCATCCAGGGATTGATCTCGTAATCAATGCGGAAGTGGTCCGGCGCGCAGACCAGGAGACGGCTCATGACTTCCACCCCAACTCGCGCGCCAGCTCCCGCAGGAACGAGGCCGCATCCATCACTAGACCTACTGCTTGGAAACTGCCTCGGTCAGACAATTTGGTGGGCACGGCCGGATTCACGTCTACGCAGACTGTGGGAACTGTAGCCGGCAGGAGGTTGCCGGTGGCCACCGCATGGAGCGTGGAAGCTACCAAGAGTGCCAGCTCCACGCCCGGCAGCGCCGCGCGCATGGCGGCCTGGGCCTTCACCGAGTCCGTGATTACGCCCGGCAGCGGTCCATCGTCCCGGATCGTGCCGGCCATCACGACTTGCACTCCGCGTCGGACGCAGGCCGCCATAATGCCATCCGCAATCACGCCCGATTCCACTGCCTTCTCGATGCTGCCGATAGCGCGGATCCGATTGATCGTGCGCAAATGATGCTCATGGCCATGCGGCACCGCCCGACCGGCAGACAGGCGATACCCCAACGAGGTGCCGTAGAGATGCGCCTCCATATCGTGCGCCGCCAAGGCATTGCCACAGAAGAGGACGTGAATGAAGCCTGAGTCAATCAGCCAGGTCAGCGCGTCGCGGCCGCCCGCATGGATGATGGCCGGTCCCGCCGCGAGCAGTACCTTGCCAGCTTTTCCCCCGCTCGTCTGGCCATTGCGGAGGGTCTGCATCCGGCGCGCGACATCCGCGATGATATGGCCATGAGGCCGTTCCGCCGAGACCTGAGCCTCCATGAAGCTGAAGACGTCCCGCTCTTTGGGCCGCTCCAGCGGAAGCACGCGGATGCCCTCACGTCCTGTGACGATCAGGTCTCCCTCTTTCACCTCTCCCATCGGAACCGTCCTCGCAGAGGTGAACCCGCGATCCACACGAATACCCACATCCATTTCAATCGCCTCGACCTCAATCCAACGACCCTGCAGACGAATTTGGGTCGGCAGGTGGGTCGTCGCGTAGAAGGTCTCGGGCAACAGCCCGTCCGCCGGCGCCGGTTGGAGGAGGCAGTCCGACTCGCGATCCACCGACGCGCCGTGGGGCTGGATCGCCTGCAGAATCTCGGTCAACAAGCCCGGTGACGTGGCTCGAACGACAATCTTGGCCCTAGAAGGCTCCTCACGGGTGGTCCCGATCTGCACCTCTTTCAGATCAAAGGTCCCACCCATCATGAGGACTGTGTCCAGGACTTTCGCCAGAATCAGCGAATCAATGATATGGCCTTTCAAGACCACTGTTTCCTGTGCCAACGTCATATCGAAGGCCTCGTCCTTTGCGTCTCTTGCGTCATTGCGTGCAGCGTCTCTTGCGCAAAAGACGCTACAGACGCAACAGACGCGCTTGCGCGCAGAGTCTATGATATCACCAGCTCTCCTCTTTCGCCTAACGGTTCACGCCTTACGGCGTTCCGATTTCATCAGTTCTCTCAATACGCTGGTCGCATAGGCGCCGGGCGGCAGCGTGAAGCAGAGGGTCAGCTGGTCGTTCTTGAGAGACCAGTTCAGCTCCTCTAACCGTACGCGCAGGGATCGCCGCTCGCCGCGAAACCGGCAGGCGGACGCGGCCTGGCATAGGGACTCCGGTGTGGCGCCAAGCTCGGTCACTGCGGCCCGCTCCACCGCACCAGGCTCGCCGGTCGCCCAGGGCGCACGCGACCCGAACAACGGGCCGGTAGGGCTGATTTCAAACCCGTCCGCCCGTCGCTGCTCCTTGGCTGCATCCTCAACAGGAAAACAGGCGCCGTTGTCATGCTTCATCGCCCAGTCCCCGACCAGCACTCGGTCAATGCGGTTGATCCGGCGGGCCAGGATATTATTGAAGAGGAACGATTGGTAGGCATGGAGATACCAGAGGCGTTTGGATTTGGGCATCCTCGCACGTCGAGGGGCATCTGTGAGCAGCGCTGCTCCGATGCTGTAATTGAGCCCTTCTCGGCCCTGACGCTGCGGCCCAAAGAAGTTGGGAATCCCCCGTCGCGATAACTCGTCCAAGATCACGGGCACCGATTCGGGAGCAGAGGGCAAAACTCCTCCGATGACGAGTCGAAAGACGTTGCCGGCATGGTGACCGGTCCGCAGGCGATTGCCGTGTCGTCCAAGCACCTCCACAGACAGGATGCGCGCATCAAGTTGCGACCGAGCGATCGTCTCAGGAGCTATGCCCTGCAGGGACACCATTTGAGTGGTGACCGCCTTGGCGTCCTTAAGCCCTGCCACTCCGATGCAGCGGGCTTTGATCCCAAACCGAGCCGACAGGTACGAGACCAGCTGTGGCGTGGACATGCCTCGTTTCGTGATGCGCAGATAGAGATGCTCTCCTTCGCCGCATGGCAGGTAGAGCGGACGTTCCTCAACGTGGAAGTCCTCCGGCGTTGCCCGAATGCGCCCCGCAATGCCGGGTACCTCCGCAGTCAGATAGGGCAAGTTATCCGTCAGGCGTGAATGGTCGCTCATAGCCCGTTCCTCATGACGCATCGCTCATAGCGTGCTATACTTTTGTCATAATCCTGAGTTCATCCCATGCGTACTTCCATCGTCTCCCTGCCCAGCAGCCCCTTGCTCGCTATCGTACCACTGGCGGCCTGTTTGTGGGCCTTGTGCCTGCACGCCGCTGTGGCCGAGCCCCAAAACACGAATGACGTGTTCGTGGCCTTCACTGACCACATCCGACAGCAAGTTCAAGCGGATAAGCAGGTCTTTCTCGTCGCCAGCGCCTGCACGGAATGGTTCTACAAGCAACGGCTCCAAAAGCCGCCACGACCGTCCGCGGAGGGAGTAACCTTCCGTGCAGGCCGCCTTGCGACCGAGGGGATATCCCGGTTAGCTCCAGTGACCTCCGAGTGCCACACTCGCTATCCGGGCGGACTGGAGGCAGCACGAGCAGATTTTAGCCGAACTCAATCTTCCCTGTCGCTCAGCCTCACCTTCTATGAATTCGCCTTGGTGGGAGATGGCAACGACGATGGGCAGTACAGCCTCACCGAACTCAAGGACGTGTTGGAATCGTTCGGATTATCGTTCGACGCAGTCCTCACTCCGTCCGGCCACCTGGCGACCCTCAACGCCAAGTTTGATACGGTCCATCAATCCGGTGGGCTGGATGTCCTGATGGCCAGCATGGGAGTCTTGTTCGACAACGGGTATCGTTTGACGGTTCAAGACCGGGCTACGCTCAATCAGGTGATGGAATGATGAATCTGACCCTCCGTTGGTATGACCGGGCACGGTTACTTTTCGGTCATGCGCTTGGGCTTCCCCTCCATCACGTTTACAATCTGTTCCCCTACCTGGAGTTCGGCCTGTCATCCGTTGAGATCTCAAGGATCGAGTGCCAGCATCCATCCCTAGCGGGACGGCGAGCGGTACACATCACGGATCTCCACCTGGACCGCTATCAACCCCGCCACGACAGAGCCCTCGAAACCATTGCCAATCTGAAGCCGGACTGGATCTTTGTCACCGGAGACCTGCTGAATGTACCGGACGGGCTGCCCCACGTGTTTCGGTTCCTGTCAGGTCTTCGGGACCTCGCGCCTGTCTATCTGACGCTGGGCAACCACGATCATTACAGCGGCGTTCCAATCCACCGGTTCAGCGAAATGGCGGATCGTCACAAGGTGACCCTCTTGATCAATCAGTCCGCTTTTGTGCCAGTTGGGTCGGGTGAGTTAGGCATCGTGGGGGTGGACGATCCGTCCTTGCACCGGGCGGATCTTCGTTGCATCCCGCCGCAGGTACCAGATCGTTTTACGGTCCTGTTGGCTCACGCACCCAACGTGCTGGACCACCTCGACGAAACGCATGCGATCAACCTCGTGCTTTGTGGGCATAGTCATGGAGGACAGTGGCGGATTCCTCATATCCGGCCCTTCTGGTTACCATACGGCTGTAGCGGACGAGTGAGCGGGCACTACTATCGAAACGGCCACAGGCTCTACGTGAATAGAGGGCTCGGGTGGTCCGGCCTTCCCGTCCGATTCAACTGCCCCCAGGAGATCCTCATGATCGACTGGACCGACAGCAGAGAGGTTGAGGCTAAGGCTGAGGTTAAGGTTGAGCGAGCCCAGGGGCGTCCTTTTTCTAGTTCTCAACCTCAGCCTTAGCCTCAACCTGTCATCATACGATTCGCTCCAGCGCCTCACGTGCCCGGCTCCGTACCGTCTGATCCCAATCTTCCTGCATGACGTGCGCGAGCTTCGCCTTCGCTTCGCCGGCCCGCATCCGGCCCAGCGCCAGCGCCGCACAGGCCCGCACATAGGCGTGATCATCCTCCAACGCCGCCAGGAGCACTGGCACCCCGACCTTGTCCTGAAGGACCCCCAAGTGGCTGGCTGCCATCCCTCTAATCCGGTGCTGCTTGTCGCCCAGCGCGGTCTTCACGGTGACGATAAAAAGGTCTCTTAAGGCCGGAGCCACTCGCTCCAACCCCTCCAGCCGGTAGTCGTTCAGCTCAACCAGCGCAAAGGCCAGGTCCAGCTGCTGACTCGGCGACGTCTCTTCCTCAAAACGAGCCATGAGACGAGCCCGCTCCTGTCGAATCTGCCAACGGTGGCGAACCTTTCGAACAATGACCAACAGGAGTAACCCTGTCACCAGTGCTAACAGAGCCAGCGGGACCATCCGCTCAACGAGGTCATCCTGCGTCTCGGGTGGGATGCGCTTCCAGACCCACACGCCGGCCACCACCAAACCGATGAGCAGGAAGATGGAAGTCAGGCTAGCCGCGTGGGATGGCTTCCGATCAGTCATACTTCCAGCATGATAGGTGGCACTGGAGACGGCGTCAACGGATGCATGGAGTCACGTCAATCGTCACTCGTCATCCGCCGACGCAGAATGGTTCATGGTCAATGGTTCATGGTTAATGAGGAATGAAGTAAACCGCTCTCGTGCCTTTTCATCAACCATTCACCATCAGCCATCAACCATTTCCCCTTCGCTAACACCCATTGACCATAAACCATGCTCCTTTAACCATCGAGGATTGATCCATGACGAATGACGCCCTCACCGCCTACTTGACAATAATCCTAACTAGTACTATTATGAGCGCCATGGACGTGCCGGATTTCAAAGACGACCCCTATTTGAGAGTCTTGCGCCCGCTGATGGAAGCCTACCTGGCCTGCTGGCGGCAGGACAGCCGTCACATCCGGTCGATGCGCTTGACCCCTTCCCAGTTCGACGTCATCGCCACGCTGGGCGACTCAGACGGAATGACCTGCTCGGAACTCTCGACAGCCACGTTGGTGACTAAGGGTACCTTGACCGGCGTGCTGGACCGCCTGGAAACCAAGGGGATCATCCGACGGGATGATGTCAAGGGCGATCGCCGATGCACCAGGATCCGACTCACGGATAAAGGGAAGGCCCTGTTTCGGAAAACGTTTACGGCTCATGCGGCGTTTCTCCGCCCTTACTTTGAACGAGCTTTGTCGCAGAAAGATGCGGACGCGGCCAAGACCCTGCTCATGCGCATCCGCGATAGTTTTCTTCAAGGCGCCCGACCGTAAACAAACAACGGATGGACCCACGCTGGAGGTCTGGTGATGGAGAAGCCGGCTGAGACCCAGTACCCCATTCATGATCTATTACGACGGCGGTGGAGTCCCCGCGCGTTCTCGGAGCAAGCTGTGGCGCCGGACACGTTGCGCAGCCTCTGGGAGGCCGCGCGCTGGGCCGCCTCCTGTTTCAACGAACAGCCCTGGAGTTTCATCGTCGCCACGAAGGAAGATCCGAAGGAATTCAGCCGGCTGCTCAGTTGTCTCGTGGAGGGCAATATCACTTGGGCCCAACATGCGCCGGTCCTGATGGTCTCCGTGGCCAAGACATACTTCGACCAGGACGGCTCCCCCAACCTTCATGCGTGGCACGACGTTGGCCAGGCCGCGGCCAACCTGACGGTGCAGGCAACCGCGCTGGGACTGTTTGTCCATCAAATGGCCGGCATCCTGCCAGGCAAGATCCGTGAACTCTACCAGATCCCCGATCAGTACGAACCGGTAGCCGGTATTGCGCTGGGTTACCCCGGCAATCCGGATCAGCTCCCTGACAAGCTGCGTCAGCGTGAGCTTGCCAAGCGGACCAAGAAGCCCTTGGCAGAGTTTGTGTTCACAGGACGATGGGGACAGACGTCAACGATTGCCAAAGGCTGAGCAAAGGCTGAGATTGAGGCTTAGGTGAACTTGAAATCAACACTGGGGTCCCCTCCACTCTCAACCTTAACCTTCTCTCCATGCGCCTAACGATCCTCGGCTCCGGCACCAATGTCCATCCCACGCGAGCAGCGGCTGGCTATCTGGTCCAGACCGACCAGACGTTCCTGCTGGATTTTGGTCCACGGACGCTCATGAATCTCCTGAAGACCGGGACAGACCGTCACCGAATCCGGCACATCTTGTTCTCGCATTTCCATGCTGACCACTTCTCGGACTTCATCACCTTTTTCTTCGACCAGGTGTTCTATTCCCGATTCGTCGGCAAGCGACCAGACTTGACCCTCATCGGCCCGCGCGGCACCAGGCGGTTGTTCGGCGTGATCCTGAAGACGTTTCCCGGATTCAACGCCGCGGCCTTTCGCGTGAGTATCCGGGAAGTTTCCGACCGGAGCTTCTGGCTGGGACAAACCCGCATTACGCCGCACACAGTCGTCCACAGTCCGCGGCTCCATTGCGTCGGCTACCGCATCGAGCACGGCGGAAAGGTCCTCGTCTATTCCGGGGATACGCAGTACTGCGAGAGTCTGGTACGCCTGTGCCGCCGCGCGGACGTCGCGGCGTTGGATTGCTCTTTCCCTGCCAACCGGCCTGGTCCCGGGCACATGCACGCGGGAGACTGCGGGCGAGTGGCGCGGGAAGCCGGGGTCAGACGGCTCATCCTCTCCCACTTCTATCCGGTGGCTGAACGGTACAACGTGAAGAAACAGGCAGGTCAACAGTTCCGGGGAAGGATCATCAGGGGGCGGGATTTGATGAAGGTCACAGTCTAACGGTCTGGCTCCTCACCGACCCTCGACTTTCTTATCGCCATCCAGGATCTTGATGAAGCGGCTCAATCGAGCCCCTTTCACCGTGTCATCCAATTTGTTGTAGATGGGGATCAGGTTTTTCAGCATCCGGACGAGAATCGCCTGGGTCGGACTTTTCTGCAGGTATCTCTCTTCAAACCCATACCCGGCCTGCATGAGGAACCGTGCGCAGTCTCGCTCGCTGAGCAAGGCCCCCCCGTTGAAACAGTCCACGAACACCTTATAGCGATCCGAGTCGAACTTCACCAAAAAGTGACCGGGCATGCCGATACCGAACACCGGAAGCCCCAGACGCTTGCCCACGAGCAGGTAGAGGACCGAGAGGCTGATCGGAATCCCAGTGCGGCGATCAATCACGCGGTTGAGGTAACTGTTGTCCAACTCGTAGTAGTTCTTGGGATTGCCTCGGAATCCCTGTTCGATGAACAGGTATCGGCCGAGCGTCTTCACGGTTTCCTCGCAGGAAACCCTCTGCCCGATCCGGTTGCGAACCTCCGCCGCCATCTCGTCCAGCTTGCGCACGTAGGCGGGTTCGTCAAGCCAGGGATAGGCGTATCGGGCGATCAGGAACGCGCCCGCCTCGAGAAAATCTGTCTGGTCCTCGGGATGAGCGACCAGGTCACGCAGTTCATCCTCCAACCGGCTCCCGCGGATCTCATCGAGGACCAGCGCAATACGCCGCGCCATCTCCGGCTGCTCGATCTCGGCTTCCTGCAACCATGGTACGGCCGGGGCACCGATTTCGACCAGTTTGCCGCTGATCGTCTTGACGATCCGTTCATCTTCGTCGGACAGCAGCCGGATCAAGGCTTTGATCTGACTCTCGCCGACCGGCACCATGGTTACCCCTCGCATCTCAAAACGCGCGCCGCGTCATCGCGCGCCGCGTCTGTCGCGATAGACGCAAGACGAGAGACACTTCACGCATTCTCCGCTCAACCGATCGCCCGGCGAAAGGCGCGGGCGCTGCCATAGAGGCAGAGGGCATCGAAGGCGACCATGATCAGCACGACTATGCCCACTTTAGGGAGCGCCTCGGTCCAGCCAGAGAGGATGAGCGGCCGGACCGCATCGATCGCCCAGGTCATGGGATTGAGCCGAGCCAGCATGCCCATCCAGACCGGCATGGCCGCCAACGGAACCAAGGCCGAACTGAGGAAGATCATCGGCAGGGACAGAAACCCCAGCACCGAAAAGAAGTCGCCATGGCTCTTCACCGAAAAGGCCATGGCCATCGAGATAGCCGTTAACCCGACGCCGAACAGCATGCCGATGACGAGGATGACCGCCACCCCAAGCAGGCCGGTGGCCGGGCGGACCCCGAAGAGGAACGCGACGCCGAGAATCACCAGCACCTGGAGGGACGTGATCGTCGTGACAAAAAGAAAGCGGCTGAGAATCACGGAGGTCCGGTGGATGGGTGTGGACATGAGCCGTTCCAGAAAGCCATTTTCCTTGTCGAAGAGGAGATCCACTCCTCCGCTCAGCCCATTGTTCAGCACGGTCATGACCACG
>VBOJ01000254.1 GCA_005877775.1 Nitrospirota bacterium | reverse complement strand
ATTCCTGCTCCGGGTGCTTGCGGCCGCCTTTGGGAGGCACGTTGCAGATCGTGCCTTCGACCAGCTTGAGCAGAGCCTGCTGGACTCCCTCGCCCGACACATCGCGGGTGATCGAGGCGCTCTCGGACTTGCGGCTGATCTTGTCGATCTCGTCAATGTAAATAATCCCGGTCTCCGCCCGCTTGACGTCGAAATCTGAGGTTTGGAGCAGTTTCAGCACGACGTTCTCGACGTCTTCCCCGACGTAGCCGGCCTCGGTCAGGGTAGTGGCATCAGCGATCGCGAAGGGAACGTGCAGGATCTTGGCGAGAGTCTGCGAGAGGAGGGTCTTGCCGGTGCCGGTTGACCCGATCATCATGATGTTGCCCTTCTGCAGCTCGACTTCTTTGAGGCGAGTTCGACTCAGCAACCGCTTGTAATGGTTGTGGACCGCCACCGAGAGGACCTTCTTGGCTCGGTCCTGTCCGATGACATATTGGTCTAGGAGCATCTTGATCTCGGTCGGCTTGAGGACCTTGATGTTCGGGGGGTTGTCCGATGCCGGCACCGTGGCCTGCTGAGCCAGGAACGTTGAGCAGAGCTGAACGCATTCGTTGCAGATGAGCAGGTTGGAGCCGGCGTGGCAGCTGTGGCAGTGGTAAGGCGCGGGGCTTTCGAGCAGACTTTTCACAACGCCTTCTCGCTTCCCGCAAAAAGAGCACTGACGCTGATGCTTGTCCCGACCCTGTCGTGATTCCCAGAACACTGCTTACTCCCAGAGGTGATGAGTGATGAGTAATGAGTGATGACAGACTGGCCCTGTCATATGTGGGCAACTAGCACAAGTCGTTTAACTACCAACGCCAATTACTCAGTTGTTTCGCTTCCAGCTCCGCGAACCAGTGTCTATCTTAGCCCGCGCCGGTCCGGAACCTCAAGGGTCGCAAACCGTGAGGTGTAAGGGGTAAGGCGTGAAACGAAACCCCCTTACCCTTTACGCCTCACCCCTCAGCTCTTATCGGCCGGAGGGAACCGCATGACGAACTGGCTGCCGTTTCCTTCCTCGCTGTTCACCTCCAGAACACCGCCGTTGTCCTCGACGAGCCGTTTCACATTCGTCAACCCCAGGCCGGTCCCATATTCCTTGGTCGTGAAGAACGGCTCAAAGATCCGGTCCAGATTGGCCTGGGGAATCCCGCAGCCGGTGTCGGCCACTTCGATCTCGACGCGGCCATCTGCCTGAGCTCTCGTCGTCACGGTGAGCAGACCGCCATCCGGCATGGCCTCCCGGGCATTGATCAGCAGGTTCACCATCGCCTCCTTCACTTGTTCCGGATCGACGTGCAAAGCCGGGAGGTTCTCGCCGAACAGGGTCTCCACCTTGACCCGTTCGTGCCCACCTTGCGCTTTCCACTGCCACAAGGCCGACTGCGCGATAGCCTCGGACTGGATGCGCTTGGGTTCGGGTGGCTTCTGGCGCGCGTAGCGGAGAAAGTCATTGATCCGATGGGTGAGCCGGTCCACTTCGTCAATGATGTACCGCGCCACCTCCTTTTTCACCGCGTCGGCCTGATGCGCTTCGAGCACCAGTTGGGCGGAGCTTCGGATCACGCCCAGGGGGTTCCTGAGGTCATGCGCCAGCGCCGCCAGCAGTTGACCCACCGACGCCAGCTTCTCACGACGGATCAACTCGGCCTGTTGCGACTTCACGGTGCGCAAACTGTCCTCCAGGGCACTGCGCATCGCATGGAAGGTGTGCGCCAGGTCCTCGATTTCGTCGCCGGTGTGGAACTGCGCCGACGCCGGGCTCGTCTCAGCATGGCGCGACGAGGCAGACTCCGGCAGCGACGCCACATCGCGCTGGAGCGCCTCCGCTTCTCGCCTGAGTGCCAGGATCGGGCTTACGATCCTCCGGCCGACCACGAAGCCCATCGAGGCCAGCACCACCACCAGCCCAAATCCGATCAGTCCCACCGTGAACAGCAGCGAATAGATCGGCGCGTAGGTCTCTTCCGGTTGTTGTCGGACGAAGGCGAACCAGCGCTCGCCGCCCAGACTCGATGTGCTGAGATTGTGGGAGAACCGGACCGGGGCAGCGCCGACGATGGAATTGTGCCCGCCATGCGCGTCGTCATCTGCCACCAGCCACAGGGGTTCATTGTGCGCCAGTTGGTTGAGCAGGGCATCGTGGATCAGGTGCGCCGTTGGCGGGAGCACAGGGCAGATCAGTGGCGTCCCTTCCGTATCGAGCAACATGCCGTGCCCGGTCTTCCCAACCCGAATCGGAAAGATCGTGTCCATCAGCACCGTGCGTCGGATGACGAGCCCGACTGCGCCGATCGGCTCATCACGATCCTTGCTGGGAATCGCCACCGCCACATCAAACACATATTCGTTGCGTGGGGGGTCAAGCCGGAGTGAGCTGACATAGGCAGTGCCGAGGTCTTCCTCCATCGCCTCCTGCCACCATTCCTGATTGGCATTCAGATAGGGGGCATCCGGATAGGTGGAGGCCACGAGAGCCCCTCGGCTGTCCGTGATCATCACCCGCACATAGGAACCGGTCGTACTGGCCCAGTCCTTGAGGTAGGCGGCCGTCGGTGTCATTGGAGATGCCGTCCCGTCCCGTTGCTCCTTGGACCAGGCAACCTGTTTGGCCGCCAGCAACCGACGCACTTCCGCCTCGCTTCTGCCAGCGTAGCGTCGGTTTGCGATCTCGACCGCCTGCCGGATGACCAAGGGGATCGAGGCCAACTGAACGGCATGATCGATCTCCGTGTCCACGGCCGCCGCGATCCGGATCGCGGTGGACCGCGCAATTTCCTGGAAACTGCTGCCGATGGAGTGTTTGAGGCTGTGCGTACTATAGAGGTAGGTTGCGAAAAGAGCCGCCACGCCGGGCAGGATCCCGACGATCAGCAGCGCGATGAAGAATTTCTTTTGCAGGCCGCCAGTCCGTGGCTGTTCCATCGGCCTCTCGGCAAGGTTAAGGTTCAGGCTAAGGTTGAGTGGGAAAACAATTCACGCGGTGCGATATTGATATTTGAAGTTGCGAGGACCTCGAACGTCGAACTCCTGCAAACTGAGCCTCAACCTTAACCTCAACCTTCATGGACTTACTGGAGGTGGTACTTCGCCATTCGATAGCGGAGGGTGTTCCTGGTGATTTTCAGCAGCCGACTTGCTTCCGATACGTTTCCGCCTGTTTTGTGCAAGGCCTCTTGAAGCATCGCTTTTTCGAGTTCCTCGACCGAAAGGCCGAAAGAGAGCAGCGACGGTCTGTCCTTCTGCCCAGTCTCATCCAGCGCCCGGAGATAGGCCGGTAGATGCTCCCGCCGGATCTCGCCTTCTTTGCAACTGATCGTGAGC
>VBOJ01000093.1 GCA_005877775.1 Nitrospirota bacterium | reverse complement strand
GCTTGCCTTCCCCGGCAAGGGCACGCCCGAGGTGGCGCTCGAGCCCTATGACAACGTGCTGATCTTCCAACAGCCGGATTTCAACTTCCAGCGGACGGTCGTGTTGCTGGGCGAGGTGCGGTATCCCGGGACCTACTCGCTGCGCACCAAGGGCGATCGCCTGGCCGAGCTGATCACGCGGGCCGGGGGCCTGACGCCGCGGGCGTACGCCCAGGGCATCCGGTTCTATCGGGCGACCGGAACCGCGGGCCGGTTGGACATCGACCTGGCGCGCGCGTTGGCCGATTCCGGAGCGCGAGACAACGTGGTGCTGCAGCCCGACGACTCGATCGTGATCCCGGAGTTCCTACCGAGCGTCAAGGTGATCGGAGCGGTCAACTCGCCGGGGAGCGTGCTGTGGCGGAAGGGCGCCGGGCTCGATTACTACCTCAACTCGGCCGGCGGCTTCGCGCCCAACGCAGACAAGGGCACCGTGAGCGTCCGCTACGCCAACGGGCGGGTGCGGACGCGGGTGCATGCGCTGTTCATCCGCAACGACCCCAAGCCGGAGCCCGGGTCGGAGGTGTTCGTGCCGATGAAGTTGCAGGGGCCGCGAACGGACATTCTTCCCGTTTTGGCCACCGTAGCGCAGATGATGGCGAGTTTAGTGACGATTATTGTGGTGGCGAAGCGGTGAGTGCTGGGGCGGCGTCGACGTGCTGAGCGTGTGCGTGCTCCCACGACGGGGTTGAGGGAAGTTCAATTGTGTCCCGGCTGACGAGGTGGATGGACGCGAGACTGTACCCCGAGTATGCCGATGACTGGGACAACAAGCGGTTCAGGCAGTACGTACTCCAACGACTCGATAGAACCTGTTCGATCCTAGACTTTGGGGCGGGCAGAGGAGCCCTTCAGGAAATGAATTTCAAAGGGTGTGCAAGGTTCGTGGCCGGCGTAGACACGGACCCTGCCGTGCAGGAGAATCCGTTTCTTGATGAGTCACGGACGCTGCTTCAACCTGACGGAACTATTCCCTACCAGGACGACACCTTTGATCTTGTCCTTGCCAACAACGTCTTGGAGCACGTTCAGCAGCCGGAGGGTTGCTTCCGGGAACTATATAGAGTGCTTAAACCAGGCGGTGTGTTTGTCGGAAAGACTCCAAACATTCGGCATTACGTCGGAACCCTCGCCCGCCTGACTCCGCATCGGTTCCACGAATTCGTCAATGAGAAGCGGGGGAGGCGCAGGAAGGACACGTTTGCAACCGCGTACAAATGCAATTCCCCCCAGAGAATCGCAGAGTGCGCTATGTCCAGCGGTTTTGAGGTAGAGCACATCGACTTGTGGGAGGGGAGGCCAGAGTATTTGAGGTTCTCTGCGCTCACATATCTCGGGGGGTTTCTCTACGAGCGGACTGTGAACAGGTTCAAGACATTCTCTACCTTTCGTTCCGTAATCGTTTTTACACTTCGGAAAGGCAAGGGAGGATCAGGACCGTGCCATTGATTAGCACCTCTCGTGATGGCTAGCAACCGGTGAGAGCATGCCGCGCAGCTGCGGGAGTGTAGGTGCAACGGCCTTCTTCCGCTCTCCCCCACGGCCCGGAGCCTCCACGCTCTCGCACTGACGAGCCTGGCATCCTCGGACTCCTGAGTGTCCTCCTTAGTCGCTGGCGCCTCGTCATCGGCGTGCCAGTTATCGCGGCGTCCACTGCCCTGGCCGGCTCCTTTCTCGTTCCCGATATCTACACGGCGACTGTGACCTTCGTGCCCGAGCAGCGGCCGGACAGCCGTCTACCGTCAGGACTGGCAGGTATCGCTGGTCAGTTCGGGATATCCATCGGCGGAGAGGCAAGCCAATCCCCACGCTTCTACGCCGAACTGGTAAAGAGCCGCGAGTTATTGGAGCGACTGCTCCTCAGCTCCTACACAGACGCCCGTCAGGGAAGCCTAGGTTCAGCCGATTCTGTAGCCTTGATCAGCCTGCTCGGAGTGAAGGGACGCGACCAGAACGATAGCGTCCAGAACGGAGTCAGAGCGCTCGACAAGCTCGTGTCCGTCAAGGTGGACAACCAGACACACATCGTAAAGGTGAGTGTCGATTCTCGGTATCCAACCCTCGCCGCGGCGATCGCCAACCGTATTGTCGCATACCTCAACGACTTCAACACCAAAACTCGCCAATCGCAAGCGCGTGAGCGGCGGAAATTCGTCGAGCAGCGGATAGTTGATGGTGAGCATGAACTACACGACGCCGAAGAGAATCTCCGTGCCTTTTACGAGCGCAACCGTACCTGGCAGCAAGCTCCGCAACTCATTTCCGAACAAGGGCGTCTGCACCGTCAGGTAGAGATCAGGCAAGAGGTGTACCTCACGCTGCGGCGCGAGTATGAGACTGCGCGCATCGAAGAGGTCAACGACACCCCCGTTATCACGATATTGGACCGTGCCATACCGCCCTCGCGCAGGTCCCGCCCCAACCGAGGTTACCTGATGTTTGCCGGTGCCGTTCTGGGAAGCATTGCGAGTGTCTTGCTGGCACTGGGGGGACGCTACGTCGAACGTGCGCGCATCGAGGATGGAGAAGAATACCAGGAATTCAAGGGACTCGTCACCCGCGTGCGCCAAGAAATCGCGGAGGCCGCCGGCTTGCGAAGGAGGCCATGAAAGTCCGCGCCGCCCGGATTCCGAAGCAACTTCCGCGGCGTTAGTCACGCTCGTCGGCCCTAAACGATGTCTGCAGCATCTCTTCCATCAGCACTTTTTGAACGATTGCGAGGTTGCAATCCAACGGAATACCCGCGAGGTCGATCATTGACGACGGAACGGCGAGGAGCTCGTGGCCGTTCTGTGGCCCGGAACACAGTGCTCAATGTGATCGGGCAGGCAGCGCCTCTCGTGGTCGGTTTTCTTGCACTGCCATTCACGGTACGCGGCCTCGGCCCCGAACGATTCGGAATCCTGTCTCTGTCGTGGGTGGTCTTGGGGTATTTCAGTCTATTCGAGTTCGGACTGTCCCGGGCTACAACCAAGTTCGTCGCCGAAGCCATCGGGAAAGGAGAGCAGCAGCGTCTGCGCGGATTGATATGGAGCTCCATGGCTTTTCACATCATCCTTGGACTCTTGGGTGGCACGATATTGGCTGCTTCAACCCCATTGCTAGTTGAGCACCTGCTCAAAGTCCCAGTCGCCCTACGTCACGAAGCCCGGATCACTCTTCTCCTGATGGCCTGCTCAGTCCCCGTCGTGGTCGCCTCAGCGGGTCTTCGCGGAGTCCTCGAGGGCGATCAGCGGTTCGGACTCGTCAACGCGGTAAAGATCCCGTCCACCTCATTGACCTTCATCATCCCGGCTGTAGGAGTGCCGCTGGCTTGGAGCCTCCCACTAGACGTGTTCTTCATGCTCCTCTCAAGGGTCGGTGCGGGTGTCGCGTACTTGCTCCTGTGTTTGAGACTGGTGCCTTCCCTAAGAAGCGGGTTTGCGATCCACGGTCGAGAGCTGCGTGCACTAGTCGGCTTTGGAGGATGGGTATCCGTCTCGAACACCATCGGTCCCATCCTGATATACTTCGATCGCTTTTTGATAGGATCGGTGCTGTCAATGGCGGCCGTGGCGTACTATGCAGCACCGTATGAGGCCGTCACGAAGCTGTGGATCCTTCCCACCAGCGCTGCGACAACGTTACTTCCCGCGTTCAGTGTCGTTGGAACATTCGATCGAGCTTCCGTCGAGCGGCTCTTCGCCTTGGGAGTGAAGTACGTAGTGCTGGCGATGGCGCCGCTGGTCATGGTGATCGTAATGCTGGCGCACGAGATTCTGACGGTGTGGCTAGGGGCGGACTACGCAGCTCACAGCACTCTGGTTCTCCAGATCCTCGCGATTGGAATTCTGGTTCACTCCCTTGGCTACGTGCCTTGGAGCTTGCTTCAGGCGGACGGACGTCCCGATGTAACCAGCAAGTTTCATATGGCGCACGTCCTGCCGTACTTGGGTCTGGCTTGGGTGCTGGTGCACCGCTACGGGATCACCGGGGCCGCTGCAGCCTGGGCCGTGCGCGGATCGGCCGATGGCCTGTTCCATTTCTGGGCAGCCTATCGCGTAGGGCGCCTGTCGAGACACACCCTCCGTGATCACTCTCTAGGCTCTGCCCTTCTTATCGTCGGCGCCCTCTTGGCTGGGCTATCCTGTGCCGCGGCGTTGAGTGATAACCTTGCATTGAGAATCATGGCGCTCGTTGGGTGCCTCCTCGCGTTCACGCTCGCGACATGGAAACATGCACTTGATCACCGCGATAGGACGGTTCTTGCGTCCATTCTCGGTTCAGGCGGCTAGCCTGCGGCTTGAGCAGTCAGCACGGGCGGCACGCATGGAGGAAAGTCTTGGGAACATCAGTGCATGGCGGACATCTACGGTGGAGCGCCGGTGCCTTGATGGTGTTCGACAGCCGCTGGGTGCTTTTGGTGCTCTTCCCAGTAGGGTACCTGATGACTGCAGGACGCCTTACCGGCTCTTCCTCTGAGTACCTGGCGCTAACCGTCGCCTCGTTCCTTGGGTGCGGCGTGCTGTTGTCACAGCTCGGACGACGCTTGCAACTCACTCTCCCCTTCTGGGCATTGCTGCTGCTGTTCCTTACGCACTACGGGCAGTTGTATTGGATCGGGGTGGACCCCGCAGCTCTGCATGGATGGTGGCTCCCAGACCTAGAATGGATGAGCGAAGCCCCGGAAGTACTGTTAGGCGCTTTCGCTACCACAACGCTGGGATTCACATCGTTCTGTCTTACGGCGTCGCTCCTATTGGCCAGTTTGGACCGCAATTGCCGTGATGCGGCGGACGCGGATGGAGGCATCAACCACCAAAAGGTGTTCCGAACTACTCTTTTAATACTCCTGGTCATCGTCCCGGCCACGAGCTACGCAATGTACGCCGGCCACATTGCGGTGATGGGTTCGGAGGCTACCTCGCTGCCGTTTCATCTCGCCGGCCTCGTTTACTACGGTCGCCTCGCGACGATCCCCGGCTTGATCCTGGTGATGTTGTGGTGCGCAGATCAACTGAGAAGCAGACCCTACCTGATTGCGACGTTTGCAGGGGCATGCATCTATGGCGTCACCGACATGATGCTGAGGGCTAGTCGCGGGTCCCTTGCAGCGCTGTTTCTCCCGATCGGCCTGCTCTTCGTCCTGACGGGGCGAATGACGAGGCGCCGAGTCTGGTCATTTATTGCAATAGGCGGCGGCATCGTTGCGCTTTGGCCTGTCATGACGCTGTACCGGCTGAGCCGGGCCGCGGAGGATCCGTCCATTGCCGTCTCTCTCCGCCAAGGCCTCGATGCGTTCAACTCGTCTGACCTGACGATCAGTGGCGTCGTTCTTGACGCCTTGCGGACCGTCGTCTTCAGGATAACCGGTGCGGTCAGCCTGATGCCGGCTGTCGGAGCCAGCCTCAGGCCGCTCGGCCCGCTAAGTGCGACGTCCGTAACGAGCTTTTTCACCACCGAGGTGATGGGGTACCCGGCCGAAGCTGTCCACAGCAGCGCTCCTTCCTTGCTCGGGTGGTTTTACCTAGTGGGAGGGAACCTCTTGGTGATCGCGGGAGTGTTCGGCCTGACAGTGGCGGTTTGGATGATGTGGCGCCAGCTGCGAATCCTGAGGTTGCGCTGCCTCCATGTGGATCAAGCACTAGTCGCCACCTGTATTCTGTCCGTATCGGTAGACGGAGTGCTGGATCGTTTGTACTTGCCGACTCTCAGCTGCGTCATGTCAGTGATCGTTTGTGAACTGGTGACACGACTTGGCGAGAGGCGCCACCACAGAGCCGCCGACTCCGCCGCACTACAGTGACAAGAGCTCTGATCACCGGAATCACCGGTCAAGACGGTTCCTACCTGGCCGAGCTGTTGTTGTCGAAGGGGTACGAAGTGTATGGAATGATCCGGCGCGCGAGCACGTTTACGACGTCGCGTCTAGACCACATCTACCGCGATCCGCACGATCCGGACGTCCGGCTGCGCTTGGTCTACGGAGACCTCAGCGACTCCAGCTCGTTGAATCAGATCATTAAGACGGTACGCCCTGACGAGGTCTATAACTTGGGTGCGCAGAGCCACGTGCGGACAAGTTTTGATATTCCCGAATACACCGTCGATGTCACGGGACTCGGCACAGTTCGACTTCTTGAAGCCATCCGTGAGGCGGGAGTCAAGACGAAGTTTTATCAGGCTTCGAGCAGTGAGCTCTTCGGTCTGGCGCGAGAGACCCCCCAGACTGAGACGACGCCGTTTAACCCGCGCAGCCCCTACGCGTGCGCGAAGGCGCTCGCTTTTTATGCGACGGCGAACTACCGCGACGCCTACGACCTCTTCGCCTGTAACGGGATACTGTTCAACCACGAGTCGCCACGCAGGGGAGAGACGTTCGTCACTCGGAAGATCACCCGAGCCGTCGCCGATATCTTAGCCGGCCGACAACGGAAGCTCTACTTGGGCAATCTGGATGCCAGGCGCGACTGGGGATACGCAGGTGATTACGTGGTGGGGATGTGGCTTATGCTGCAGCAACCAAGACCTGATGACTACGTCTTGGCTACCGGGGAGTCACACTCTGTCAGAGAGTTTCTAGACGAAGCGTTTTCCTCAAGAGGGTTGGCCTGGAGAGACTATGTAGAGATCGACCAGAAGTACTTTCGACCTACGGAAGTTGACGAACTGGTCGGGGACGCATCTAAAGCACGTCGGCAGTTCGGCTGGAGCCCGAACGTGACCTTCAAGGAGCTCGTGCGAATGATGGTAGACTTCGACATCGAAGGAGTCCGCAAGGGCCAATAACCAACCTGTTACACATTCTTTGACTGCTCCAGGCTCAAATCGGACTCGACCATCTCCTGGATGACTTGCTCCAAGTTGACGATGGGCTTCCACGCCAGTAGCGTGCGCGCCCTCGTCGAGTCACCCACAAGCAGACTGTCATCCGCTGGACGGTACTGGGTGGCATCACTCTTCACATACTGCTCGTACTCGAGGCCGGCATGAGCGAAAGCAAGGCGGCAAAAATCACGCACACTGGACGCACGACCCGTCGCGATCACGAAGTCGTCAGGGCGATCTGCCTGCACCATCAACCACATGGCGCGCACAAAATCTCTGGCGTGTCCCCAGTCTCGGTAGACATCGAGGTTCCCAAGAATCAGATCCTTGGCACGACCACACCTGATTCTGGCTACTTGGCTCGTGATCTTTCGAGTGACGAATTCGAAGCCGCGACGAGGCGATTCGTGATTGTACGCAATGCCGCTCACGGCATACAATCCATGAGTCTCGCGATATATTCTCGTTAGATCGAAGCCAGCCGCCTTCGACGTGCCATAGGAGGACCTTGGATGAAACGGAGTCCGCTCCGTTTGCGGACTCTCTTCGGCACGCCCAAACACTTCGCTCGAAGCCGCGAAGTAAAACCTGCAGTCGGAGCAGTGCTCTCTCAGCGCTCTCAGGATCCAGTTGGTCGAGCGAATGTCTCTCAGGGTCTGAAGGTCGTCTTCCAGCGAATGACCAACGTAGCTGAGCGCTGCCAAGTGGTAGCACTCGTGTGGCAGGACCTGCGACAGGACGCGAGATACGCTTGCGAAGTCCTCGAGCGAAGCGACATGGAGCACCAGGTCTCCGAGCAGGTGACGAATTCTCCACAGGCGATGATCGGGATCTGCCATGGCGAGCGTGCGCACGATGCCATGGACCTGGTAGCCCTTTTCTAAGAGGAGTTCCGCGAGATACGATCCGTCCTGTCCGGTGATGCCGGTAATGAGGGCCCTCTTCATTTACGGCCGAGGCGCGGCATGTCGCGAGGATTACTTCTGTGAGGGCAAGTTGGACCAGGTTACAATGTCAACGTCTGGGAGCGGAAAAATCATTCCCACCCCGCGCTTCAGTGTTTCTTGCTCCCGTTGCAGGAACTCGGCCTTAAAGTGCCAGGGGAGAACCAGATAGTAATCCGGGTTCATAGAGCGGGACTCCTCTTCACTCACTATGGGAATCTCTGATCCAATGATGTGGGCACCGTGTTTTTCCGGGTTCCGGTCCGCCGCGCACTCCAGGGTCGAACGATCCAGGCCGCACGCTTGCAGGATGGTGTTGCCCTTCGTGGAAGCACCATAGATATGCAGTCTCTTCCCCGCTTGTCGCAGCGTCTTGAGCACCGTCGTAAGCTTCTCAATGTTGGCACTGACCCTAACGCGGAAGGAGTCGTACGGCGCGTTCGCCTCGAGACCGAGCTCGAATTCGTTGAGGCGTACCTGACGCAGCTCCTCAAGCCAAGAGCTCTGATCGTAACGGAACACATCACCGTGCGTCGCATAGCAGCGAATGCTGCCGCCGTTGATATCATTGAGGGACGCTCGGAAGATTTTCATGCCAGCCTGGCTGGTGATGTGTTCCAAAACCGCCAGGCTGTAGTACTCCAAGTGCTCGTGACAGATGGTGTCGTAGGAGTTGAGCAGAAGTGTCGAGGGCAGATACGCCATCTCGAAGATCCACAGGCCATCGGGGGCAAGATGGTTCTTGACCTCACGCACAAATGCGATCGGATCCTCGAGATCATAGAACATCGCAATAGACGTGATGATCTCGAACCTCCTTCCCTCCACCGCAGTCGTGAGGCGCGCGGACGGGAACCGATCGCGAACGACCGTAATGCCGTCAGTGATCGCCTCCACGATGTCTGAAGGATCTATGCCGAACTTCTCATAGTCCGCGGAATAGCTGCGGAGCAGCGTACCATCGTTGCACCCGATATCCAATACGCGAGCGGTCTGCTTCCCTAGCAATTCCGCTGCTTCGCATGCTATCGCCCTGAGGTGCTCACGCATGGTCCGATTTGTCCCTGACCGATACCAGTACACGGAATAGAGAATCTCCGGCGGCACTGAGCACGACATCTGGACCAAACCACAAGCGTTTTGGTCGCGAGTTGGGTCGCACCGAACGACGGCGGTCGGAATCTTCCGAAGCGGTGGCGGCTTTCTGCCAGCTTTAATGAACGCTCCCTGGAGGTACTGCGGTCCAAGGTCAATGACGGGCGTCAACGCGGAAGAACCGCACACACGACACCTGCTGATGTATTTGATATGCATGTAGGTCCTCAGAGCCAAGATCAGTGCTATGGAGGCCAAGGCACCCAACGATATCTCGCGTTCGGCTGGTTGCCTAGGCTGTCGCCTATCTCCGGCCGCAAGATCCCTTGCGCCAGAAAAAGCTACCAACCATCTTGGCGCTCCTGATCTGCTTCACCCTTGAGGAAGGCCCTGCTGACACCTCCGGTCATGAAGCTCCTCTACTTGGTGCAGGACGTGCCCTTCCCACCATCCGATGGCATTCGTCTCAAGGTTTACAATGTCATTGAGTATATGGCACGAAATCACGAGTGCCACGTTCTCGCATTCGGGGACCCAGGTGCGCGGGAAAGAGCAGTCGACTTGACCAGCAGAATACCAGGGATCACGGTGCTGGACGTTCTAGCGGTGCGATCGGGTTTTCCCCTATTGCTGTCAACGGTGCGCCGCACAACCCTCCGCTTGCTGCCTCCCTCGACCGCAAGATATGAAAGTCGGGGTTTTGCCCGCATGCTACGGGAGGCTCTGCGGCACGGATCTTACGATGTGGTCCATTATGACGTCGTGAACATGGCCCAGTACGTGCACCTGGGGACAAGCACCGCGTCAGTGCATTCGCCGAACGATGCGACTTCCCTGCGCTACCTGCGCGAGGCCGAGGAGTACCGGCAACCTGTCACGCGGATGGCAAGGTTGGTGTCAGCCGGGCTGCTGGCCCGATTCGAGCAAAGCGTGTACCCGCGCTTTACAAAGATCCACGTGGTGTCGCAGATCGAGGCAGAATACCTCGTTGCCCTATGTAAGGGCATCGACGTGGAGGTCATTGCGAATGCCGTCGATCGACAGTTCCTTGCCTTCGAACCAAGGACGGCTCCCGAGCAGGAAGGGAGGGCTCCCGAACTCCTGTTCACTGGGTCCTTGGCGATCCCCGGCATCGCGTCCGGGCTGCTTGAGTTCATAAACCTCAGCTACCCCGGTATCTTGGCGGCCGTCCCCAACGTCAGGTTTACGATACTGGGCCGAAGCGCCGATCCAGGCCTGCGCCGCCGCCTGGAGGGGATTCCCGGTGTCACGGTGATCCCGTGGGTGCAAGACTACGTGCAAGCCATTGCTTCCGCAAACGTCGTCGTGTTTCCTGAGAAGGGCGGTGCCGGGCCCAAGCACAGGGTCCTTCAGGCGATGTCCTTGGGTAAAGCGGTCGTGGGATCGCCCGACGCCTTCCAGGGAACCAGGGTCCAAGACGGAGGGAACTGTTTCATCTGCCGGAACCCAAGTGACTTCGTCGAGTCAATCAGCCATTTGTTGATCGACGAAAGCTTGCAACGACGCTTGGGTCAGTCGGCTCGACGCCTAGTACTAAGCAACCACACCATGGACACGTTGGGACCACGCTGGGTCAGTTTATATCAGGGAGCCGTAGCGAAGTTTCGCCACCCTGGTGACATCAAGATCCGGACGTGAATCCGCAGGTCCAACCAATCGCTGCGAACAACCGAGGAATTATCTCGATGGGCTCCAGCAGGAGCGTATCCCGTCCCCTTCGACTTGGGATCGATGCCTCAAATCTGCGTGCCGGCGGTGGTGTCACCCACTTGGCCGAGCTATTGGCATCGGCGCACCCGGTTGACCACGGCTTTTCGGAGGTAGTGGTTTGGGGCGGCGCTGAGACTCTCAGTCGGTTGCAGAAACCAGCGTGGCTGCGGGCGGTGCACGTGGATGCGTGCGAGCGCGGGGTTTTCAGCCGTCTCGCTTGGCAACGCACGAGACTCGACCGAGCGGCTCGAGACGCCTGCGATGTTTTGTTTGTTCCTGGAGGTACCTATCTCGGAGACTTTCAACCCTTTGTCACCGTATGCCAGAATCTTCTACCCTTCGATCGAGGTGAGCGTCGTCGTTATGGAATCTCATGGGTGCGCCTTCGGCTAGAAGTCCTTTCGCGTTTGCAGGCTTCCACCTTCCGAAGGGCTGCGGGAGTCATCTTCCTTACCCAGACCGCTCAACAGACAGTGGAAGCACAGACGGGCCCTCTTGAGGGAGCGAAGGTAGTCATTCCTCATGGGATTGCGGCTCGGTTCTTCCGCGAACCTGCCGCCGGAAACCAAGGAAGCGCGCCGCCCGCTCGGGACCGGTCATTCCACTGGTGTTATGTGTCGATAGTTGATGTCTACAAGCACCAGGACAAGGTGGTTGAGGCCGTAGCTTGTTTAAGAGCTGCTGGGATCCGTGCGTCGCTGGAGCTGATCGGTCCCGCGTACGGACCGTTCCTCAGCCGCGTTAAGAGGGTGGTCGCACGCGTTGATCCAAGGGGCGAGTTCGTTCATTATCGGGGGGCAGTCCCGTACGACGATCTGCCCAAGTCTTACCAACGCGCCGATGGCTTCGTCTTCGCGTCGAGCTGCGAAACCATGTCGAACATCCTCCTAGAGGCCATGGCATCCGGCTTACCGATCGTGTGCTCGAATCGTGGTGTCATGCCGGAGGTTCTCGGAGACGCGGGCATCTTGTGCGACCCGGAGGACGTGCACGGAATCACCGAGGCGATGCGCTTGATGATCGAGGACCACGGGATGCGGCTTCGTTATGCAGAGCGAGCGTTCAAGAGAGCCATGCAATACTCGTGGAAGCACTGCGCCGCCGAAACCCTTACCTTTATTGCATCATGCGTTGGGCGGCAGAGAAACTAGGCGACGGGAACCGTCCACATTCATTTCTTGGGAGCATCGCGTCCCAATGAACCTGATCCCTCGAGCTCCCGAATCCCAGGACTCCATGGACGCCCAGAAAGTGCGCGTCCGCGAGTTCTGGGAAAGAGCCGCCTGCGGCGAGGCGCTGTACCTCACCGGAACCGACCGGGCCGGTTACGAAGCGCACGCGAAAGCGCGGTACGCTTTGGAGCCTTACATCTTGGAATTTG
>VBOJ01000253.1 GCA_005877775.1 Nitrospirota bacterium | reverse complement strand
AAGGAAAAGGTCGGTCGGCTACGCGGATCAGGATCTAGTCCGCTGGTGAAGCGTGTTTCGATTCCGGTGCTCTGGTAGAGAAAAGGAAGCGGTCGGACATAGGCGGGTAACTGCGGCGGCAGCCCCTGACTGTACTTGGCCGCTTGGATTTCAACCCCTGTTAGCGTGGCACCTTCCCTCTTGGCCTCTACGACACCGGCGGCCCGACCATCGACGTACAGCAAATAGTCCGCAAATCCATGCCCCGTGTTCAGCGGGAAATTTCGGATCGCCACCCCACGCCCCACGGACAGATTGGCAGCTTTAAGATCCTGGACCGACCAGCCAGCCTGTTCCCAGGCCTCGTCAATCTTCTCGCGGGCTTTGTCCTCAGGCGTCGGCATGGGGCGTTGCTCCATGACGGACAGGGCATTACCGGCCTAAGTGAATGCCGCAAAGTCTAACGGAATTCCTCAGTGAATGAAAGCTATGAGGTAGGTCACAGGGGGGCTGAGGAATGGCAAATGGCTAATGGCCTCTGGCTGATGGCCGGCCGGAGACGGCAAGGCAAATGGGGGAGTGCTGAGTAATGAGTGCTGAGTGAGGGATGGAGGATTGAGAAGAGCAAATGGCTGATGGCCTATGGCTGGAAGCGTCAAGCGCGTCGATAGCGTTTCTTGCGTCTATCGCGTCCGGCGTCTATTGCGCTACGGCTCGACTGAGCTCGCCGAAGTCAGACGCTAGCAACGCTACAAACGCGATGGACGCGATGACGCTACCGTCTGAGATAGTGGGTGAGTCGAAGCTGCGCATGTGGCAGAAGGGTCTGGAAGCACACGCCAAACCGTTCTTTCTCTGGCCAGCGCACTTCAGCCCCCTCAATGAGAATCGGCACCGCGTCATGCGGGAGGGACAGCCACAGGGAGAGGGAATCACCATGCTTCACCTTTGACCGAGAGGTCTTGTACCGTGCCTGACCCTTCTCGATCCCCGTTGAACGCGACAGGTAGGTGGACTTCATACCGCGGGGGCCCGCGTCGTTCCACAGCGCCCTCTGGGCGTCGATGGCGTCAATAGCGTCTGACTTCGGCGAGCTCAGTCGAGCCGTAGCGTCTTCTGCGCCAGAGACGCTGGCCGCGATGCTACGCCAGCTTAGGAGGCGATGTCCAGCGGGATGGCCGAGCCATAGGCTCGGCAAGTTTAAAGGTAAAAGTCACGGGCGGATGGCTGGCGGAGGGGAGCGAATGGCGGATCGCCGGGAGCGCGCCGCCAGCCGATGATTACGGCGAAAACATCTCGGCCAGGAGCGCAAGTACCTGGTCGGCTGTGGCCTGATGAATGCGGCCCAGCCGCTTGACCAGTCGAGCCTTGTCCACCGTGCGAATCTGATCGAGCACGATATGTCCGGCTTTTCCTTGAAACTTGACCGGGATGCGGGTCGGATAGGCCCGTCCCTTAGTGGTCATGGGGGCCACGATCACCGTCTCGATGTGGCGGTTCATCTCGTCCGGCGAGATGATGAGGCAGGGACGGGTCTTGCGGATTTCGTGGCCACGGGTGGGGTCGAGTCGGACGAGGTAGACCTCAAACCGTGAGGCTACCACTGCCATTCGGTCCGATCCCACTTGGTGGCGGGCAACGACTCCTGATCGAGAAGGGCGTCATCCCTGTGCGTATGCATCCGGCGGAAGGCGTCCTCCCATCCTGCGCGAGGGCGCGACGCGGACCGGAGTACAAGGCGGTTCCCTTGCACCTCGAGCTCGAGCGCGTCCGTGAGTTGACACTGCTGTAAGATGGTTTTTGGAATACGAATGCCTTGGGAGTTGCCGATACGCACGACGTTGACTTTCATAACGAGGCGCCTCCATGTCTCACGTGCTTACATTGTAGTTACTGCATTGCCTGCCGCCTGTCAAGTGGCACGCTGGTCCTGATAGGGTTCCTGAATCCTCTTTAGCCCACCGGCAGTGTCTTACTGCCAGGCTGATGCGGACTTTCGTACTTGCGCAGCCTCATGCAAGTCTCAGGCGTTTTGGAGGTTCATCCAAAACTCGGGGGTGGTCTTGAATTGCTCGGCCAGTAGCAAGGCTGTTTCCGCCGTCACGCCTCGCGTGCCGTTGATCAACGTGTTGACCCGCTGCACCGGCACCCGCAGTGCTTTGGCCCATTCCATTTGGCTGATCGCCATCGGCTCCAGAAATTCCTTGAGCAAGATCTCGCCTGGATGCGTCGGCGGTCTCTGTTTCGGTCGCATGGTCCCTCCTAGGCTTAGTGATAAAAGACAGACGCTATTTGAACAGGTCGTAGTCGTAGATGGAATGATAATGACCGATGTATCGAAATTCATCGTGGCCTGAGCTCATAAACTTGAAGATGATTCGATAGGCTCGGTCAACCCGAAAACTCCAGACTTCATGTGTTTAGGATGCAGCTTCTCGGTCCGGAGAGACGGATGGAATGGATGCTCTTTCAAGAGGTCTGTTCGCGTGGCCGCTTTTCGTTGAATAGGCTTTGGCAGGTCCTAAAATAGTCGATCGAACGTGGCGGTCGTCGAAATTTCGATCATGCCCGCCTAGTCGATCAACGCACGCAGCGACTTCCTTTTCGTCACCCGTTCTGCACGGTGATCCCGCTCCGAGGCCTCCAGCGCCTCCAAAAATTCCGGCCGGTAGAGCCCTACGGAATCACAGAACGCCTCGAAGTTTTCTTTGGTGACCTCGATGTGAAGACGCTCCTTGGTCCGCCTCGTGATTTTCGCCTGCATCGTGCGCGCCATGTTCTCCCCCTTCCAGATGATACCGCCATTCCTCTCAGTCTAACGAATTTCTTCACCGAAAGCTATGAGGGAGGTCACAGGAGGGCTGGGGGGAATGGTAAATGGCTAATGGCCTATGGCTGATGGCTGGCGGAGACGGCAAGGCAGAAGCGGACCATGCTGAGTGCTGAGTAATGAGTGCTGAGTGGAAAACGTCGGATTGAGAAGAGCGAATGGCGTATGGCTAATCGCAGTCCTGAGTGCTGGGTGCTGAGTACTGGGGAGCCGACTCCTCGATGGTCCAGACGCGGACTTGCTTGCCCCGCGCGCGCAACACGGGCGCGACCATCCGCTGGAGGCGCACCACGGCCCGTACCTTGGCCGGGAACGGCAGTCCGGCCAGCTTGCGCCGGCGGGCTTCTTTCGCCGCCAATAGTTCTGCGACCTTGGGGTTCAGGGTTTCCATTGGGCCCATTTATCGTCCAGCCTATGCCGGGCGAGCACGTCTTTCAAGGGGCCCATGGCGTATGGGGCATGAAAGGTCTATAGGCGCGGGACTGGAGGCGCGTGTTTCCCTGCTAGCGCCCAGTCCTGTCATAAGTCCTCACGCGGCGGCGTGACGGCCTCTGCCGCCTTCGCCCCGTCGAATGGTTTTGGCGAGATCGGCGGGACTGACGCCGAGAACAAGCAGAGAGCTCACTAAGAGGTCCATCGAGACGGACGGATCGCCTGCCTCCATTTTGGCGACGCGGGACTGGCTGGAGTGCAGGCGTTTGGCTAGCTCCATTTGCGAGACCCCGCGCCGTTGGCGGCGCTCGCGCAGACTGCGGCTCAAGGACAGCTTCATCTCGATGAGTGCGGAGTCGGCTTCCGACAGGCCCAAAAACTCTTGCACCGACCCAACGGCCCATCCGGCCGCCTTGAGCTTCTCTCGCTTGGATTTCTTCATCGCTTCCTTTCCTGACCGCCGGTCAGACGGTCGTAGTCGCGCAGCCGGCGTGCGCATGCGTCGATCACCGTCCGCGGCGTCAGTGGGGTCTTTTTTCTGAAGACCTCCAGCACGATGATGGCATCAGGATCGGTCCTGTACATGATGCGAAACGTCCCGGTGACATCGTTGATGCGTAGTTCATGGCACCGCGGTCCAATATCCGGCATTGGACGCGAATGCGGAAGCGCCAGGGTTTTGCCGCACTGCAACAGTCTCAGCAAGCAACCGGCTTCGATTCTGGCTTCCTTGGAAAAGGGCGGCGTCTTGACTTCGCCTCGCAGCCAGACGATCGGTTTACCCGCCTCGGGCTTACTCACGAAGGTCGGATGCCTTGTTTGGTATTGTATGTCAGATATGACATACTGTCAATGGGGCGTGGCGGGACTCTTCCTCACTGTGACGTTCCACGCCGAAACTTCACATGTCAGGTCACACATCGTGACCTGAAATGGCCAGCAGTCTGGCGAAATTGCTCATTGAAAGCTATGAGGTAGATCACAAGGCGAGGAGAGGAGCTTATAGCGTATGGCATATGGCTGGGAGAGAAGAGCTTACAGCTTATGGCTGATAGCTGATG
>VBOJ01000110.1 GCA_005877775.1 Nitrospirota bacterium | reverse complement strand
CGTCGGTCGTCAACTCGTCCGAGCCCCCGCCGGCTTTGGTGGTCGCGTCCAGGTAACAATGGGCGCATTTGAGGTTGCACCGTTTGGTGAGATTCAGGGCGACCAGAAAGGGCTTGAAGTCGTCCACCGTCCGGCCGTCGTTGGGAGCGGTGAAGGCACCAGGCGTGACGAACTGTTTCACCTGCTGTTCGAGGGAGTCGAGCGTCCCGGCAAGCTGCGAGAAGTTGAGAAGCGGTAAGGATTTGCCCATCGTCAGAGAGGTTCAGGTTGAGGTCAAGGTTAAATCATGACTCGGATGAGCAATTAGACCAGAAAGGAGGCCCTCAGCCTTAACCTTAGCCTAAGCCTGTCTTCGAAGCGCTGGCTCCGGTCAGGCGCTCGATGATGTCCTTGAGGTTGCCGGACTTCATGGCCTCTTCCATGGTCCCCTTGGCCTGCTCGATGCCTTGGTTGGCCACCTCGAGCGTGATGGTGCTTGCGCCGATTTTGTCGGCGTGCTTCTGGATCAGGGCCTTGGTGCAATCACGCATGAAGCCGACGGGGACGCGCTCAAGTCTCTGTTGGGCCTCAGGAGTCCAGGTATAAGGGGAGGGTACAGACATCTGGCCACCTCCGTTGCCGCCGTTCGAACCCTTCCCGCCGGTTTCGTTCAACTTGGTCTCTGTCGAAGGAGCCGTACCGGATCCCTTGTTGGCAAAGATCGGGGTATAGTCCTCAGCCGCGGCTTCTTGAATCATCGGCGCAGCGTATTCAAGAGTAATGGTGGTCATCCCCAGCTTGCGGGCGGTTTTCTCGATCTTGGCTTTGGCGCGCCGTCGCTGGAATCCTGCAGGCACCGCTCGGATGGCTTCTTTGGCGTCCTTGGTCCACTGCATCGGGACGTCATCGTAGGCCAACTCCGTCTCAATCGCCCCTTCCGCTTTGGCGGCCGCCTCGAAGATGCTCTTATCCACCTGTTTAAATCGAGCCCCTTCGGCGCCGCAGACCGGGCACTTCACCGGCATCTCGCCCTTGCCGATGTACCCGCAGCCGTCGCAGACGAAATAGTCTTG
>VBOJ01000111.1 GCA_005877775.1 Nitrospirota bacterium | reverse complement strand
TGATCCAACGACGCAGGCCCGAGCTCAAGGGCGACATCTTGGTCCTCACGGCCGGGACGGCCGATATTCCGGTCGCCGAGGAAGCGCGGGTGACCGCAGAGACGATGGGGAGCGGCGTCGAGACGCTCTACGACGTGGGAGTGGCCGGTCTTCACCGCGTGCTCGGGCGACATGACCGGCTGCTACAGGCGCGCGTGCTGGTGGTCGTGGCAGGGATGGATGGGGTGTTGCCCAGCGTGGTGGGCGGTCTCGTAGATCGGCCAGTGGTGGCTGTGCCTACCAGCCGGGGCTACGGTTCGAGTTTCGGGGGGCTGGCCGCCCTGCTGACCATGCTCAATTCATGCGCGTCTGGCGTGGGTGTGATGAACATTGATAATGGGTTCGGCGCTGGCTGCCTGGCCCACCGAATCAATATGCTTGGCGAGAAAAGCGGTAAGGAGTGAGGAGTGAGGTGTAAGGGGGATGATCGACCGAGACTCGCGGTCTCGACTACCGCTTAGGATCTCCTGAAACCTCACTTTTCACTCCTCACTTCCCCTGACACCTAACGCCTTACACCTCACGGCATTTATTTCACTTCCAGAGTCCCTCGCCTAGGCCAGGAGACCATCTGGGTCCGTGGCCCATTCTCTCCGACCACCAGGAGTTTTGCCCGCACCTCGTAGTGATACCGTCCGGATTCCACAAGTTGTTTGGTTTGGTCTGTCCCGTCCCAGTTGAGCTTCACGACAATCCGCCCTGGAGAGGAATCGGCAGCCGTCTCCGCTGTGAGTGGTGGATCAGAGGCAGGCTGGACCGTGACTGTTTGGCGGTTGGAAATAAATCGCAGAGAGCGTTTAGACTGGGAGCTAATCAGCCAGGACACCTCTAGCAACGTGGCCCCGTTCAGCTCTTTCGGCAGTTGGACCTCAACAGCCAAGTCGAGCGAGCCGGTTCCCGGTGAGTAGGGCTCAGGCGAGGCAGTCACGGCGACGATCCGCAGGTCCGGCTCGTGCCGCTGCACCGGCTTTCGCTTGGCGTCCGCTGATTCGGCCGGGAGCAGCCCCACGAGCGCACTGCTCAGCAGCATCGCTGTCAGGAAACCTGAGACGGCTTGGCAGGTTGCTGGCCCAAGACAGGGTAGCGGGGGTGTCCTGTCAATCCCGCTCTGGCGCAAACCGGTGCGTCGCATATACGGGGGATAACATAGCGCGCTTTTGACTGTCAATTACGTTAGGCCAGGGGCTAGAGGCTATAGGTGTCCCAATTACCTCTGGCCCCGTGCCTCTAGCCATCCCTTCAATGCTTACGTTAAGATGAGCGCCGCCTGGTCAGTGCTTGTCGTTGTTGAGGGCAAGGGGTGGGAATCCAACTCCATTTTGACTGTTTTTCCGGGATCAGCGGGGACATGATCCTTGGCGCGCTAGTGGATGCCGGCCTCCCAATCAAGGATCTCGTCCGTGGCCTGAAAGCCATGCCGGTTGATGGGTACGCCCTGGGATCCAGAAAGGTCACGCGTGCCGGACTGCACGCGACCAAGGTGGACGTGGTGATTCGGGATGGATTCCGGTCCCCTCTCTCACTCGGTCGTATCCAACGGATCATCGCATCAAGTCGGGTGCCGACGGCGGTGAAAGACCAAAGCCTCGCCGTGTTTCATCGGCTGGCACAGGCAGAAGGGATTGCCCATCGGATCAGCCCATCGAAGGTGCAGTTTCACGAAGTCGGCGTGATAGATTCGCTCGTGGATGTGATGGGAACGGTGCTGGGGTGTCATCTCCTGGGCGTCAATCGAGTCACCGCCTCGTCGGTGAACCTGGGCGCAGGAGTGATGAACTCGGCGCACGGCCAGTTGCCGGTCCCCGGGCCGGCGGTGACCGCGCTTGCGCGCGGCGTCCCGGTGTATAGTGCCGGCCCCGCGCGTGAGCTGACCACTCCTACCGGGCTCGCGCTCCTGTGCACGCTCGCTCAGGACTATGGTCCGCTCCCTCCGATGCGTCCCAGCGCCATCGGATATGGAGCTGGCTCTGCTGACCTGGACGGATGGCCGAACGTGCTGCGGGTGTTCCTGGCTGAATCACTTCCGGCGTCCATTGGCGACACAGAGACCGTCGTTCAGATGGAGACGAACCTGGACGATCTCAATCCCCAGGCCTATGAGACCGTGATGGATCGGCTGTTCGCTGCAGGCGCGCTGGATGTCACGCTCACGCCGGTCATCATGAAGCGGGGCCGCCCCGGCATTGTGTTGGCTGCGCTGGTGTCGCGCGAGAGAGCTGAGGCGGTGGCTGGCGTTGTGCTGCGCGAGACCACCGCGCTGGGAGTCAGGATGCATGAGCTGAGCAGGCGGGTCCTGCCGAGACGGATCCAGTCGGTACACACCCGTCACGGAGTAGTACGGGTGAAAGTGGCCGAGACCGAACGAGGTCAGACGAAAGCAACCCCTGAGTACCGGGACTGCAAGCGGATTGCCGAGCAAACCGGTCGGCCGGTGCGCGAGATTATGGACGAGGCGGCGCACGCCTACCGCCGTGCGCAAGGTAAAAGGAAAAAGTAACAGTTAAATCTATGACTGAGACCCTTGCCTTTTTACTTTATACTTTTTCTTTGCGAGGCCTTGCGTGACCGTCCTGGGCTATGTCGCGTTGTTCCTTGCCTCTGTCGTGATCACCCTGGCCGGTTGCACGCTCTTCACCAATGGAATCGAATGGCTGGGTAAGCGGTTGAAGGTCTCAGAAGGCGCGGTGGGCAGTATCTTCGCCGCGGTAGGGACCACGCTCCCGGAAACTTCGATCCCAATCATCGCGATCTTCTTCGGAACCGGACAGGAGCGGACGGAGGTCGGACTCGGCGCGATCCTTGGCGCGCCCTTCATGCTCAGTACGCTGGTGCTGCCGATCCTGGCGGCTCTATTGGTGCTCTATGCCAGGATGGGAAAGCGCGCGGCCGTCTTCAAGTTGGAATACCGAGAGGTGCGGGTTGATCTTCAGTTTTTTCTGGTTGGCTATGGCTTGGCCGTGGGCTGCGCGTTTCTTGCTTCCCGATCTGCCCATTATCTCACTGCAGGATTGTTGATCGGGAGCTATCTCTACTATATGAAGCTGAAGCTCTCCGCTCCGCCAGAACCGGGAGGAGGGTCTGGCCTGGATCCCTTGATCTTTGGCCGCCGCTCCGCTATGCCATCATACGGGTTGATTGGTCTACAAGGGTTGATCGGTCTGGTCGGCTTGGTGAGCGGGGCCCATCTGTTCGTGACGGCGGCCAAGGCGATCGCAGCCGACCTGGAGGTGTCGCCGCTGCTGCTAGCGCTCTTGATTGCGCCGCTCGCAACCGAGTTGCCGGAAATGTCCAACAGTTTTCTCTGGCTGTACCGGCGGAAGGACCGGCTGGCGGTCGGTAATGTCACGGGGGCGATGGTCTTTCAGGGCACCTTCCCGGTCTCGGTCGGGCTGATCGGGACGGAGTGGGTGTTGGCTCCCGCGGCCCTGTTGACGATGGGGCTCGCGTTAGTGGCAGCGGGAGCCAGCCTTGGACAACTGCTCTGGGGCGGGCACTGGCGACCCTGGCTGCTCGGCAGCGGCGCCTTGTTGTACCTCGGCTATACCCTGTATCTGTACGGCGCCTAATGAATCAGACATGGTTTATGGCAAATGGCTGATGGTTAATGAGCGAGGATGTAAATGAGTAATGGAGTAATTACGTAATTACCGGTTACTCAATTACTTCCTCATGGGCCATTGAGATGTGAGAGAAAGGCCATAGCTAAAATGACTCACGGGCGGAAAGTTGATCAGAGGCCGGTGTTAGGCCTGACCATGGGTGATCCGGCAGGAATCGGGGCAGAGGTGATCGCCAAAGCGTTGGCCGGTCGGGAGGTCGGGCGCCTCTGTCGTCCGCTCGTGATCGGGTCCCTGCCGGTGATGCACAAGACGGTCCGGTCTCTCGGGCTCCCTTTGCGGGTGGTCGTGGTAGAGGGCCATGACAGGCCGTTAGGGGGACGCGGCGAACTGTCGGTTCTTGATCCACTCGAGCGCCCAATTGGGCGATTCCGTATGGGGGTGGCAGCGAAGAACACAGGCAAGGCTTCCGTCGCGTTTATTACGAAGGCCGTCGAGTTGGCCGAGTTGGGCTGCATTCATGGAATCGTCACAGGACCGATCAACAAGGAAGCCATCAACCTCGCTGGGTACCACTATCCAGGACACACGGAATTACTGGCGGACCTCACCTACAGTAAGGAAGTCGGGATGATGATCCTGGGTGGTCCGCTGAAGATTATGTTTGTCACGACGCACGTGGCAATCCGGAACCTTTCCGGGGCGCTGACACCGGAGCTGGTGGGGAAGGCAATCCGGTTAGCTGATAGGGCCCTGCGCGATCAGTTTGGCGTGGTCAGGCCAAGGATCGGAGTGGCGGCGCTGAATCCTCATGCCGGGGAAGCCGGCTTGTTTGGGGATGAAGAACGCAAGACCATTCTCCCCGCCGCACGCCGTGCGAGGGCCGCCGGCATACAAGCCAGCGATCCGCTGTCGGCCGATACCCTCTTTGGCAAAGCGGTTCGCGGCGAGTATGACGGGGTCGTGGCTATGTACCATGACCAGGGGCTGATTCCACTCAAACTCGTGGCGTTCGGCAAGTGCGTCAATTTGACGGTGGGACTCCCGATCATCCGCACCTCAGTTGATCACGGTACGGCGTTCGACATTGCCGGTAAGGGAGTGGCGGATCCCGGGAGTTTGATCGAAGCCGTCAAGCTGGCGTCGCGGTTGGCTGTGGCCAAGCTGCATGGCAAGGTCCACTGAGGGGTTGGCCCATGGCTGGTGAAAGGAGTCAAGGGATGTCTGACCGTGTGACGTCCGCTCTCGAAATGATTGAGCGGCAAATCAAAGAACTGGATACGATTGTGAAACAGGGTACAGAGGATCTTAATACAGTGGCGGCAACCGAACGGATGGCCAAGTGGAAGATCCGAACCGTCCCGTTGATCGCTGAGCACGTGGGGCCCAACGAGGCCAAGCGGTTCGCCGACACCCAATCAGGGCCTTCGTTTACCAATGATCTTCTGGAAGAACTGACTGATGATGCAGAGGTGTACCGAAATTGTTTGGTGTCGCTGGCAGCTGAGGTCAAGAAAAGGAACAATGGTTGATGGTGGATAGCGAATGGTTGATGGCTGATGGCTAATGGCCCATGAGTAGTGAATTACGTAATTACTCCATTACTTATTTAGATCCTTACTCATCAGCCATAACCCATTAACCATGAACCATTGACCATCAACCATGCCCCTTGCTGTTCCACCTCCTCGAAAGCGCCTCGGCCAACATTTCCTGATTGACCCGAACATCACCCGAAAAATTGTCGCACTGGCTGCAATCCGGCCGGAGGAAACCGTGCTGGAGATCGGACCGGGGAGGGGAGTCTTGACCAGACCGCTCTGCACGGCAGCCCGGCAAGTGATCGCGCTTGAGCTCGACCCAAAGCTGGGGGCTTATCTGGCTGAGGTGCTGGCTGACTGTCGCAATCTCGATCTTCGGCTCGGCGATGCGCTGGAGTTTCCCTACGAGACGCTGCCTAGAGGAACAGTTGTGGTGGCCAACCTTCCGTACTATGTCTCCACCCCGCTGCTGTTTACGCTCTTGGAAGCGCGGGAGCGAATTGATCGGATGGTCCTGATGCTGCAAACCGAGGTCGCTCGACGATTGGTGGCAAAACCGGCGACGAACGACTACGGGATCCTTTCGATCTTGGTGCAATATGCGGCGGAGGCCTCGCTGGCCTTCCAGGTCTCGACGAGCTGCTTCCGTCCTCGCCCGGAAGTGGGCTCGGCTGTGGTCACCCTGGTGATGCGAAGGCCCCCGGTCCAGGTAAACGACGAAACCTTGTTCGCCAGGGTCGTGCGGGCAGCCTTTGCCCATCGGCGCAAAACCCTTTCAAATTCACTCCGCGACGAAGGTGTCTCTTCTGAGCAGGTTGCCCAGGCTCTGGCGCAGGTTGGGATTAGTCCATCACGGCGGGCGGAGACTTTGACCATTGAAGAATTTGCAAGCCTTGCGGATGCGCTGGGACAGGTCAGGGCCTGAATCGGGGTGTTGAGTCATGAGTGCTGAGTTCTGGGTTTCTGACTCAAGACTGACCACTCAAAACTCAGCACTCAGCACTCATCACTTCTGAACGTTGCCTCTTGCCCCTTGCCGGTTAAGGATGTTACCATCCCGCGCATGGGTGTAACCAGCACGGCAAAGCGCGGTGACGCCCGCAGTGCATCCCGTCGGTTCTCCCGTCTCCAGTACGAAGTGATCGGCGTTCTGCTGACCACGCTGAGCCTCCTCACCCTCCTGAGCCTGGTTTCTTTCACCCCCAGCGATGTTCCGTTGTTCGGGTCCGGTCCTTCCGTTGCTGCTTCACCCGGACAGACACGGAACATGATCGGGACTGTAGGGGCCACTCTTGCGGTCGTTCTATTCCGGTTGGTGGGTGCCGCAGCTTATCTTCTGCCCTTCCTCCTGGCGATGTTGGGAGCGCGGTGTTTTATCGAGGGCCCCTTGACCGTGACGGTGCGCAGTGCGGGCGGCTCCCTCTTGTCATTGCTGTTTTTAAGCGGCCTGCTGCATCTCGAAGTGACCGCCGTCCCGACGCTGGTCAGCGGGCTGGTGTACCGCGGGATGGCCGGTGGACTAATCGGACACCTGATCGCTGAAGGGCTGAAGAGCGCGTTCGCCAGCACCGGCGCCCATATCATCGTTGCAGCTGGGCTCGTGGTTTCGCTCCTGCTCGCTACGCCGATCTCGCTGGTTGATCTCCGACGGCGTGTGCCTGGTTGGTGGCAGTCGTTCACCGAGGCTGCCGCGGCAATCGCACCAGCTCTGCCGGAACGGACTGACAGGGGCGAGAAGCTCAAAAAAGGGAAGCTCAAGCCAGTCAAGATCAATCGTTCCGTGCCGGTTGAAGACGATGAAGGGATGGTTGTGAACGGGACGCCGTCTGAACCGGCGTCCACTGGAATGTCGGCTAGAACCGGTGGGGAGCCTGTTCGTCTCGAAGAAGAACCGGAACTCATCACGTCCAAGCGGGTCTCGACCGGCTATGTCTTGCCGGACCCGCGAGAGCTGCTGAGCGACCCTTCCGGTCCGCTGGAACGGATGACCGACGAGGAACTTAAGGCTCAATCCGAGGTCTTGCTCCGCGCGCTCCTGAGTTTCGGCATCGAAGGCAAGATCACCGAGGTGCACCCTGGTCCGGTGGTCACGATGTATGAGTTCGAGCCTGCGCCTGGCGTGAAAGTCGCGCGGATCGTCAACCTGGACCGTGACCTCGCGCTTGCGTTGAAAGCCACCAGCCTGCGCATCGTGGCGCCGATCCCGGGCAAGTCGGTGGTCGGCATCGAAGTGCCGAACCGATACCGGGAGACCGTCTCGCTGAAAGAGATACTGACCAGCGAAGTCTTCTCACGGTCTCGTTCTAAACTGACCCTCGCGCTCGGCAAAGATATTTTCGGTGTGGCAGTCACCGCAGACTTGAAGACGATGCCGCATCTGTTGGTGGCCGGCGCCACCGGGGCCGGCAAGAGCGTGAGCCTGAATACTATGCTGATGAGCATGTTGTTCTCCGCCAGACCGGATGAGGTCAAGCTGCTGCTGATTGATCCGAAGATGCTGGAATTCCAGGTCTATGACGGGATTCCCCATCTGCTCCGGCCTGTGATCACCAATCCCAAGTCTGCGGCCCGCGGTCTGGGGTGGGTCGTTCAGGAAATGGAACGGCGGTACAAGCTGCTGGCTGAGGCGGGAGTCCGCAACGTGGAGGCCTATAATCGACGAGTTGCTAAAGCACAGGGTGTGATGCCGCTATCAGCTCCAACGGACACTCCGGAGCAGCCGGAGCTGCCGATCCAGTTTCTCTCTGAGGAGGCGCGGTTGACTGCAGGCGAAAGCATAGTTCCGGACGATGGTCCAGCGGCCCCAGCCGAATCGGCCAAGACGCCCCCCGAGCCACTTCCTTATATTGTGGTGATGATCGATGAACTGGCCGATCTCATGGCAGTGGCGCCGAAGGAAGTTGAAGACAAGATCGCGCGACTGGCTCAGATGGCCAGGGCCTCCGGTATCCATCTAGTGTTGGCCACTCAGCGGCCGTCTACAGATGTGCTGACCGGCTTGATCAAGGCCAATTTTCCGGCCCGGATCGCCTTTCAGGTCTCATCTCAAACGGACTCTAGAGTCGTGCTGGATGTCAATGGTGCGGAGGCTTTGCTGGGACGGGGCGACATGCTCTACCTGGCGTCAGGTACAGGGCGGATTACCCGTCTGCACGGATCTTTTGTGGCGGACGACGACATGCGCCAGGTGGTGGACTTTATCAAGAAACAGGCGATGCCCTCCGATGGCGAGGAGCTGCAATCATTCCGTCAAGAAGAAGCGGCGGAGGAGCAGGAGCGGGATGAGGTCTATGAGCAGGCTAAGGAACTGGTGCTGTCCTCAGGGCAGGCCTCTGCCTCCTTGATCCAGCGGCGCCTGCGCGTGGGGTATCCCAGAGCGGCACGCATGATCGAGCGCATGGAAGAAGAAGGGCTCGTCAGCGCCCCGGCCCGTGATGGCAGGCGCGAGGTGATTGTGCGGCGAGGGCCGGTTGGGCAGGAGGAGGCATGAAGAAGCTCGGATGGAGGGACAGCGAGACCACCCTTTCGTGCTCGTGCAGCGCGCACGATGAAACTATGCTCGCTGGACACGCGCAATAAAAGGGTAGTCCCGCCGTCCCTCTTGATGATTAACGTTGGTCGCGCATGAGTGTTCAGTCCATTTGGCTTCATGCCTTGGGGAAAAAAGAAATGGTGCAGCGCGCACGCTCAGAATGTGCTCGTTCGATGCGCGCAGTGAAGGACACCTGGCTGCTTCCTAAAAGGCAATAGAATTGAATGCGCGCAGTTGGGGATCAACCAGACCGCCCTTGCAAGCGGAACTGCAACTTCAGCAGGATCCAAGCATGAAGAGTTGGAGCGTCATGGTTGCGGTCTGTGGGGTCTTGACCTCTTCGCCGGGCTTGGCCGCTGATGATGAGGTGAAAGAGGATAAAGCGGTCCAGGAAGTCAGAGAAGTCGTCAAGAAAGTCCAGGCCCGGTACGAAAAGACGCGGGACCTCCAGGCTGACTTCAAACAGAGCACGAAGATAGAAGGTTTTGCATCGCCGATTTCCTCATCCGGCCGGGTCTACATTAAAAAGCCTGGCCGGCTCCGCTGGGATTACCTTGATCCGAACGTCGAAGAGATCTACGTCAAGAAGGACGAGGTCATGATGTATGTCCCAGAGCATCAGCAGGTGCTTGTTGGAAAGCTGACCCAGATGGCTGCCTCCCAAGCCCCTTTGCAGTTGCTCCAGGGAGTAGCCAAGTTGGATGAGGAATTCGAGGTGGAACCGACTCCAGATGGAAAACGAGGGGCGGGCGGAGTGCCCTTGGTCACCCTCCTCCCGAAACAGACTGCGGAGTCTGAGCGCATAGGAACGCTCAATCGGATCGTCTTGGAGTTGCAACCGAAGACGTACTTTATTAAGACCGTCTCCATCCATGAGATCAGCGGAAACGTCTCGACATTTGAGTTCACCAACCTAAAACCCAACCAGGGGCTCAAAAACGATTTATTCCAGTTTACGGTGCCGGCCGGCGTGGAAGTCGTCAAAGCTCCCACCTTGAGAGCCCCCTAAAATGTCAGTGATGAGTAATGAGTGTTGAGCGAACTCAGAACTCATTACTCAAGACTCAGAACTCATCACTAAGAAAGGGTGATCATGATTCAGACAGGTATGAGCGCCATTACGGGGATGGTCGAACAGGCAGTGGCTGCTCTCGACTTCGACCGGGTGCGGAAGGACTACTGGGCTCAGAATGAATTCGTCGTCATTGAGAGTTTCCTTCCCCAAACGATCGTGGAAGAGTCCCTGATCCCAAGGGCCGAGCATCTGAAGCCAAAACTCAATCGTAATTATATTCCGGGACACAAGAAGGGAGGGAGCGTCAGCTATTACACCGTGCTCGAGCAGGCGCCCGAGTTTCTCGAGCTATACCGATCGCCGGCATTCATGGATTTTCTCAGCCGGCTCGTGGACGCGCGACTGATGCTCTGCCCGGACAATGATCCTCATGCCTGCGCGCTCTACTACTACACGGAGCCGGGGGATTATATCGGCTATCACTATGATACGTCTTACTACAAGGGGGCACGCTACACCATTCTGATGGGACTGGTGGACAAGTCGGAGAGCTGTCGCCTGGTGTGCCAGCTCTACAAGGATGATCCCGCTCGCCAGACCAAGGAGCTTCAGCTTACGACCAAGCCTGGTGATATGGTGATCTTCAACGGAGACAAGCTCTGGCACTCGGTGACCCCCCTCGCCGAAGGGGAGGAGCGGGTCGCGCTGACGATGGAATATGTCACCAATCAGGAGATGGGACGGTTCAAGCGGATCTATTCAAACCTGAAGGATGCCTTCGGCTACTTTGGGATCAGGGCGCTCTGGAAGGGGTCGCTCCCGGAGCGTTCAAAGCTTGGGCGATAAGTTCGACGCTTCATCCCATCGGCCCAACTTCCTTCATCACGATCAGAATGCGAGACCGCTGCCAGCCTCCTCGGTCAGGCAACCCGATTCCGTTTAAAACAACCAGCTCTTGGGGAGCGCCAATCAAGCGCCGGACCTGAAACTGTCCCCAGTTCCCGGCATCAATTCGGACCTGTAAGTCCCTCCTGATTTTATGGCAGAGGTCAGTGACCACCCTGGGGAGCACATCGCCTGATACTGCTTCAGTCTCAGCACGCTGGATACGCCGGCTCAGCTCCACAGCCTCCGGATTCCTATGAAGCACTTGCAGGGAGGTGTTGAATACCATGATGCCGGAACCGGGATTCCGTCCGGCGCTTGGGCGTGGAGGGCCATCTTGAAGAGGATTTGTCTGAGAATCTGTGGTCTCGATAGGGGCTCTCCCGTTCTCTTTCAGCCGATCTGCCACCGCTGGGCGGCAGATCGGACCTGTTCGCATTTTTCGGCCAGACGGTTGACGCCCACCGCTCGGCGAAGGATCGTCTTGATTTCCTCTTGGTTGTAGGGTTTGGTTAGATGGGCGAAGGCACTCTTCACCCGTGTCTTCATCGTGTTCTCCACCGTCGCGTATCCAGTGAGGACGATGATCGGAAGACTCGGATCCAATTCCCTCATGACCCTGAGGACCGATGGCCCGTCAAGGTCCGGCAAGCGAATGTCCAAGAGGGCAACTTCATAGTGGTCCTGCATAACTTGCCGAAGGCCCTCCGCCCCGCTCCCGACGGCCTTGACTCGGTAGCCTTCATGCCGCAGCATGTCACTCAAGACCTCTCTGATGTCCGAGTGTGCGTCAATGACCAGGGCGTTTGTCGGAGAGCGACGCTTTACATTCTCACCCTGCATCATGCAATCACTTGAGCAACTTCGATGCCATGGCATGAGGCTTTTTCAGCGCGAACCGCTCTTACAGAACTCCTTGATTCAGTGGTAAGAGCTCACTCTCGTGGGAGAGGCGAGAGGGCGGAGAGACGCTAGGCGCGAGATGCAGAGTATGGAATTCCATACGTCGAGTGTCGAATCTGATACAAAAGACCCAGTTTACATAATTTTAAGCTTGCACGTTCAGACGAAGAGCCCAATCCATGCTGAATCGGTTGACTCATGTCCTTTGTAGATTTAGTCATTCGGGATCACGTTCCGGATCGGATCTACGGGTATGGTGAAGGAGAATCGGCTGCCTGCGCCGGGTGTGCTCTCCACCCAGATGCGGCCTCCGTGCAACTCCACGAGACTTTTGACGATGGCCAACCCCAGCCCCGCACCGCGCGCATCAGTCGGGGCTGATTCCCCACGATAGAATTTCTCGAACACCCTGGTGAGTTCTTTTGGCTGGATACCACAACCGGTGTCGGCCACAGAGACCTGTACGAATTCGTTGCCTTGCACGAGGGACTCGACCCGAACCGTCTTGATCGCATTCTGGATCAAATTCATAAGGATTTAGTGGAGCTTATCACGATCCCCGTAGATCATGGGAAGAAGATCAGCGTGGCACGTTTCCAGGGTGACGGATTTCTCGCGGGCGAGCGTCTGAAGGCTTTCCAGCACCTCGGTGACCAGCTCGAGGAACGACACAGGTGTCAGCGCAAGCTCGACCCGGCCAGCCTCGATCCCGGACAGGTCCAGGAGGTCGTTGATCATCCGAGTGAGGCGCTCGACATTGTACTTGACCCGACTTAGATACGAGAGCTGCTTCTCGGTGAGATGGCCGGTCAGGCCATCCAGCATATTTTCCACATAGCCCTTGATGGACGTCATGGGGGTGCGAAGTTCATGGGAGACGATCGAGACAAAGGTTGATTTGAGCTGGTCCAACTCTCGTAGCTGCTCATTGGCAACCTCCAGTTCCTTATTCAGCCGTTCCAACTCCGTGGTCCGCTCTCGCACCTTGGCTTCAAGCCCCTCATTCAGCGATTCGATCTGCCGGTAGGCGTCCGCATTGTTCAGGCCAATGGCCACGTGACTGGCCACCGTCATCAGCAAGGTCGCATCGTCCGGAGTCAGACTGTGTTTCTGGTTCCGATCCACGGTGAGGGCGCCGAGGACCAGATCCTTGGCCTTCAGCGGGACCGAGATCATGGACGTGACATTGGCCGCTAGTGCGAGGCGCTGATGGAGAGGGTGGAGACGATCCCACACGTCCCGAATATTGCCTGCCAGGATGGACGCCCCTTGTAGCAGCACCGTGCCTTCCACGCTGTTGGGATCCGTGACGGGTACCTCGAGCGAGCGAGCAAAGGCTGCAATTTCCTCGGAGACGCCCAACATGCGGGCGTCGTGCATCTTTCGCTGGTTACGGTCGAAAAACGTCACCATCGCCCGGTCATAGTGAAGATCGCGAATGATCGTCTCCAGTACGTTCTGCAGCAAGGACTCGCGGTCGAGCGTCGTACTGAAAAGCAGCCCCGCGCGATGCAGCGTCGTCAATTGACTGATCATCTTCCTGAGTTCCACGGTCGTCCGTTCCTGCTCCAGATAGGCTTCGCGGAGTTCCTCGTGTCGGGCCTCCACGAAACGGAGCTGCTCTTGGATCAGCGCTTCCCTGGTCTGCACATCCTTACGCGTCGTTCTCCAGTTGTAGATCAGCCACAGGGCCATCGCGGGGAAGAGGGCAAGCGGCAGCGCTTCCACAAGCGGCATCTCCGGATAACGGATGCGTAGATACGCAAACGCTGCGCCGCCCGCCAGCAGCCCCAAGGCTGGCCATGCGGAACGGCGTGGTTGCGGCGGCGACCAGGTGAATTCCCATTCGCAATACTCGGCTCCGTCCGCAATACACGTCCGGTCCTTGATCGTGGCTGCCGGCAGGTGATGTACTCGCTCCGGCACCGCTGCAAGCGCAGCCTTAGCGGACTGGCAAATCAGCTCGGCGCAGTGTTTCCGGTAGGGACCGAACTGCTGATACACGCGCTCGTTGAATTTCATGCGCAGGACCGCCGAGCCGTCGGTCACTGCGTCGACCTCGAACTGCAGGGACCCCTTGGCGAACTTCTCGCCGAAGTGCGAAAACATCTTGTAGATCTGGGGAACCGGGAAAGGGCGGCCGAGGGTTTGCATGATCGGGGAAATGAACTTTTCCTTTCCCACGTGAAACTGAAACTGCGAATCGTCGGAGAGACGCCGGCAGAATTCACCGAGGAAGCACACAAACTCGTATGAATAGCTGTGCCAGATGTTCTTGAGAAACGTCGAGCTGACATGGTACGCAGGGTCGCGGATCCTTTCATTGAGGAGCTGGCAGAGCTTCTCCACCGCGCGCGCGCCGGCCTCTGGCCCTTGCCTTCGCGCAACCGTTTCTTCCAGGTACTCCACGTTGGCCTTGACCGTCAGACCGCTGACGTCGCGGACGTTCTCCCCGAGCGGATCAATCCCAAAGGGCCGGTGCTCCATGAAGCCCTTTTCGAGAATGGTATGGTCTTTGGACAGCAGCTCGGTCATGGCCTGGTGCTATGTCCTTGCGCTCGCCGAGCGCTGTTGAGAAAGGTGTGAGGCGTTAGGGGTGAGGTGTAAGGAGAACAGAACTCACATACGCCGGACACCTCACTCCTTGCCCCTCACGGTTTCGCGGAGCGGCTGAGCACGGTGGTGTGTCAGAGAATAAGGCCTGCTACATATCGCCCTGCCCCAGGTTTGTCAAGTGAGCTAGTTCACAGTCAGACCGAGCCGTGCACGTTTCTGTGGTCGGCAAGAGGCTCACGGGTGAAGGGTCTGTGGCAGGGTGGAAAGCGAGTCTTACTGGTGTAGGTGTTTGAGGGCTGCGGCGCAGAGGATGATGAAGAGGCCAATCCAGAGGGAGGCACGCTGGAACGGGATTGGTTCGTAGAGCTGCTCTTCTTTCTCCTCGGCCGTTTCCTCACCGGTCTGCTCGGTCTTGAAAAGGACGGTGTAGAGGAAGAGCGTCATGATCGCGAGGACCAGGCCGAGCTTGATGAAGAAGATCGTGAGATATTTCGGATGGTTAGAAATTGAGAGACCGGTTTGAGCAGTCAACAGAACGTTGACATAGTGGAAATTGATCCCTCCGGTCACCAGGATGATCACCAGCAGAACGCCGATCACATGTTTGTATTGCTTATAGAATGTATCACTGATGGGCTTGACGTATTCCTTTGGCACGGCTCGTTTCAGGCCCGGGGTGACCGCCATGACCAAAAAAGCCAGGCCGCCGATCCAGATGACGGCTGATACCAGGTGAAACCAATGATTAATGATCGGGATGAGCTGGTTGATGTCGGTGAGGATGGATTGCAGCGCTTCCAAGTGCGAAGCCCCGTTAATCGTTATTCGTGAAGCGTTAATCGCATGGTTCGGAACTAATTGTACCTTTTATAGAACGATTCACGTTTAACGATTAACGTCAAAACTTAAAGACAGGAGCCTCGTT
>VBOJ01000252.1 GCA_005877775.1 Nitrospirota bacterium | reverse complement strand
CAATCCCATGCAGTTCTGGTGTCTGGGTGGGAACGAATATATGGAGTGGACCGATCTGTTCCTCCATCCCAAGGCCATGGAGTGGGTGGAAGACTTCCTCAAATACACGGACAAGAACATCACGTTTTTTACGGTCGGGTTCGTGCACGTGCCGAAGATTCACCAACTGGCTGCCCAGTATCCTGGCCGGATCAATTTCGAACTGTCGGCCATCACCCTCAGTGACTACCGGCAGAAGCTCATGCCGCACGCTCCGGCTGTGAAACACCTGATGAAGGTGCTGGACGGCCCGGCCGTCTCCGCGGCGAACTTTTACGCCTTCGATCTGCATACGATGTCGAAAGACGCGATCGCCATCTCGGGGATCAATCAGAAGTGCGTGCTGTGGATGGGGTGCCTCACCCCCGTACGAGGGCTGAAGGAAGATACCGCGGCCCTGATGCGTCAGGGTCGCAAATTCCTCCCTGAGGAAGCGCAACGAGTCTACGACGCGGGACTCCCGAACATGACCACGATCCATACCGAGGCTTACATCACAGCCTTTCTGAACCGGAAGCGGATCGTCAGCCTGTTCGACTCGTTGGAGCTTGACAAGAAGGACACGGTTGTCATGGCGGGAAGCGTCTGTAAGATCCTGAACATGTACCGGAAAAACCGCGCGCGGTTTTTGTATGTTCCCAACGCGACCCTCGGCGGCGACTCAGACTGCACCGTTCTGCTCACCTTCGATGACGTTGCCAGATGCCTGACGAAAGAAAAGGTCATCCATATTCCGAAATGTGTCATGCAGTCTGGACGCGGGCCGTACATGGACATCGCCGGCGTGACGCTCGAGGAGTTCATCAGGAAAACCCGCGTGAAAGTGAAGGTGCTCCACAAGATCGACACGACGTTTGCCAACAAGCGTTTGTATGGGAAGGGCTCTTTGAAGCACTACGTCGAGGATTACTTGAGCAACCCACTGACTCATTCGTATGAAGCGCTTCCGCTTCCGGCCTGATGACGTTCCGCAAAAGATAGCACCAAGAAGCCTGCCTGACACGCTGCGTTGACAACAGGCACATGCTGACCTACAGTACCCGCACAGCTTATGACTCCTGAGCGGCGCAGTCTCAAGTTTTACCAGGCCGACGTGTTTACAGACGTGCCCTTCGGTGGCAATCCAGTAGCGGTGGTGCCAGACGCGCTCGGTCTGAGCGACGAAGAGCTTCAGCAGATCGCCCGGGAGATGAACCTCTCCGAGACTGTCTTTGTCCTTCCACCGACGGATAGCGCGGCAACGGTGAAGATCCGCATTTTCACGCCAAGGCGGGAGATTCCCTTCGCAGGCCATCCGGTTCTGGGCACGTTCTTTGTGCTGGGCAAGCTGGATCGCCTGCCGCTCAAGGGGCCGGTGACGCGAGTGTGCCACGAATGCAGCATCGGAGTCTTTCCGGTGGAGTTGCATGTGCTCAAGGGAGAGATTCTTCGCGTGGTCATGACGCAACCCAAGCCGCAATTCCTGGACACCTTGGATCCGGCGAAAGACCTGTTCGAGGTCGCAAAAGCTTTGGGCCTCTCGAAGGACCTGATCGCCAGGACGAAGCTACCCGTTGAAGTGGTCTCAACCGGCCTGCCGGTCCTGATCGTTCCCGTGCGGACCCTCACGGCCGTGAGATCGATCGTTCCCGATATTGCGGCGATCAACGAACTCTGCGCGCGCTGCGGGACGATGGGCATTATGGTCTTTACCACCGTGACGGTCGAGGAGTTCGCCGACGTCCATACCCGCATGTTCGCGCCTTCCATCGGCATCCTGGAAGATCCGGCCACCGGCAGCGCCAGCGGCGCATTGGGAGCGTACTTGGTTCGCAATGGGGTAGTGGAGGTAGGACCGACGACCGAGATCATTGCGGAGCAAGGCTACGAGATCGAACGTCCGTCGCGCATCGTGATTCAGGTGGAGTCCGACGACGACGCGATCCAGGAAGTGAAAGTCGGCGGGCAAGTGGTCATGATGGCGGAAGGGACGCTCACGTTTTAAACAGAGAGCAAGTAGCTGATGCCTTCTAGCCAATGGCTGAGAGCACAATGAAAGCGGTCGTCTTTCACCAGCATGGCGGGCCGGAGCAACTTCGTTTCGAGGAAGTTGAGCCTCCACGGATCCAGCCGGACGAAGTGCTGGTTCGGGTCAAAGCCTGTGCGCTCAATCACCTGGACATCTGGATCAGACAGGGCATTCCCGCCTACCAGATCCCTCTGCCCCACATTTCCGGCTGTGACGTGGCCGGTGTGGTCGAACAGGTAGGGACCGCGGTGGCCGGCGTGGCAGTGGGTGATCGGGTCTTAGTCTCGCCCGGCTTGAGTTGTTGGCGATGCAAGTACTGTCTCGCCGGTCGTGACAATCTTTGCCTGACTTACAAAATCCTGGGAGCCCATGTCAACGGGGGCTACGCGGAACTGGTCAAAGTCCCTGGTCTGAACGTGCTTCCAATGCCAGTAGCGCTGACCTTTGAGCAGGCCGCTGCGTTTCCCCTGGTCTCGGTTACCGCATGGCACATGTTGTTCACGCTGGCAGGGCTCAGACCTGGCGAGGACGTTCTGGTCATGGGAGCGGGTAGTGGTGTGGGAAGCATCGCGATCCAGATGGCGAAACTGGCGGGTGCGCGGGTCCTCACCACCGTGGGCTCTGATGAGAAGATTCCTAAAGCCAAGGCGTTGGGTGCGAATGAGGTGATCAACCACGCGAAAGAGCAAGTCATGAAACAGGTCAAGGCGCTGACCGATGGTCGGGGCGTGGATGTAGTGGTCGAACACATCGGACCGGAAGTCTGGGACCAATGTTTCCTGGCCTTGGCGAAAGGGGGACGGCTGGTCACCTGCGGCGCCACCACCGGTGGCGAAGTCAAGCTGGACCTCCGGTACCTGTTCTCACGTCAGTTGACGGTCAAGGGGTCGTACATGGGAACCAGGGCTGAGCTCCTAGAAGTGGCTTCGCTGATCGGGCAGGTGAAGCTGAAGCCGGTCGTGGATCGGGTCCTGCCGTTACAAGAGGCGCGTGCAGCGCAGGAACTGCTCTTGAGTCGGAAGGTGTTTGGAAAGGTCGTGCTGACAGTCCCATAGCTGGCTCACAGCCAATGCTTGGCAATTTTGGGGAGGAACGTACACGATGCCAAACGTAGCTCGAGTGATGCGGAAGGAACTCAAGAAGATCGCCCATGACGCGTCGGTCAGAGATGCGGCGAAACGGATGCGGGATGAGCACATCGGTTCGCTGTTCGTGGAAAGAGGCAACAAGCTGGTCGGGATCGTGACCGAGACGCACGTGGTGCGACGGGCCGT
>VBOJ01000251.1 GCA_005877775.1 Nitrospirota bacterium | reverse complement strand
GACAGCGCGGCCATGGCGTCCAGTCGCTTGGTGATCGAGGGGGCTTGCGGTTCCACCTTGCGGGCGGTCTCGTTGTCTGCGAACGGAATACTGAAATAGACCTGCACCCAGGCTTCGTCGTGCAGCCGCCGGAGCACCTCGATGTCGCGCGTAATCAGGGCGGCCTTGGTGATGATCCCGACCGGATTCCTGAATTCGGCACAGACCTCCAGGCACGAACGCGTCAATCCATAGGTCGCCTCCAGAGGCTGGTAGCAGTCCGTGTTGCCTGAGAACACGATCAGCTCACCCCGCCACGAGGTTTTCAGAAAGGCCTCCCGCAAGAGGGAGGGGGCATCGCGTTTCACCACGATCTTTGAGTCGAAATCAGTGCCGGCGCCGAATCCCCAATACTCATGAGTCGGCCGGGCATAGCAATAGGCGCAGGCATGAAAACAGCCACGGTAAGGATTCAGGCTCCAGCGAAACGGCAGGTCCGGGCTCTCGTTCCGGCTCAGAATCTCGCGAGTCACATCTTCAAAGACTTCAAGTTGTACGTGAGGGGGCGGGTCAAGCAGTTCGCGGTGGGTGGATTCAAATGGGTTGGGCGGGTTCGAGATCGTTCGCACGAGCGTATCGTCCCTCCCATCGAGTCCCCTTGTCAAGAGCGAGAGGCTACTCGTCATTGGTCATGAGTCAATCGCGTCTCAACGAATGCCCGTCGACTATTGACGATTGACGCCTTCCCAGGGAGGTGTTAGATTCCACGCCGGTCAACCGTTGGATGGCATCACGATGCACGATCTTCGTCTGCTCAGAGAGGACCTGGACGCGATTCGGACGCGACTGGGCACTCGCGCGTCAGATGTGGCCTGGGAGGACTTGCGCAAGCTGATCCAGGAACGGCACCACTTGACAAGTCAGGTGGAGCAGCTCCGCCACCAGCTCAAGAAAGGTTCCGACGAGGTCGGACGGCTCAAACGGGAAAAACAGCCGGTGGAAAGGACGATGGCTGAGATGAAGACGTTGAGCGATCGGATCAAGGATGCAGAGGAGAGCTTGCGTGCCGTCGAAGAGCGTGTCACTGAGTTGGCGCTGCGCATCCCTAACGTTCCGCATGCTTCTGTCCCCCTCGGGAAAGGACCAGCTGACAATCAAGAAGTACGACGTTGGGGCACGCCTCAGAAGTTTGCGTTCACTCCCAAACCCCATTGGGAGATCGGAGAGACGCTTGGCATTCTAGACTTCGAGCGAGCGGCCAGGATGGTGGGCGCCCGCTTCGTGGTCTTAACGGGGCTGGGTGCCAGGCTGGAGCGCGCACTCATCAATTACATGCTGGATTTGCACGCGGCTCGGCATGGGTACCAGGAAGTGTTGCCACCTTTCATGGTCAATCGGGCGGCCATGACGGGAACCGGGCAGCTCCCAAAGTATGAAGAGGATCTATTCCGGCTTCGAGACGACGAGTACTTTTTGATCCCGACTGCTGAGGTTCCGCTGACGAACCTCCATCGTGAGGAAATCCTGTCGGACGGCTGTTTGCCGATCCGGTACACCGCGTATACGCCTTGCTTCCGGCGGGAAGCCGGCTCCTATGGCAAAGACACGCGTGGATTGATTCGCCTGCACCAATTCAATAAGGTGGAACTGGTGGCCTTTGCCAGACCTGAAGAGTCTTATGAGGAGCTCGAGCGGCTGACTGAAGCGGCTGAGGCGGTGTTGCAGGGGTTGGGGCTGCCGTATCGCGTGGTCACCTTGTGCACCGGGGATATGGGGTTCGCGGCGGCCAAAAGCTACGACCTGGAAGTCTGGTTACCCTCTCAAGGCACGTTTCGCGAGATTTCTTCCTGCAGCAACTGTGAAGCGTTCCAGGCGCGACGGGCTAATATTCGCTATCGCCGCCAGAATGGCAAAACCGACTTCGTGCACACGCTGAATGGGTCCGGCCTTGCGGTGGGGAGAACGCTGGTGGCGATCCTGGAGAACTTCCAGCAGGCCGACGGCTCAGTGATCGTTCCCGAGGCGCTGCGGCCCTACATGCGCGGCCTCGAACGCATCACACGCGAAGAGTAAGGCGAACTAAGTGTCTAGGGTAGTCTTGGCGAAAGGGAAGCAACGAGCGTTTCTGGTAGCAGTCAAAGAGGCCTTGGGAGGTGGTGTAAGAAACCTTGCATTTTGTTTGGGGGTGCATGCCAGAACTGTTCGCGATTGGCAGTGTGAAAAATACCTCATAAGTCAACAAGCCTTGACCTTGTTGCAAAAGATTTCAGGAGTTGCCTGCCCAACTATTCTCGAAGTTCTTCCTGACTATTGGAGCACTAGCAAGGCCGGCCAAGTAGGATCACGGCGGCGGTCGGAACGTTATGGCAACCCCGGTACCGCTGAAGGCAGACGCCGAGGAGGTTTCATTTCTTACGAGAAGCTCAGGGCTTCAGGTGCCCTGACGGGATTCCAACTGCGGAAGACAATTGTTAAGCCGAAGCGCTCATCTTCATTAGCGGAATTCATTGGAATTGTCCTTGGGGACGGAGGAGTCACAGATCGTCAGGTGACCATCACCCTTAACGCTGTGACCGATAGAGAGTATGCAGACTTCGTTGTGCGTGTAGTCAGTCAACTGTTTGGCCTGACACCTTCGCGTCGAACAAGAGAGAACGCTTGCGTAATTGTCATGTCAAGAGTTGAGCTTGTTGAGTTCTTACAGAACCATGGTGTTGTACAGGGCAACAAGGTCAGGCATCAAGTCGATGTGCCTTCATGGATTTTAGAGGGTCCGTGTTATGTGAAAGCCTGTTTGAGAGGTTTAATGGATACCGACGGCTCCGTCTACTCATCCCACCATACGATTGGCGGGACGAAATATAAGCATGTGTGTATCTGCTTCACGAACTATTCCAAACCGCTTCTGGCTTCCGTTCATCGCATGTTGTCTGAACTCGGATATCACCCGACACGTGCTCGGAATCGCGTGTTCCTTTACAGACAGCAAGATATACACCGCTATTTCAAAGAGGTGGGAACGCAAAATCCAAAGCATCTGAGGCGATATCAAGATGTGGCGGGCCTATTCCTCTCAGTTAATATCACCACCAGGCCCGACCTGAGGAGGGGTGCCGGAGTGGCCATAACGGGGCGGTCTTGAAAACCGCTGTGGGCGTCAGTCCACCGTGGGTTCGAATCCCACCCCCTCCGCCACAAATAAGCAAGCAGCGAACAGCAAACAGCGAGCAGCAAGATTCTCTTACTCGTCGCTACGGGCTATTTGCTATCGGCTATTCGCTCCTACCACCAGGGGGGATTTGAACTGGGGGTGATGAAGGGGGTGTGCCCCCCTTCATGGGGAGCGCGCGAGGGGGTCCGCGACGCGAGGAATAACGATTCACCCGCCTGGTGGGTGGACAAATGCGCACCCCCTCCGCCAGCCTTCGCCAAGGCTCCGGCTGGCAGGCCAGCGAAGGCTGCCCGCCATAGCTTTAGCCCACCTTCGCCACAAGGCTTCGGTGGGCTAATCCTTGGTAGCCATGTCGAAGGAGGATTAGCGACGGCGGGCTCCGATTTCCATGACAAATGCAGTTTTGAGTGATGATTGCTGAGTTAGAGATCGGCGGAATCCAACGAAAAGACGAGATTTTAACAGGGCTTCTGAAGGGGATGCGCCCCATGACCCTACCCTCCCAAACTTCACCTTGCCAGTCCGAGATTCCAGGCACTCATGAATCTGCAGCTTGACCCGCCATAGCCTCTCCCCCTTTCTCTGACATCCACGGCTGCCCACGTTCGTAGGGGGCGATCCCTGCCTTGGTATGGGGGATGCTACCTCATCGGTATTTTCAGCCTGGCCCGACTCCTTTATCTTCATCATCTGGTTACATGCCCCTTCCAAATGACGACGCAACACAGTCCACAAAAAGCCAAGCGCCGGTTGCAGGCAATCGTCAATGATCATCAATGCCGCAGGAGGGCTGTATGGAAAAACAGGTGAGGAGTGTCGAGACGATCCGGAAGGAACTAGATGGGAAGGCCTGTCCCTTCTGTGGCTGGGTGAAATATCAACTCGTCCTTCGATCAGATGCACGATCAGATGCACGATCGGAAGGAGGTGGACTCTTTGCCCGATGCAGTCGCTGTCAGAAACCAAGGGATCTCGCGGTGGATCTTCTGAAGATCAAGGCAAGGTGACACATCAGTGACTCCTGTTGCGATGGTGACCGAGGAGGTCAGGCACATGTTTGGAGAGACTGAGATCCAGCGTGTTGAGTTGTGGAGGCACGAATGGAACTCCTCGCAGAGCCTGCGCACGACGTTCCCAAGTGTGGCCACATATTTAGTCTTTAAGGCTTCAGAGTGCCGGGAGTTTGCAAAGCTTCGGCCTGGTCGAAGACAGGAACAACGCTGCAAAGCTGTCACGGGTTGATGGTCACCTGAGCTACCCGGCCGTTGCCCGTCCGCCCTCAGAACCTTCACACGCCAGACAACCAAACAGCATCCCTTGTGCGAGTCTATTCCGCTGAGGTATCATCGGGCCCTGTTGTAGGCGCAGGGGGTTCCCGTTCTTTCATCTTGCTCGGAGGCGACTTTGTAAGCGCACGGACATTGTTCCATTGACGCAAAGCGCAGGTTGAAGTCTGTTGTTGCTGTGTGGAGAGGTGGCCGAGTGGCCGAAGGCAAC
>VBOJ01000016.1 GCA_005877775.1 Nitrospirota bacterium | reverse complement strand
CGAGGAGCGGGTCAGCCCTTGTGGGCGTCCGCGGAAGAAAGATACTCTGACCCCAATTTCTCTTAAACTACATCACCACTAAATCGGTAATTCCGCATGACGATTTATGTGCCTGGCTGTGTATGAACCCCATACTGAAATTATTAAAGCTCTTCTTGGAGTTGGCTTTGATGATTTCATATATTGTTCTGGTATTGCTATCAATCCGTGTTCCGCTTTTCGCGAAGTGGGTGCATGTAATCTCAATATCTTTAACGTCTCTCTTGCCTTTATTGTGAATAGTAAAGTTTGCTTCCATGATGTTTCCGCCGGCAGTCGCCCCCCAATTGAAGTCAAAATTAATTGATGAGAGAGCTTGTTTCTTGTTCTTTCGTTCGAGAAATACGCAATTGCCCACAAAACAATAAGGATCGTCACTAGCCACGTGAATGGCGACGTTTTCCTCTTCTGCGGCGAACCACAATGAGGGCATGTTTTAGCTTTTGTACTTATCTCTTGTCCACATTCTTTGCACCTTATAAGCGCCATTACTTCTCGCTCTTGTATTTCGGCTAACTATCAAGTCTGCTGCGGCCTACCCATGCAGCAGATCACTTGCCATTGGGATCAGAAGTTAATTTCCGAGGAGCGGGGCACCTCTTTTGGGCGTCCGCGAATGATATAAGACTCTGACCAAAATTTCTGCAATTTCCTGTGCTTCGTAGGGCTTAAGGATAGCGGTTGAACTGCGGGCGACATCCCCGCCAGACACGAAGATTGCTTCCATATCCGCGGACCGGGGCCAACCGATCCGCACGGGCGTTTGCCTTTCGAGCGCCCGACAGTTCCAACCGCATGCTAGCCGCCGGTCCGCGCAGGAAGGTACCATTTCTTCCCGTTGCCCTCGAGACGAACGGCTCCGCGAGAGCGATCTATGCCGTAGGAGTACACGGCAATGGAAGGATCCGTGCAGGCGACGGCATTCCCAATGGCTACGAGAGTCACCGCAAGACCACAGGCCTCCCAATAGCGACCGTAGCGCTTGAGTTGTGAGTTCGCTTGCTCGTCGACTGCGTCCTTCTTGAGCTCGATAACCAAGGCCGAATTGTCGGAGAGTAACAGAACGTCGACGTTGTAGTTCAACCCGGGGAGTGTGACTTGGTTGAGGACCGTTGGGGAGGTGCCCCGCGAGAGATGACCCTCGTCTCTGAGAAAGGCCAGGAACTCGTCCCGGGCAAGAAGGAGGCTCGCTTCGAGTCGAGCTTCCGATGTGAAGAAGGCTGTGTCCTTCTGAAGAAGATCAACTGGACGTTGGTCGACCGGGGTGGCTCCCGGAGTGAAAGCGACCGCTGCCGTTCTCTTCAATGCTTCTGCGAGGGCGTTACCCTCGTCCCCTATAAGGCCAACCGACGACCGCTGAAAGGTAGTGAAGCTGAAGAACTCCGAGACGCGCCGCCGCAGGAGCACGTTCCAGAGGGCACTCACGTCCGCCTGCCATACCTCCGGTCCTGCGAGCCGAAGTCGATAGGTGAACTTGTCAGGGTTCTCCCAAACGGGTGTTTGACTGAAGAACAACGGACCGTCAATCGAGAACGGTCCAGCGATGCGGCCCGTTCCGGTCTCAAGCAGGAAGACGCTGTCGCCGGGGGAGACCGTGGCGAGGTAGTTCACCTGCTGGACGGTTACCCCGAAGAGGCCGGTCTCGACGCACCGGCCTAGGTACTTGGCCGTGACGAAGACATGGGAAGGCAGAGCCTTACTCCGATTGGTGGTGGCTCCGGCGCCTAACTGAGCATTATCTGGTTCCAGATAAATGCCTCGGTTTGGTCCACCTGCAGTATAAGTCGCCATGATTCGCCTAGCAAGCAGTCGAGGTCAAGGTACCTTGTCCAGTACCAATGCTTGTCTCTCGTCACGATTCACGAATAACGCTTCACGATCAACGTGCTCCCGCCTTCGCGTACCCGTGCCGCTCTTTCCGGCTCAGTTGACAAAGCTGAAAAGCACGTGGTGGAATAGCTGCCACCGTGACGCGTGAAGGGTGACGCGTGACGCGAAGGCTTTCTGTCCCTCCGATTTTCAAACACGTCACTCGTCACCTGTCACCCGTCGCCGTTTCTAAGGAGGCTTATCCATGGATATGTTTGGGAAGGTGGGGTTGGTTGAGATTCCGATCCTAATCGCGCCGGATCAAAAGGCCTGGCTGGACCGCATGATCAAGGAAGGGAAGATCGCCATTCCTCCAGGGGGCACGTTGGAGAAAGGGTCCTTGTACTCCATGTTCATTCGCATGTTGCTCCACAATGCGATGGAGGAGCAGAAGCGGCAGGAAGCATTGGATGCAGAGGATGAGGACGAGGAATAGCCTTATGCGAAGAGCCTATGGCATATAGCGTATGGCGTATGGTCTGAGATGACGGGGAGTTATCACAAGAGGCTTCTTACTATAGGCCATCAGCCATATGGTCTTATTGCTCAAAGGCTCTTCATCACCGCTTGCGCTGCGGCGATCGTTTTCTTGATGTCGGCGTCGGTGTGGGCGGTCGAGAGAAAGGCTGCTTCGAATTGGGATGGAGCGAAATAGATGCCCTTATTGAGCATGTTGTGAAAGAATTTTGCGTAGGCCTGCGTATTCGATTGCTTGGCTGAGGCATAGTCCACCACCGGCCCCTTCGTAAAAAACGCCCCCAGCATTGAACCCACCCGCGTCTGTGTCAGAGGCACGCCGGCTTTCTTCGCTGCTGCCCCCAGACCTTTCGCCAACTCGGCTGCCCGCTGATCTAAGTTCTCATAGAAACCTCGAGCCCGCAGCCTGGTGAGCGTCTCGATCCCCGCAGTCACGGCCAAGGGATTTCCAGAGAGAGTGCCGGCCTGATAGACCGGTCCTTCCGGCGCAACCATCCGCATGATCTCCCTCTTCCCACCATAGGCGCCGACCGGCAGCCCCCCGCCGATGATCTTCCCCAGACAGGTGAGGTCTGGCGTCACTCTGTAGAGCGCCTGGGCTCCTCCATAGTGCACGCGGAACCCGGTGATCACTTCGTCGAAGATCAAGAGAATCCCGTGGGCCTGAGTGAGCGTGCGAAGGGTGGGTAGAAAATCCTCCCCTGGCGGCACGACGCCCATGTTGCCCGCGATGGGCTCAACGATGATGCAGGCCAAATTTCGATGATGCTCCTGGATCAATTGCTGAGCGGTTCTGATATCGTTGAAGGGAGCAGTCAGCGTGTGGCGCGTGAAATCAGCCGGTACACCTGGGCTGTCGGGAATCCCCAACGTCGCCAGCCCTGACCCAGCCTTCGCCAGCAGGTAATCGGAATGTCCGTGGTAGCAGCCTTCAAACTTAATGATCTGGTCCCGTTTGGTGTAGGCGCGGGCGAGCCTGATCGCGCTCATGACCGCCTCTGTCCCGGAACTCACCAACCGGACCTGCTCGATGGACGGAATCGCCTCGGTGATCATCTGTGCGAGACGGACCTCAAGCTCAGTCGGTGCCCCGTAGCTCGTGCCGTCGTCGGCGGCGCGTGCGATCGCCTTGATGACCGATGGAGGAGCGTGCCCCAGGATCATCGGTCCCCAGGACAGGACATAGTCAATGAAACTATTTCCGTCCACGTCATAGAGGCGGGAACCCTTCGCCCGTTTGATGAAGAGCGGCTGTCCCCCGACGGAGCGGAATGCGCGGACAGGACTGTTGACCCCACCTGGGATGTAGCGCTGCGCCTCGGCAAACAGTTGTTTTGATCGCGTCGTCTTCATGGCGTTCCGGCAGATAGCGTCGTTCGCGTCTGTTGCGTCATCGCGCCTGCGCGCTGACCTGCCCGCCACAGGGCTTCCGCAGGCGGGAGCGCTTCGGCGCGCAAGCGCGTCTCTTGCGGGGTACCCATTGCTCCAGGATGCAATGGGTCCCGGTCTGTCGCGACAGACGCGGCACGCGATGACGCGGCACGCATTGCGGTCGACGCGCTCACGCGGCGTGGCACCCTATCACGCGACAACCCGAGGGTCAACGGATGAGGCAGGACAGTAGTGGGTCAGTTTCAAATTGTCTCGTCGGTTTCCTTTCTGGCAGCCTTGTAAACCTCCCCTGCGGCGCCCGCATTCATGATGGCGATCCCGAGTCCGACAATCAGATCAGGCCAGGCTGACAGTGTATAGCCTGTGGCAAGCCCGGCCAGAATGATGGCTGTGTTTGCCAGCACATCATTCCGCGCCGATAGGAAGGCGGCAAGGCCGAGGCTCCCGCCGTGATGGCGAAAGCGGACCAGAATCAGGGCGCACACGAAATTGATCAGCAGCGCACCCGCCCCTGTGAGCGAGAGCAGAACCGGCGCAGGCGGCATCGGGGCCGCGAACTTCTGCCAAGCCATCCAGAATGTAGCGAGGCCGGGAATCAGGATGATGCCAGCGAGCACCTTGCCGACCAGTGCACGCCGCGCGGTGCTCCATGCCAGCGCCATAAGGATCAGGACATTGATAGAGGCATCTTCAAGAAAGTCGATCGAATCCGCGAATAGTGAAACCGACCCGATCATCAGCGCGACGCCAAATTCGACGCCAAAATAGGCGAGGTTCAGCAGCGCCACGACTCGAACGGCATTACGCAATTCGTCCTTCATTCTGCCGACGTTCCACACTCCCATTGTTCCAGAACTGCAACAATTATCGATGACCTTTCCATGATCGTGAAAACCACCCGGAGTCGAACTGACCTACTACCGGCAGGATATGCTGCTATCTTATATTCTTCCAGTTGCATTCTTGCACAAGACCCTCTATGTATGTTGGCGTGGATCAACTGGACTTTGTGACAATCGAAGGATTGCTGGCCTACGGAGAGGTTCTCGCTCGCCGCACTGCGGGTGAGGGCGTGGGGCTCCCGCCTCTCCCGTCTCCTTCGGCTGACCGACCAGGGCGGGCCCGCGAGGCCATGGAGAAGATCCGCGCCTTTGTGCAGCGCGCTCAGAAGGGCTTTCCTACGGCCGAGGAATACAGAGCTGTGCGCCGCGGGTTGATCGACGATGGATGCGGCGGTGACGAACTCGTATTTTTTGCTGCGTGGAATCAGCTCCTCGCAGCCGGAGAGCTGGCGCCGTTAGTTCGAGCTCCAATCGGGTCAGTGCAGAAGCCGCCCCACCGTCGTCCGGTCGGGATCGTGCCACGGGCGCAACTGACGCCGCAATTGGCAGAGGATCGCATCGTGTTGGATCTTGGCGATGATCGGTTCTGGTTGCTGCCTCGCGATTTGACCGGTCGAACCCTCCTCTTTACCATGCGCCACGGGATCTCGAAGGTCGAGAGCGCGAAACATCGGGTCGGACGCCGGCTTGCTAATGTGCTGGATTCTGACCGAGGTGTGGCAAAGGCTGACGCGATCGGCGCGGCCCTTGCCCGGATGGTCGGTGTGGTCGGACAACAACTGGACTTTCTCCATCTCCACAACTACCTCGACCCTCGCACCTTCGTCCATCTTGTCAGCCCGAGCCCGAACACGAGGCAGCTCTGCGAGCGGGTGGTCGCAGCCTTGCTCGCGTCACATTCCGACCGCGCCAAGGCGACCCAGCCAACGGTCGAGGCTTCATTGGAATCCCAGGATTTCGGTTGGGCAACCGGTCTGGAGAAGCAGGCCGAAGTGGAAGAGGCTGCCAAGGCGTTCGGAGTCGATCTGACGACAGCGAAGCGTCTCATCAAACATCCCCTCTACAGCTATCCAGGCGGTCACTCGTTCTTCGATGTCTATGTTGATGTCGTGGACGGGTTCCGCCGGCTGGGTCAATCGCAGGAGGGGAAGGTCCTGTGTTTGTACACTCATAGTTCTACGTTGCGCGCGCTCATGATCTATCTGGATCCTCGGCCATTCCGCGAAGCCTTCACGGAGTTCGGAGAATACAAGGAAGGACAGGATAACGTCGTGCTTCTCACTTTTGAACACGGACTCTTGTCCGGCTATTCGACGGCCGTGGGGCTGTCGGAGCGGGAACGGGCGGCGCGTGATGCCTGGATGGCAGTCGAACGTGAGCGGCGCGATCGGGTCACGCTCAAGCCCAAACAAGTGAAGCGACTCGTGGCTCTGGTATCAGGTGGCGATTTTGCTGGAGCCGGTGCCGCGTTGAAGGAACTGCGGGTGGCAGGAAACCGGATGGGCCTGGAGGTCTACTTCGTTCGTCATGGGTTCTTAGGACTGGCGAACAATTGGATCGAGGCAGTGACCGAAGAAGACACGCGCGGCTTGGGCAGCCTTGCGAGCACCCCCATCGGAAGCAGTCGCTTCGAAGACTTCAAGGATGAGCATGTCCAACAGGCCACCATGCGTCACCTCAAGCCCTACATGGAAGACGGTGCATTGGTCGTGATTGGAGGCGACGGCAGTCTTCGAGGCGCGCGCGCTCTTTATGAAGGGTTCGGAGTCCAGGTCGTGGGGATTCCCGGGACGATCGACAACAATCTGGCGGGGACCACGGGGCTGGGCTTCCATTCCGCCGTGGCGCTCGCGAATCAATCGATCGAGTCGCTGAAAGCCACGAGCGCAGCCATGGGGAGCGTGTTCTTCGTCGAGATCATGGGGGCTGGTTCGGGCCACCTTGCGTTGGCCTGCGCCTATCAGGCAAGAGCTGAGGGGGTATTGGTCAACGAGTATCCCGACCCCGATGCCTATATTGATGAGATCATCCTCGGTACGCTCAAGCGGACCCTGGGTGTCCCGAACAAGAGCCATTTATTTGTTGTGGCTGAGCAGACGCCCCACCGACATCACCGGGATGGAGGAGTGCATGGTCTTGTCAATTATGTGGGTCGCACGATTGCCCAGTGGCCGCAAGCTCAGATGAGCCCAGGCCATTATCCCCTGACCCCGGCGACCAAGGCCACGATTCTCGGCCATACCTTAAGAGGGGCTCCCCCGACACCTGAGGATAAGGCCATCGCCCAGCACCTGGCCTATGAAGCAGTCCGCCGTTTGGTCAAAGACCCGGAGCGTGTCATCGGGTGCATGTTGGCCTATCGCGAACCAGGAACCATCGAGGCGGTCCCGCTCCATGCCGTGATGCCCAAGCAGTTCGACTGGGAGGTCTTCGCTCGGATGCACGGCACTGAGCTGCCTTAGCCCGGAATATTCATGAACGCTTCTGCTGCAATCGCGGATTCGCTGCTGCGACAAGCCTGGCCTCTGCCTTTAGGCGACCAGGCGGGCGGGCTCGCCACTCAGTCGGTCAACGTCCTGCAGTGAGGACGCCTCCCTCCCTCGCGGCTCCGCGCGCCCGTCTCGCAACGCGACTGCCGGGTACCCGTTGCTCTTCCATTGCAGCGGGTGGAACGCGACGAACCGTCATGAATAATCCGGGCTAGCTCGTGAGCTTCAGTCCCTAGCACTCCCAGATATCCTGCCTGAGAAATGCGTCGAGCCGAAGGGGCAGCGCATCCGTGAAACCGTTGCCGCGTTGCCGGACCGCTGATCGTTTGTTAGAATGCCTTCAACACAGTAGAAGGGCGTCGCGCGTATCTAGTCGTCCGTGAAGCGTAAGGGGCGTCAATAGCGTCTGACTTCGGCGAGCTCAGTCGAGCCGTAGCGTCTTTTGCGCAAGAGACGCAAGCGGCGCGTTTGCGCGCCGAAGCGCTTCAGCGCGCAGGCGCGATGACGCAACAGACGCGAATGACGAATAACGGTGTTCGGATGAGAAAAGCCAAGATCGTCTGCACGATTGGTCCTGCCACTGACTCGCCGGCTGTGTTGGACCGGCTGATCGAAAGCGGCATGGATACGGCTCGACTGAACTTTTCGCATGGCTCCCACGAATCGCACGGCCGTGCCCTCAAAGCCATTCGGGAAGCAGCGGATCGCCGGCAGGTGGCAGTGGCGATCATTCAGGATCTCCAGGGCCCGAGGATTCGCGTCGGGGAGGTCGCCCAGAGTGGCATCGAAGTGGTTGCTGACCAGCGCGTGAGACTACAGACAGGGCTCTTACGGTCCGGAGGGCAGATCGGTGCCCAGTCCATCACTCCTCCCGACATCCCTGAGATCCCGGTGACATACCCATACCTGGTGCGGGATATCCAGCCCAGTGCCCGTATCCTGATTGACGATGGACTGATCGAGCTGGTGGCCAATCGTATCAACGGTGGCGCCGTCGAGTGCACGGTGGTGACCGGGGGACGAATCACTTCCAATAAGGGGATCAATTTACCAGGCACTCGGGTCAGTGCGCCCACTCTGACCGAGAAAGACCGGGAGGATCTGCGGTTCGGCATCGCACAAGGGATCGATTATGTGGCCCTCTCTTTCGTCAGGAGCCCCGACGATGTGGCTGCCGCAAAAAGCCTGGTGGCTGAGTGGGGCGGTGCTGTGCCGATCATCGCGAAGATTGAACGACCGGAGGCGGTGGACTGTTTGGACGCCATCTTAGATCAAGCGGACGGGGTGATGATTGCGCGCGGCGATCTCGGCGTTGAGATGGGACCCGAGGCAGTTCCGCTTCTACAGAAACGCATTATCGCGGAAGCCAATCGCCGTCGATGTCTCGTGATCACGGCGACCCAGATGCTCGAATCGATGACGAAGAATCCTCGTCCCACCAGAGCCGAAGCCTCGGATGTGGCCAACGCGGTCCTCGATGGAACGGACGCGGTGATGCTGTCGGCCGAAACGGCGATCGGGCGCTATCCAGTGGAGGCGGTTCATGTCATGGATCGGATCATCCGGGCAGCGGAGGAAGGGACCGAGCCTGTGTTCGTCCGCCGGTCGGACCACAGCTCCGGCCAGGTCTCGTTTCCGGAAGCCATCTGCTCGTCCGCATCCTCAGCCGCCTCGGCGGTCGCTGCCAGCGCGATCGTGGCGTTCAGCGAGTTGGGGGCGACGGCGCGGTTGTTATCGAAGCAGCGCCCAACCGCTCCCATCATCGCTTTCACGCCTTTTGAGACCGTTCGCCGGCAGATGGCGCTCTATTGGGGGGTGATGCCCCATACGATGGAGCAGATCGTTCAGACCGATGAGCGAGTGAGCGAGGCGGAACGTCGCTTGAAGGCAGAGGGGCTCGTGAAACCGGGGCAGCGGATTGTGATCCTCTCGGGCACACGCATCGCTGAGCCCGGCGGGACCAACTTGATGAAGCTGCATCTTGTCGAGTGACGTTCTATGAGACGGATGGAGCACTGGGTGCGACAGGTGGGACCTGAAAGCTGTTACCGCTTCTATTGGCTCATCGCGGCAGTCTTCCTCGCTCTGCCGGTGACAGGGAGTGATGGGCTGGCACAGACCTATGCGCTCACTCGTGATCCAGTCGAGCTGGTCAAGAAATACGTCTCGTTGGATCAGAAAGGGGTTCGCCTGGAGTCTAAGTCCTGGGAGACGCTGAAGCCCTACGTTCATTGGAAAGAGGAGCCGACTTGGGGCCATGTGATGGTCACCGGCAGCTACAAAGTGGTGGAGGATATCAAGCAGTGGGAGATCGTCAGCATGTTGGAGGTGGTGATCCCGGTGGAATTCCAGGTGCTGGGGGCCATGTATTGGGAAACAGCCGGTTTCCTCCCTGAAAAGCAGGTCGAGCTGGTCAAGTTTCGTGTGAAGGCGGTTGGAGGTCGCTGGCGCATCATCGAGCCGCTCTTGCCGCCTCATGTCGGTCAGCAGCGGATGATCCACTATGTGCGGCAGGCCATGCTGCAAGAAATCGAACCATCCCGCCTGGCCAGCCTGGCGGCGCTCTGGGAAGAGTTACAGAAGGCCAAATGATGGGGCGAAAGAATTCGCGTCGGGTTCCAATCGATCTGATTATTTTTGACCTCGACGGCACGCTGATTGAGTCTAAGTGGGACATTGCCGAGGCAGTCAACCTCACCCTGGCCGACCTTGGCCTCCCCCTGCGCGCCAAGGAGGAAATCTTCAGTTTTGTCGGCGACGGGATCAAGCGCCTGCTCCGTCTCGCCGTCGGCGAAGAGAACCACGTACGCTATGAGGAAGCCTTGCGGGTCTTCCGTGGCCATTATCTCGCCCACTGTCTGGATCGGACGAAGTTCTACCCGGGCGTAGAACAGGTGCTCACTTTTTTTACGAACAAACATAAGGCCGTGGCCACAAACAAGTCGTTGGAGTACACGACGAAAATCCTCAAGGGGCTGGGTGCCCATCACTTCGCCTATGTCGTGGGAGGAGACGACGGGTACGGCTTGAAACCGGAACCAGGCATGTTGTTTAAGATAATGGAAGCCTTGAAAGTCACGAAGGATCGGACGGTCTTGATCGGCGACAGCACCAACGACATCAAAGGCGGCCACAATGCCGGCATCAGAGTTTGCGCGGTCGGTTACGGTATGGGCAACCGCGAGAAGATGGCTGCCTGCCAACCGGACTGGTTCATCGAGAAACCTGAAGAATTGATGGAGCTCTTCGCATGATCATGAAAGCGTCGCTCGTAGCTCGTCTTTCGCGTCATCGCGTGCGGCATCTGTCGCGATCAAGCCGTCCGCCGGACCTGCCCGCGGCAGGGCTTCGGCAGGCAGGAGCCTCTGGAGGACGGGCGCTAGAGACGCTACTGACGCTATCGACGCCCCTTGCGCTTCACGCTTCACGCTTCACGGTGGCCCTGTTTGCTGTCCTCACCCTTAACCTCAACCTCAGCCTCCCGCTGTCGGCGCTAGCCGCGGAGACCTCAGCGGCTAGCGCCGGCAGCGGTCTGGCGGAGCGGGTGATCGAGCACAAGCTGGCCAACGGCCTGACCGTGCTCATGGTCGAACGTCATCAGACGCCAATCGTGTCCATCAATCTCACCTTCGGGGTCGGGGGCTTTGACGAGCGAACCGGCAGCACCGGTGTCGCGCACCTCTACGAGCACATGGCCTTCAAGGGGACGAGGACCATCGGGACCAAGGACTACGAGCAGGAGCGTCCCTTGTTGGAGGATTTAAATCGGCTCAACTCGGCGATGCAGGCGCTTGAGCGTAAGCAGCAGGATGGCGTGGAGCGGACCACCCAGTCTCGCGCGGATGCCTCCGAAATGCAGAAACTCCGTCAGGCTTTCAAAGATGCGCAAGGGCGAGCCGGCGAATTGGTGGTGGGCAACGAGATGGCGCTGCTCTATCAGCGCCATGGAGCGGTCGGCCTGAATGCCTCCACAGGTAAGGATGTGACCCGGTACACAGTCAGCCTCCCGGCCAACCGGCTGCCTCTCTGGGCAGCGATGGAAGCAGACCGGATGGCCAACCCGGTGCTGCGAGAGTTCTACAAGGAGCGCGCCGTGGTCATGGAAGAGCGGCGGCTTCGGACCGATGATAATCCGAACGGCCTCTTGTATGAAGCCTTTGCGGCAGCGGCCTTTCAGGCCCATCCCTACGGCTTCCCCACGATCGGCTGGGCGTCCGACATCCAAGCCCTGACCCCTTCGGCCACCCAACAATTCTTCAAGACCTACTACGGGCCGGCCAATGCCGTGATCGCTATTGCGGGGGATATCAACCCGCCTGAAGTGATCGCCTTGATCGAGCGGACATTCGGCGCGATCCCGGGGACCGCATCGCCTCCTCCGGTGGTGACCGTCGAACCCCCGCAGCGAGGAGAGCGCCGCGTGGAAGTGGAGTTCGATGCCGAACCCATTCTGCTGATCGGCTACCACAAACCGGCGATCGGGCACCCGGATGACTTCGTGTTCGACGTGCTGGACTCGGTCCTGTCCGAAGGACTTACGTCGCGCCTGTATCGTCGGCTGGTACAGGAGAAGAAACTCGCGGCCTCCATCGGCACTGATTCCGGTTTCCCCGGCGTTCGTGCCCCAAACCTCTTCATCGTCAGCGCCACGCCGCTGGCGCCCCATACGACGGCGGAGCTCGAGGAGGCGATTTACGCGGAGATCGATCGGATCAAAACTGAGCCCGTGTCACAGAAGGAGCTGGAGAAGGTGCTGAACAATTTGGATGCGTCCCTAGTGCGGTCCCTTCGCTCGAACAGCGGGCTGGCGTCGCAGCTCGCCTATTTTCAAATCGTGGCAGGCGACTGGCGTTATGTGCTGAAAGGGCGCGATCGGATCGCCGCGGTGACCCCGGCCGACATTCAGCGGGTTGCGGCGCAATACTTGATCAAATCTAATCGAACCGTGGCCACGTTGATCAAACCGGCCTCTTCCAGCAAATCTGCTGCCACAGCCAGCCAGGCCTCCACTCTGTCCAAACCGGAGTCGCCATGAACCGTAGGATGATCGCTTCCGCCAGCCTGACAGTTCTTTTGGTTCTCGCCTCCCTCGGCGAGTGCGTCTCGCTGTCGTCTGCGGTGCAGCCATCGCCGGTCACTCAGACCGACCCGCGGCAGATGCGGTTCGAGCCGGTTCAGTTCACGCCGCCTGAGCCGGAGCGCGTCGTTCTCGAGAACGGCATGGTGGTCTATTTGCTGGAAGATCATGAGCTGCCTCTGGTCACGATCACGGCGATGATCCGAACCGGAGCCTGGCTAGACCCTCCGGATAAGATCGGGCTGGCGACACTCGCGGGCGCCACGATGCGGACGGGCGGGACCCAACACATGTCCGCGGCCGAGGTGGATGAGGAACTGGAACAATTGGCCGCCTCGCTTTCGGTCGGGATCGGGGTGGAGTCCGGGTCCGCCATGTTGGATGTCCTCAAGAAGGACCTGAGCCGTGGCCTCAAGATCTTCGCCGATATCCTTATGACGCCAGCTTTCGATCCGGCCAGGGTCGAACTGGCCAAACTCCAAGCCATCGAGGGTATCCGTCGTCGCCAAGATCAGCCGCAGTCCATTGCCGGGCGCGAGTTCGCGAAGTTACTCTACGGGCCGACCCATCCGTTTGCGCGGGAGAGCTCGGTCGAATCGGTCTCGCGGATCACGCGCGAGGACCTACTGGCCTTCCACGCCAAGAATGTCCATCCCAACGGCATCATCCTCGGTGTGACGGGGGATTTTGAGAAAACCTCGATGCTGGCCCTGCTGCGGATGACCTTGGGTGGATGGGCCAAGGGGGCAGTGCCGCCGATCGTCCTGCCTCCTGTCGCGTCGGACGAGACGCCAGCAGGGAAGAAAGTGGTGCGCTTTATCGGCAAGGGGATTTCGCAGACTCACCTTCGTGTTGGTCATCTCTCCTTGAAGGAGGACGATCCGGACTATCCGGCCCTGTCGCTCCTCAACGACATTCTGGGCGGCAGCTCATTCCGAAGCCGTCTCTTCCAGGATATCCGCACGCAGCGGGGCTTGGCCTACTCGGTGCGCAGCACGCTTCGTGCCGGGACACGCGAACGGGGAGCCTGGTCCATGCGCGCCGAGACGAAGGTGGATTCGACGCAGGAAGCGATCAATCGTCTCATGGCCAACGTGGAGCGACTCCGGGACCAGCCGGTGACGGACGCCGAGCTGGAGGAAGCCAAGGAGGCCTTCGTCAATTCGTTCGTGTTCTCATTTGCAAGTCCCGCCAGCATTGTGAGCCGCCTCATCGGGTTGGAGTACGACGGGTTACCCAAAGATTTTCTCCAGCAGCTCCGGGACAAGGTCGTGAAGCTCACGAAGGAAGATTTGCAGCGGGCAGCCCGAGCCCATGTGCATCCGGATCGGCTCAGGATTCTGGCGGTCGGCCCGCCGCAGTCCTTGGCGCCGGTGTTGTCGGCGTTCGGGGAGGTGGAGGAGATCAAGCTTCCCCCAGAGGGGTGAGGTGTAAGCCCGTCGAGGCGGTGGACTCCGCTTGAGCGCGTCCTCGCCTAGCTGCTGTAGCTACCGGACGAACAGCTGCGGCGCCCCCCATCCCCCACATCGGAATGAGGGGTGTTCTCCGATCCACCGACGCCTGTTTCCGGGGGCGTCGGTGGTCGGGCCTCGCTTGTTCGTCCGCCACGCACATCAGCACGGCGCGTCCGCAATGGCGCTCCGTCCACCGCCTCGACGGACGCGTGAGCCGTGGAGAGGTTTAGTGGGTGGCGCAAGGCAGTTATGGAGAACGCCTCCATGCCCATCCGCTCCACCCGAGGCACTGAGGTTAGAGGGGAAATGTGGGGGGCCTCCGGTTCTCCGATGAAGTCGCTTGCGGTCCTGCCATACCCAAATGCAGCGGGTGGCTCGCTGCAAAAGGTGAGCACCATGTGCTATTGCGACAAAACGGAGAATGAGATTCTGGATCATCTCAAGCGTAGCCTCGTTCCGGACGACGCCCTCCTTCGTCTCTGCTGTTGGCGCAAGATTTGTCAGGTGAGAGGGAAACGGTTTAACGAGCTCGATGACAGGACCTGGAATAAGCTCTGCGACAAGCGCGTCGCGCTCAATGCCCAGCAGAAGCAAACCGGTTGACCAGATGACCGATGCTAGACTGCGGATCAGCGTCGTCCAGGGCAGCATTCTGGAAGCGAATGCCCAGGCCATCGTAAACGCAGCGAATAGTTTGGGGATCATGGGCGGCGGCGTGGCCGGGGTGATCAAGCGTGCGGCCGGGTCAGAAGTGGAAGCAGAAGCAAGGAAGCAGGCTCCCATTCTGGTGGGCAAGGCGGTTCTCACGTCGGGCGGGCGGACCAGCTTCAAGGGCATCATCCATGCGCCCACGATGCCGCAGCCGGCCATGTCCATTCCAGCAAAGAATGTGGCGCTCGCCACGAAGGCCGCATTGACTCTCGCCGATGCGCAGGGCTTTACCTCGATCGCAATCCCTGGGATGGGCACCGGCGTCGGAGGGGTGGTCCACGCAGAGGCGGCCAAGCTCATGGTTGGTGAGATCAAAGCCTACGCTGCCCGTGCGCTGCAGTCGGTGATCTTGGTTGATGTGGATCAGGCGATGGTAAACGCATGGCAGGATGCCATGCGAGGTTAGAGGCAATGGGCAATAGGCGAATTCTTGCTCGTTGAAGGGGCAATCATGATCGCACGACCGACGCTCGCAACACTGTTGAGGGGGCTGTGAAGGCCTGTACTGGAAGAGGCGCGCTTCGCGCACATTTTACGGTGCAAGACGTGATTGGCCTGTGGGATGGGTTAGCGAGCATGGCCCATTGAACAATGAACCTGTTACGGACGAGCTAAAGTGCAAGCCCATCGCCTTTGCCCTATAGCCCATCGCCCCGCGCCTATTGCCTGAAGGCATTCTGATGCCGCTCGAAGATGACTTTTGCGACATCGTGAAGAAGGCCCGAACCGGACAAGGGCTGTCCGTGGCGGAGGTGGCGCGAACGACCGGCTTGCCAGCCGGCGATCTTATGGTCCTGGAGCGAGGGGGACGATCGCCCACTCAAGCCGAAGTTCAAACCATCTCTAAAGCCCTCGGGCTCAGGGCCGATCCCTTGACTCATATTGCCCTGGATGGCTGGCTACCGGCCCCAACGCCCAAGTCGGTGACAGGTGTGGAGACGGTCTTCGGGGACATCGGCGGGTACGAAGTCAAAGGCTACGTGGTACACGACTCCGGCGAAGCGGTCCTCATTGATACGGGCTACAACGCGGCTATGATGCTGGAGACCTTGAGCAAGATGGGTCTGAGGCTGACCGGGGTTTGTTTGACGCATGGCCATGTGGACCATGCCGGAGGGCTGGACGAAATCCTCCAGCATTGGCACGTCCCCGTGTATCTCGGCGAGGCGGATGCCACCTTACTTTCCTGGCGACCACCGAACAAGCTCTTCGTCTCACCTGAGGACGGGCGAACGATCGCCGTCGGTCGACTCACAGTCCGGTGTATGACGACTCCGGGCCATACGCCTGGCGGCATCTGCTATCGAGTTGAGGGCAGCGGGAACCCGATCTGTTTCGTGGGGGATACGCTGTTCGCCGGGTCCATCGGGCGGGCCAATCCGCCGTCGCTCTATCAGATCCACCTGGAATCGGTTCGTCAGCGCGTCCTGAAGCTGCCGGAGCCCACCGTGCTGTTCCCAGGCCACGGGCCGGCCACCACCATCAGTGAAGAATGGGCGCAGAATCCCTTTGCGGGAGAAGCCTGAGCACAATGGATCAGCGCGACCATGGATGAAAACAGACCAGACCGTCTAAAAGGTGTCCCGCCGATCGAGATGATCAATGGACCGTATGCGTCCAGTCACCCGCGACGCTTCCCCATATTAACGGTCGTGGAGGAACCAGTCGAACCACGGGTCGTGGACTGGGCGCTCCCGATCGCCCTGTTTCTCATCACAGGCTTTACCACTCTCTGGGCCGGGGCATACCAGACTAACACCAACCTGTCTCTCGGTGCGTGGCAGTTTCTGCTCAACAACCCGGCTGCGCTCCTGAAGGGTGTCCCCTTCGCTGCGACGCTGCTCGGGATCCTTGTGACGCACGAGTTCGGGCATTATATTCTGTCCCGCATTCATCGAGTCCCCGCGTCGTTGCCTCTGTTCATTCCGGGACCGCCGCATTTTATCGGGACGTTTGGCGCCATCATCCGCATGCGCGGCCCGATTTTGAGCCGGAAGGCGTTGTTCGATATTGGCGTGGCTGGCCCCATCGCCGGGTTTGTGGTCGCGGTGGTCACGCTGGTGATCGGCCTGCGCCTGTCTAAGGTTGTTGTGAATGAGGCGACGTACGGCCTCCACCTGGGCGAGCCGCTCTTGTTGCAGTTCATGTCATGGCTGGTGATGGGACCGCTCCCGGACGGCTATGACGTGGTGCTGCACCCTGTTGGGTTTGCCGCCTGGTTTGGGCTCTTCGTCACCTCGCTGAACCTGATCCCCATTGGCCAGCTCGACGGGGGGCATGTGGCCTACGCGCTCTGGGGCAGGAGGCAGCGGACCATGGCTTTGGCGATCGTACCGACTTTGATCGTCCTAGGGTTCTTCGGCTGGCCTGGCTGGTTTCTCTGGGCGGGAATGGCGAGCATGTTGGGCGTTGGACATCCGCCGGTCCTGGACCCGGAGGCAGCCTTAGGCCGGACTCGCATCTGGGTTGGCTGGGGCGCGCTGGCCATCTTTGTGCTCACCTTTGCGCCGATTCCGTTCTCCGTCCATTAATGCTGTTGTCTTCCCCGAGACATGCCTGGGTGCTTGTCGTCGCCGTTGCGTGGTTCGTCCCCCCGGTTGAAGCGGCTGAGCGCTTTACGCTGGTCTTGGATGGGACTGGAGTCCAGGATGCGAAGACCGGACTGATCTGGGAGCAGGCTCCGGATCTAGAGCACGATGTGTGGAACCGGTCGGTTGCGCGTTGCGCGACGAAAACGCTGGGCGGAAAAACCGGTTGGCGGGCGCCGACCGTGGACGAGTTGAAAAGTTTGGTGGACCCCGAACAACATGACCCGGCTCTCCCACAGGGCCATCCTTTTTCCAACATCAAGTCGTCTATTTTCTGGAGCGCCACTCCGTCCCCCAAAGATGACATCGTGGCCTGGCAGATGAGCTTCTTCTCCGGTGAAGCGGTCACCGATCAGAAATCAGGGACGCGCCGGATGTGGTGTGTCCTCGGCGAGCCTCGCAAGTGATGCGGCGAGGCGTCGTGCGGGCTGCGTCGCTCGTCATGCGTCTCTTGCGTCGCTCGCGTTTCTTGCGCAGAAGACGCTACGGCTCGACTGAGCTCGTCGAAGTCAGACGCTATTGACGCCCCTTGCGCTTCACGAGGCCCGCTTCACTGGGAGTGAGCAATGCTGACCCCGCGAGACATTCTGGACTGTACGCGCCGCATTAGCGGCTATCCGTGGAAACCAGTGTCGACGTGGCAACTGGCGGCCACGTCATTCGGGTTAGCCTGGTTCTTGTATCTGCTCAAGACCGCTGACGATGGCTTCATTTTCCTGGATCACGTGAACCTCGTCTTCCACGAAGCAGGGCATCCGATCTTCGGCCTTTTTGGCGGCACACTGGGACTGTATGGCGGCACGATCGGTCAACTGGCTATACCAGCAGCAGTGTGGCTGGCCTTCTGGCGACAACGTGACACGATCGGTTGCACGGTCGCGGGCATCTGGTTCTTCGAAAACTTTCTCAACATCGCCCGCTATATGGCCGATGCTCGCGCGCAAGTCCTGCCGCTGGTCGGCGGCGGCGAGCACGATTGGACGGAGATCTTCAGTCGCTGGGGAGCCCTAAACTCCGATACGGCCATCGCTCAGTGGGCGTCGGCCGTTGGCTGGGTCGGCATGCTCGCGATGGGTGGATGGCTCGTCTGGATTTGGTTGGGAGCGAAGAAGCCGAAGGTTGTCGGTTCGGACTAATTGCTCATGGTGAGTCAAATGTGCAGAGCAGTCCCAGCAGCAACAGGTGTTGCTCTTTCGCGAGCCCTGGGACGCCTGGCTGCACATCACCCCGTTTAAAAAAGCCGCCATTCATGCCGGTGGACTCATCATAGCGATGTTCGAGTCGCAAGACGGCGTTGGTCCATCGGTAGGGCACTTTGTATTCCAGCGTAGTGGTAACGGCCTTGACGAATTGCTCGTTGCCGGTCCAACGGCCATTCCGGTCCCAATAAAACTCCGGCCGCACGGCGACGCTCCACGGTCCGGCGATGTGCCACCGGGTAAACAGCGCCGCTGCAGTGACAAATGCCCTCGGACTACCGGGTTGCCCGGCGATGTTCTCCGTTCCGAAGTCATAGGACAATGCGAGGGTGATATCGTCGCGTTTCCATTCTGCATTGTAATTTGAGTACAGCCGCCAGAACTCCATGGATGTGTTGGCTTGGGCTGGGCCGTAATAGATGGTTTCCGTCACCGTAACCCGCGACGTCGCCTTCCAAGACAACTGTCCACCGTAGCTTGGCTGGTCATTGGGATGGGCCAAGTGGTAATAGGCGTTGATGACATAGACTGTGGCGGTGAGGTCATCGCTCAATGGGTAGCGGGCGTTGACGCCGAACATCATGTAGGGCGTATTGTCCGCCATCCAGGAGCGCGTGTAGTTAAAATTGTCCTTGGCATACAGCGATTCGTACCCGATCAGGCTGTTGAACAGGCCCGCTGTGACCGTCAAATCCTTATCTCCGACCGGAGCGAGATAGGACATATTGGCGCGGTGAAAATGGCGAAGCGTGTCCGCTCCGTCGACCTTCTGTTCTCCCTGAAGGAACGCAAAGTCTTTGGAGTCATACCCGCTCTGAAGGCCGAACTCCATACCCCACCGAGACTCACTCGTGGCATCCTTCCGAACGTAAGCCAGCGCCATGTTCGGGGCCAGTTCGTTGTGTCGTGCGGCGGTTGTGCGGCTCCGCGACCGATGATTCTCCGGAAAATTGAAATTGACGATGTAGCTTAGGTCCAGATAGGCGCCATAATGCCAATTAGGGAGGGAGAAGTTATCCTGGCTTGGGTTTGCAGAGGTCACCGCGGCCAATGGATCACTTCGTTCAGAAGGACCAGGGTGAATCTCTTCTGCGTAGAGCGGGCTGGCGAGAAAGAAGATAACTAGGAGTCCGACGAAGATCCGTGACGATGAGCGCCTCATCAATTCAGCGGAGTATATCAAAATGGCATGCAGGTGTCGCTTGAAGGGAGTGACTCGTTTTGCGTCGAGTGCTGCAAAGACGGTAATTGATGATCGTCGGCCTACTCCCTATAATGCCTTACGAAGGAGAGGCTTCCCGTGCATGTGACGCTTGCCGTGATCGCGGATAGCGCGAACGTCTCCCAGGAAGGCAAGCTGAATATCATGGGAATCTTCGACGCGCTCTATGCAGAAACCTTCCCGACGATTCATCCCGAGATGAAGCTGGTCGTTCAGTTTGAGGCTGGTGTTGCCGAAGTGGGAAAGGTCCATCACATCGAAATCCAGTTAATGGACGAGGATGGCCATAAGCCGTTTGTCGTGAACGGGCAGGTCGTCGTTGGCGAGGTCACGCCAGGGACGCTGTTCAAGAGCAACAGCATTTTGAATATTCGCGGTGCCACCTTCGAAAAACCGGGCAACTTCGTCTTCAACATTCTGGTCAACGGCGAGCTGAAAAAGGAAGTTCCGCTCAAAGTGTTGCAGCTGCAGGATCCCTTATCTCACTAGGTCTTGCTCGATGCTAGTGTCATCTCACGGTGCGACGGTTCTTCCAGCGCTGGCCGCTATTCTGCTGGACGAGCAATCGCGGCTGCCACTGCCTGAACCTGCTCGCGGTCCTCTCCGAGGATCGGCTGGCCGTCCTTGTCGCGGAAGTATCCGAGTTGGCCGGGCGCATAGATCTGTGCCTGGACCGTCACCGTCTCTCCATCGACCACTTCCGGGTTCCTGATAATCGGTCGCCCACAGATGCCGAGCACCGCCACCGCGATGGCCCCGGTCCCGTCCTCGAGCGTAAAGGTATAGGCACCGTAGCAGGCACTGCCTGAAATCTGAAAATAGGGTTCCAGGGCCTTCACCTGCCGAACGGTCCCCTGCAACGTGACCAGCTTGAGATGATAGATATCGGGATCGGTCAGGACCTCGGTAATGGCAACCGGCTCGCTAGCCGAGCAAACAGCGGCAGACATGAAAGAGATCAGGAGGGAGGTGAAGAGCGCTCTCCGCATCATCGCGCGTACAGGATCAATCCCTCCACTAGTGCCGTTCCAACTTATTACACCTTCGTAGGGTGTCTTTGCTGCATGGCACTTATTCTCTGCTCAGCGAGCGGAAAGCGTTAGGCTTAACAAGTTGGAACGGTACTAGTCCGCCTGGCGCTTGATCCCAACCGCCAATGCCTGCACGGTAGAGCGGTCAACTCCTTCGCTGTAGCGACGTGCGACCGTAATCTGCACATCAATCAGGACTTTGTCGTCTTCGCCCACGTCCGGCGGCTCAACCGGCGACATCTTCGAGACACAGGGTGGTTTGGCTGACACGGAAACCTGCAGGAATCCGGTCTCATCTGCCAGCACGAAGGTATAGGGAGGATGCACGAAGGAACATTGAAAATCCAACTGCAGTCTGCTTTCTGGAGCATCGGCCAGAATCTGCACCTGGTGCACAGTGCCCTGGAGGGTAATGACTCGCAAATGGTAGGACTGGGGGTCGGCCAGCAGTTTTCCGATCGTCAGCGGTTCGGCGCCGAAGGAGAACCCCTGAGTGACCAGCAACATCAGGCTAGAGAGAAGGGCGACCCTCATCCGATGCATGACACGATCCTAGCAGGATGTTGAAAAAGGTCTCCAGCTTTGTTCTCGCATCGCTCAAAACCTCAGCGTACGGCAAAGAGTACGCCTCGGATTCTCGCTCGCTGCGGCCGCGCTGGACGGCCTTTTTGATCATCCTGAATGGGGGGCGAGGTTGTCGCGGCCTTGCTTGACTCCCCGCTCCCACGAGCGTCAAAAGGCTTTTCGACAGCCTACTGGAAGCTCGGAGGTCACCGCTGGTCGTCTGACCGACAGCATTCTACCATTTCTCAATATCCGCTCAGCCGCGACTTTCTCGGTAAGGACAGTCCGGCTATAATGAGGCCCCTTGTCATGGCAACCGGCCTGGGCAGCAGGAGACGTTTTCATGCCTGATTCGTTACGCACCTCACAGCTTTGTGATGCACTCATCGTCGGCGCTGGGCCGACCGGCTTGACCATGGCCTGCGAACTGCGGCGCCATGGTCTTTCCTGTCGCATCGTTGACCAGGCTGAAGCATCTTCCTGTATCCCCAAGGAAGTTGGTGTCCAACCGCACCGTCGAAGGAGAGAGGAATGATCGGACGTGACGAAAGCTTGGGGGCCTATATTCAGGAATCTCGGCCACGCTTCGAGCAGATGCTGGCCGAGATGGTCGAATTGCCTTCCGTCAGCATGGACCCGGCTCATGCCCAGGACATGCGCCGCACGGCCGCACTGGCTGTTCAGTTCCTGAAGGAGCTTGGGGCTGACGCGCAGATCGTGGAGACCAAGGGGCATCCCGTGGTGTCAGGCGGTTGGACCACCGGGAAGCATCATCCGACCGTGACGGTCTACAATCACTTGGATGTGCAGCCGGCGCAGGAGCCTGAATGGCGCCAGCCTCCCTTCGCGTTTCGGAAGGAGAACGGCGTCTATCATGGACGGGGCGCCACCGATGACAAGGGCCCTGCCCTGACTGCGCTGCTGGGGGCCCGGTATGCGATCGAGCAGGGCGTCCCGATCAATATCCGATTCCTCTGGGAGCTGGAGGAGGAAATCGGCAGCCCGCACTTCGCGGCGGCGCTGCGAGAGAAAGCGGCCATCCCCCGTCCTGACTCAGTGGTAGTCTCGGACACCATCTGGATCGCCAAAGACCGGCCGGCAATGCCCTACGGGCTCCGTGGGCTGCTGGCTGTCAGGTTCTCGCTTCGAACTGCCGAGGTAGGAGCTCATTCCGGCCTCACCGGCGGAGCGGCGAGAAATCCGCTGGCCGAGCTCTGCGAGCTGGTGAGTGCATGCGTGGATGCCCGCACGGGGCGAGTGAAGATTCCCGGCTTCTATGATGACGTCGTGCCCCCCACGAAGGAAGAGATCAAGAGCTTTCTGGCGTCAGGCTTTCAGGTCAAACAGTTCATGCGCGCCCACGGCTTCCGGTCGCTGAGAACCACGAATCCGGCGGAGGTGGTACGCCGGATCTGGGCCGCTCCCACCTTCGAGGTGCATGGACTGGTCGGGGGATATCAGGGCCCCGGCGTCAAGACGGTGGTGCCAGCTCAAGGAGAGCTGAAGATCAGCATGCGTCTGGTGCCGAATCAGCGTCCGGAGAAAATCTTCGCTCTGGTTCGACGTTTCGTGGCCAGGCAGAATCCGAACGTGAAGGTGGAAGCAGAAGGTATGTTGCAGCCGTTCCGCGGTCTGTTCAGCGGGCCCTACGCGGAGGCCATTCGCCGGTCGGTGCGGGCCGGGTTCGGCAAGGAGCCGGCGTTCATTCGGGAAGGCGGGTCCATCGGAGCCGTGGCGACGATGCAACGTCTGTGGCGGGTGCCGATTCTCTTCCTGGGTCTCAGCTTGCCGGAGCACGGGTACCACGCGCCCAACGAGCATTTCGACTGGGGGCAGGCCTCAGGCGGGATGAAAGCATTCGCACAGTACTTCGCAGAGCTGGCAGCGCTTCACTCTCAGGACTGAGGACTGAGTATTGAGAACTGAGTAACGAGTAACGAGATTCAAGCCTCAGCACTCACTACTCGATCCTGTTAACCTTGGTCGCCTGCGGCGAGGAGGGACTGGAAGGCCGGGTCAGCCTCAACCACACCTTTGAGCGTGTCATTGGCGAGGAGGTACCGCCAGGAGTCCGGAGAGGCTCCCCCCACCTGCAGGTACCAGCGTCGCGCTTCCGTTAAATGCTCCAGTATGGCGCGGTTATCCCGATTGGGCGTGAAAACCAGGCTATAGGCCATGGTGTAGGCTGCGGCGAATTTGTCCAGGGGACGATCCGTCAGCTTGAAGGCTTCCTCGGCCTCCTTATAGGCTTCCGTGATGACGGGGTCATCGAAGATGCGGTTCCAGGCCACCTTTGCGATTTTGGACCAGGCCAGTTCAATCAACGCCCGAGCCCGAAGCGTGGCGCGCTCGGGAGGGATCTGCTGCAGCAGGGCCTCGTGCGTGGCGATCGCGGCGAGCTGGTCGTTGTTCCACCGATAGGCGTTGCCCAGGCGAAAGCGATTCTCCAGATCTTCCGGACGTACCTGGGCCAGCTTCTCCATTGCAGGGATCATCCGGTAGAGATAATCGGCCGGGGTCGGCTTTGACAACCCGCCCATTTCCATTCCCAGCGAGATCTCCATGCGCGTCGTCTGCGAGTAGGTATTCCAGTAAAATTCGTTGAAACGAACAGCCAGCCCCGCGTCGCTCACCGGCATCTTGTGGGTGGTCGCTCCGTCGTTCAGAATCGCTTGGTAGAGGTCGCGCGTCAGCGCGGTCAAGGCCTCAGGCTGATTGGGATCCACGATCAGCACCCGATTGAGCATCGCCATACGCTCGCGCAGGTCCGGAAACTGGGTCGCGCGTCCCACGGCGGCAATCAGGACGCCAGGCGCATCGGTCGGTCCCCACCACGCTGCTGAGTTGGCCACAGAGCCGCCGGTCTCGGTGATGAATGGGACGGCTGGACTGGTGTCCGTGGCTGCTGTGACCGGCAGGTTGACCACCGCCTGGTCACTGGGAAATCCAAGCTTTCGGAGACCGGACAGCACGACCCATTTGAGGGTGATTGATTTTAGGGCCGCCCGGGGCCTCTGCACCGTGTTGGCCCATTTGTATGCACCTGGGGCGTAGGTGACGGGAGAGGTCAAGGGATCTTTGTACGTGACCCGCAGCCGGACGAGCGTGGCCGGCGCCGCGACCAGCGGAGCGTCCTCGCGCAGGCGGAAGGATCCAGCCGGGAGTGTCTTGCTGTCAATGGGCTCCACTCGAAGCCCGCCCGCCGGAGGCGATAAGCCCAGGAGGTCCATCACAAAAAACGATGGTGCGTAGCTGGTCAGGTCCTCCGTGAAAAACACCAGCGCTCCTCTGCCAGGCCACATCACGTACACACCCTGCTCCCGTTGCTCAACCGCCCTCTGATGCGCGGATACCAGTTGGTCCCAGCATTGAGAGTAAACCGGATCCGAGGCCGGAGGGAAGGTCTTCAGACGTGAAGGGCTCGCGGTCACCATTTTGAACTGACACGCGAGGTCCAGGAGCCCCGCCGCGACACGATCGCCCGAGGCCACCGCCTCGACATACATCTGAACGGCGGACACCGCAGGCGACGCCTTGATGGCCTTCGACTTGGGCTTTTTGTCGGTTTGCGCGGCGAGCGCCGATCCGACCGAGGCGGAGGAGCCCGCCCATCCCGCCACGAGCACGATGAGCAATGGGGCTATGGACAGGATGACCGGGCGAGGCCACAAGCGCCGGCGATGCATGACGCGATTCCTCTCTTTCTGATCCAAGTGACGCGGCGTACTGTAACATGCCGAGAGGGCGCTGCGAAAGGGAGGCCGCTTGGAGGGATCACGGTTGTTCGTCCTGCGGCTGTTGCAGCGGTGGTTTGTAGAACCGGACCAGCGTCCGGATATAGGCCAATACATCCTGTCGCTGTTCGTCGGTCAACTGGTCTTTCCACGCGGGCATTGCGGTGCGGGGCTTGCCGTTGGTAATCACGGCCAGGAGATCCGCGTCGGATTTTACTGACGTTGCGGCGGAAATCAGACTCCCTGGCCTTGGTGAGAGGAACGGCGCCTCAGGTCCGTCGCCTCGACCCTGCGGCCCGTGGCATACGGCGCACCGCTGTTCGTACACGATCTTCCCCCGGTCCGAGGCGACGGATGGTGCGTCGTCCGCAAGGGCGGTCAGGGTCCACCCCAGACCCCACGAGATCAGGAGGAGCTGAAGGCACGTCTTCGTGATGGGTCACTCCGTCATGTCTGAGGAGACGCCATGGCGTTCGGTGCGCCGGTCACGCGCAATCCGGCCAGCAGGTTCACCTGTTGCTTGACTCGGTCGGGATTCGGAATGCCCTTCAGGACCACGGACTCCGGGTGCTCTCCGCGCAGCGCGATCTCCAGGGAGCCCAGATCGAACCATCGGTTCAGCAGCTCGCGCCGGACGGTCACCGAACGAATCTGGCCGAGCAGAATCTCACGGATCTGCACGGCCCGCAGCCCGGAGGCGATGCGAATCCGCTGCGAACTGATCTGGTAATACACCGTGTAATGGAACAGCGCGGCGATGCTCAGGAAGAACCCGATGGCCAGCAGGTAGAGGATCGCGGTCGGCCAGTCGCCTACACGAACGGCGAGCAGCGCGCGCAGGAACGCGGCTCCCATGAAGACGAACAGCACGACATGATCCGCCCAAGAGGCATAACCTTCCCACAGGACTCGTTCATAGGGGGGAAGCGGCGGCACGCGCATGGTTACTGAACGACAATCGTGGCTCGCATCTCATGCCCAGGCATGTCGCACAGGAACGGGTATGTGCCGGTCCGTTCAGGAACGAAGAGAATCTCCGCGCGGCCTTCCGAGGGAATGATCACGCGCTTGAATCCCTCATGGTCGAACTCCGGCGCGCCATTCCCGCTGATGTTGAGGCTCACGCCTGCAAACAGGCCGATCGGCACGAAGGCATGCAGTTCTGCGTCATAGTTCTGAAACACCAATCTGGTCTTCTGTCCGGCATGGAGGGTCACCATGGTTGGTTCGAACTGCCGGGCGCGCATCTTCACCAGGACCCGCTCTTCCGTGTCATGATTGGATGGGGCGAGCGTCGGGACGGGCGGGGTGGCTGTGGCCGAGCCCACTAGCCAGGTGAGCAGGAACATTGGTCCCATCCCCCACACTGTCCAACCGACCCCAGTTCGAGCGCTCATTGGTACCCCCGTCAATCATCCTTATTTTACCGTACGCAGCGGACTCATGCCACTGGGATGCGGCGAACGGTGCAACGGCCTGACTCGGAGAGATCTGCGGACAGGAAACAATTCGGAATAGTCAATGATAGCGGACGGCTTTGAGGATTTCCCGGCGGATGCGTGCCTTGACGGAGGGAGAGAGCGAGGGAATGTCAGCGCACCGGCAGAGGCTGATCGTCTCCCGCAGCGAGGTCACGAAGACCTCACAGTTGGGACAGGCTCCCAGGTGCTTGCGGATCTCCTCGCAGATAGAGACCGACAGATCCTCGTCCAAGTAGGCGGACAGGCGTCGGAGCACTTTAATGCACTGGGCCTTGGAATGCCCGTGATGGGATGGGGCTGAAGTCTGTCTGGTCGTCATGACGCGAGGAGTCGCACGCATTTAATCACCAACGGCCTCCCACAATCAACCCCGTTGCAAGGCATTGGCAGGAGGTCTGGATTCCGCGATGCCCCGCGCACTGAGTTCCCGTCTCACGAACAATCGGGCTCGATGCAGGCGGGACTTCACCGCGCGCTCGTTCAGGCCCATGATGGAACCGACCTCTTTGGCGGTCAGCTCTTCCATATCCCGCAACACCAGCACCACCCGATACTTATTGGGCAACTTCTGAATGGCCTGGTGAACCGCGCGCCGCAGCTCCTTGCTCTCCAGCGCCTCCTCCGGTGTCAGCCCATCGGTCGGAATTTGCAGCCTGAACTCGCCATCGGATGTCGGAATAAACTCGTCCAAGGACAGTTCCCGGTCCGGTTCGCCCTTGCGCTTACGCCGCTGACGCAGAGAGGCCCGCGTGGCGATCCGATAGAGCCACGTCGACACTTGTGCGTCGCCTCTGAACTGTCCGAGTCCCCGATAGGCATTGAGAAAGGTGTCCTGGACGAGATCCTGGGCATCCTCCACCCGGCGGCAGAGTCGCTGCGCGAACCGATAAATTCGGTCCACGTGGGCACGGTAGAGCCGGTCGAATGCTTTGGCGCCGTCCCCATCGGCTTGCAGACTCTGCCTGCGGGGCCGGCGACTCTGTGTGCGATTCTTCATAGAATAGGGGAGGGAGTGTACGGGGGCTCGCAGACCCTGTCAAGGCGCTGCGCCAAGAAGGATTCAGGCAAAGAGTCTGATTACTTCTGTCTGACCAGAATGCGGATGGGGGAGCCGGAGAACTGGTACTGTTCGCGAAGACGGTTCTCCAGAAACCGGAGGTAGGTCTTACCGACATCTTGAGGATGGCCGACGAAGAGCGCGAAGACGGGAGGCTTGGTGGCAACCTGGGTCATGAAGACCGATTTCACGGCTTTGCTGGGCTTGCCTCTGCGCACCGGCAGCGGGTTCTGCTCGATCACCTCCTGCAGGAATTTGTTGAGCTGCCCGGTCGGCGCGCGCGTGGTGAAGGCGGTGACTACTTGGTCAACCAGCGGAAAGACCTCGCTGATGGAATCAGGTTTGAGGGCCGATCCGAACAGGACCGGCGCCCAGGGCAGGAACGGCAGGCGCCGACGGAGGTCCAGTTCGTATCGCTGGCGAGCGGTCTCGTTGCCCTGGCGGAGGTCCCATTTATTCACGAGCACGATACACGCACGGCCTTGCTTCAGGGCGAGGCCGGCGATTTTGGTGTCCTGCTCGGTGATCCCCTCCACCGCATCGAGCAGCAGCAGAGCGACATCGGATCGTCCCATCGCACGCATCGCCCGACCCACGCTATAGCCTTCGATCCCCCGCTCGATGCGCCCACGCCGTCGGATGCCGGCTGTGTCGGTCAAAATGTAGGACCGACCTCGATAGTTGACGAGCGTATCAATGGCATCCCGCGTTGTCCCAGGAAGCTCGAAGACCACCATGCGGTCCTGCCCGAGGAGCGTGTTGATCAGGGTGGACTTGCCCACGTTGGGCCGGCCGACGACGGCGATGCGCGGTGGGGATTCCGAAGGGTCCGTTCCCTCGCTGGAGGGCGGTAGCAGGGGGAGGATGGCTTCTAAGAGCTCATCCACTCCTGTGCCATGCTCGGCCGAGAGGGGGTACAACGTTTCTTGTCCCAGACGATAAAAGTCCGCCAGCAGCGGTTCCGACTTGGGCGTATCAATCTTGTTGATCGCGTAAAAGACCGGTTTGCCGACCCCGCGCAGGAGGCCGACGATCTCCTCGTCGCCGGGACTCAGGCCCTCTCGGCCGTCCATGAGGAAGATCAGGACGTCGGCCTCGCCGATGGCGAGCTGAGACTGTCGGCGGATGAGAGACAGCATGCCCTCGGTGGCGGAGGGATCAAGGCCGCCCGTGTCCACCAGTCGGAAGGAACGGCCTTGATAAGTTCCGTCGGTGTAGTTGCGGTCCCTCGTGACCCCCGGCACATCGTCCACGATGGCATTCCTGGTTCCCAGCACGCGGTTGAACAGTGTGGATTTGCCGACGTTGGGCCGCCCGATGATGGCAATCACCGGGGGAAGTGATGAGTGATGGCTCATGGCTGATAGCTCGGAAGACATAGGGATAGAGGTTATGAGCCGAACGATGTGGAAGGAACCGTATCACAGGATGTTTGAGTAAGACAACGGTCGTCGTGAGAGAGAATATAACTGATGTATACTCTTCAGCCATGAACCATCAGCCATCAGCCATTAGCCATAAGCTCTTCGACTGGAGCCGCGTGGATGACGTGTTGCTGGATGTGGACGGGACCCTCCTGGACCGGCACTTCGACAATTTCTTCTTCGAGGAGGAGTTGCCCAGGCGCTACGCAGCCAAACACGGTTTGATGGTGGAAGACGCGCGGGAGCGGTTACTGGCGATGTATCGAGCCGTCGAAGGAGAGCTGGACTGGACGGATCTGAATTATTGGACCAAAACTTTGGACATTGATGTGGTGGCGCTGACGAAAGAGCTCGATTATCTGATCGCGTTCCACCCAGACTCGGTGGACTTTCTCCGGCACGTCCGGGCACAGGGCAAACGCATCTATCTGCTCACCAGCGCCCATGCCGCCGGCGTAAAGATCAAAGTGGCCAAGACGAGGATCGATCGGTACGTGGATCGTATCGTCAACGCCTTCGAGGTAGGCTACCTGAAAATGCGCCCTGAGTTCTGGCCGACCTGCCAGCGCCTTCTCGGATTTGAGCCCTCGCGGTCCCTCTATATAGATGATGATGAGGCCTGCCTCGCTGCTGCCCAGAAGTTCGGCGTCAAGTTCCTGTACCACCGCTCGAAGTCCAGCTCGCGCCAGCCTCCTCAGCCTTCCTCGCGCTATGAGTCCATTGAGAGTTTTCACGAGCTCTTAGCTCCAGGCGATCGGCTCTAGGCGCTCTTAGCTCGTCCTGGGTGCGCCGACGTTCCGCGATCTATGCTCGCTAACCCTTCCTGTGTGTCATTGAAGCTCCGTGCTGGAAAAGGCGCGGCTTCGCCGCACCATTTCCCACTTACAGCTTCAGAGACCCCGAAAAAGTATTGCGAGCGTCGGTCGTGCGATCATGATTGCACCTCCAGCGAGCAAGAATTTCCCCATAGCCCATTGCCATTCGCCTAGGCGGGGATCGCGATCCCGCGATACATCTCGCCGGCGATGCGCGGGATGCCTGGCATCTGAAACCGATCCAGGCGATCCAGCCTCAGGCCAGCCTGTCGGATCAGCGCGCCAATCGGACGGTTGAGGTTGCAGCCGCAGGCGATGATGCGCTGAATCGGATTCAGCCGGTCCTGCCATTTCGCAATTGTTTCATCGTCGCTCCGTCCATGTTCCAGGAACACGAACGTGCCCTCAGGCTTCAACACCCGCCGCACTTCACGCAGGGCAGCGACGGGGTCTGGGATTGTGCAGAGGGTCAAGGTGCTCACGACGCTGTCGAAACGTCCCTCTTCAAACGGTAGCGTCTCGGCGCTCAGGTGGAGGAGTTCCACGGGGAAGGAGAGTTCTGCGGTCCGCTGGGCCACAGTGTTTCGCAGAAGGGTTGCCGGGTCCACCGCTGTCAAGCACGTGACTGTCTTGGGGTAGTGCAGTAGGTTCAGGCCGGTACCGAACCCGATCTCCAGGACATTTCCCCGCACAGAAGCCAAGGCGTGTTCCCGCTGCTCCTGGAATTTGTGTGTTCCCAGGCACAACTCCATCAGGCGCGGGAAGACGTGATCGGCGTAGAAGCCCATATCGCGCGCTGCAGTATAGCAAACTCTGATCGGAGCGGCCCCTGGCAATCTTGTGGCCCTGCGCGGTCTATGTTAGATTCGTCTCGCGCTCTCAGTCTGAAAGTCCGAATGTCAGAAAGTCGAAAGTCCACATGTCCGGCCAGACTTGAGGACTTGACGACATGACGACTTTATAACGATCCAACCGAGTTCCTATGGGTAAGGCGTACGATCACCGGACGGTTGAAGCCAAGTGGCAGGCCTACTGGGGGGAGCAAGGCACGTTCCGGGTCATGGAGGATCCGGCTCGTCCGAAGTTCTATTGCCTGGACATGTTTCCCTACCCCTCCGGTTCTGGACTACACGTCGGCCACCTCGAAGGCTACACCGCCACCGATATTGTCTCCCGCTACAAGCGTATGCGGGGCTTCAATGTGCTGCACCCCATGGGCTGGGATGCCTTCGGCTTACCTGCGGAACAGTACGCAGTGAAAACCGGGATCCACCCGACGATGACCACGGCCGAGAATATCGCTACCTTCCGGCGGCAAATGAAGCGGGCTGGGCTCTCCTATGACTGGGAGCGTGAAATTAGTACCACCGATCCCAGTTATTACCGTTGGACGCAGTGGATCTTTCTCAAGCTCTTCGAGCGCGGGTTGGCCTATGTGGCGGAGGTGCCGGTCAATTGGTGTCCGGAGCTTGGCACCGTGCTGGCCAACGAGGAAATCGTGGACGGGCGGAGCGAGGTGGGAGGCTTTGAAGTCATCCGCAAACCCATGCGCCAATGGGTGCTCAAGATCACGGCATACGCGGATCGCTTGCTCGAAGACCTGAAGCTGGTTGACTGGCCTGCAAGCACGCTCGAGATGCAGAAGAATTGGATCGGTCGCTCACTGGGCGCCGAAGTGGAGTTTCCCCTCATTGGGGTGAAGGGCAATATTCGGATCTTCACCACCCGTGCTGACACGCTCTTCGGTGCCACTTACATGGTGCTTGCGCCTGAACACCCGCTGGTAGACGTGGTGACTGTTCGGGAGCGACGTGCTGAGGTGTTGGCCTACCGAGAGACGACGGCACGCAAGAGCGATCTGCAACGCCAGGATCTAGAGAAAGAGAAGACCGGCGTGTTCACCGGCGGCTATGCCGTCAATCCGGTGAACAACGAACGCCTGCCCATCTGGATCGCCGACTATGTGCTCATGACCTACGGTACTGGGGCGATCATGGCAGTCCCCGCGCACGACCAGCGAGACTGGGAGTTCGCCCGCACCTACTCGCTGCCCATCCGCGAAGTCATTGCGGGCGGCAATGTGGCGAAGGAAGCCTTCGTTGAAATCGACCAGGGTACGGTCGTGAACTCGACGACCTCTGACGGCTCATTCTCCATCAACGGCCTGAATCCCACTGAGGCGATCCCCAAGATCACTGAGTGGCTCGAGGCCACGCGCAAGGGGCGGAGGGCGGTCACCTACAAGCTGCGAGACTGGTTGTTCGCCCGTCAGCGTTACTGGGGTGAGCCGTTCCCGATTGTCTGGGTGGACGGTGAGCCGCGTCCGCTGCCGGAAGAGCAACTGCCTCTGAAGCTTCCCGAGACCAACAACTTCAAGCCGTCAGGAACCGGAGAAAGTCCGCTCGCCAATCTCACGGCGTGGGTCAACACGACCGATCCGGCCACCGGCAAGCCTGCACGCCGCGAGACCAATACGATGCCGCAGTGGGCCGGCTCCTGCTGGTACTACCTGCGCTTCATCGACCCGAAGAATGGCCGCCAACTCGTGGATCCTGCCAAGGAACGGTACTGGATGCCGGTGGATCTCTACATCGGTGGAAGCGAGCATGCGGTGCTGCACCTGCTCTACGCGCGCTTCTGGCACAAGGTGCTGTATGACATCGGGGTGGCGAGCACGCCCGAACCCTTTACGAAGCTCGTCCATCAGGGCACAGTGCTGGGCGAGGACAACCAAAAGATGTCGAAATCGCGGGGGAACGTGGTCAATCCCGACGAGATGATGGACCAGTTCGGGGTGGACGCCGTGCGTCTCTACGAAATGTTCATGGGCCCGCTTGAGGCGATGAAGCCATGGAGCACCAGGGGGGTGGAGGGTATCACCCGCTTCCTAGATCGGGTCTGGAGGCTGATGGTGAACGAGGGCGGCGGCCTGAGCCGCGCCGTCATCGAGGCCGAGCCTTCGCTCGAACAGCGTCGCCTGTTGCACCAAACGATCAAGAAGGTCACAGAGGACCTGGAAGAGCTGCGTTTTAACACGGCCATCGCCCAAATGATGGTGTTCACGAACGAGATGACCAAGCTTGAGAAACGTCCGCGGGCACTCCTCGAGCCCTTCGTGTTGCTGCTCTCACCCTTCGCGCCGCACATCGCCGAAGAATTATGGGAGCGTCTGGGTAAGGCACCGAGTGTTGCGAAGGAGCTGTGGCCACAGTACGACCCCGCGCTCGTCGCGAGTGAACGCTTGACCATTCCAATTCAGGTCAACGGCAAGCTGCGCAGCAAGATCGAGGTGCCGGCCGATTCCAGCGAGGAGCAGGTGGTCAGATTGGCTCGTCAGGACGCGAAGCTCGCGGAATGGCTGCAAGGGAAGCAGCCGCGCAAGGTCATTTACGTCGAGAAGAGGCTGGTGAACTTTGTGCTGTGATGAGGATGGGGTGGATGGGTCGCCCTCCGTGATCGCGGAGCGCGCACAATCGGAATGTGCCGGGTACCCGTTGCCCTTTGAAATGCAACGGGTGATGACGCGCTCAGTCAAGGGCAACCCGTCCACCCCGTGGATAGATTGGGAGAAGATCAAAATTTCTAATCTGTGCATGGGGAGCCTCATTGCTGGATTTCTGGCCTTAACGGTTAGTGGATGCGGGTACCGATTTGCGGTCGAGGGGGCGGGGCCGACTCTCGGAGGTGCTCCTGAGGCAGCGGCTCAAGCGACAGCGCCCCGCATGGTCATCCAGTTTTTCGAAAATAAGAGCTTTGAACCGAATCTTGAACACAAATACACCAACTATGTACGTCACGAGTTCTCCGCTGGGAGCGGGGCCCGCATCGTCCCGCGCTTGGAGGACGCCGATCTCGTCCTCAAGGGATCCATCTTGTCGGTGAGCATCCCTACGATCGCCTTTTCCCAAACCATCACGCTGGAAAGCCGGGTCACGGTCACGGTGACTGCCAAGGTGGAAGAGGCCCGAACCGGAAAAGCGATCTGGGCGCAGACCGCCACGGCGTCCTCGGAGTTCTTCGTCACCAACGATCTGCAGTTCAATCGCGTGCTGCAGACCCGAGCTGTAGAGCAAGCGGGCCGGTTGATTGCCGAGGACCTGGCCACGCAGTTTTTGAACCATCTTGAGCGGACCCAGAGCCGGTCATCGGCCACGAGTCCCGCGGCGACCAGCGCCAGCGGGTCCACGGTTGGTCCGACCCGCTCGTCCGAGTCTGGCAGAAACGGACCGGCTGCGAAGTAACGTAGCCTGGTGTTCCAGAGGACGCCGGTGAAAGTTTACGACCTGCAATCCGCTATCACGCACCATGGCATCCAACCTCTCTACTTAGTCTCCGGCGAGGAGAAAAAGTCGGGCGAGACGAGGGAGATGGAGGATTGCTTGCGGGATCAGGCGGTCGCGACGATCAAGGCGGCCGTTCTGGGTGGAGCGGATGGGGAAGACTTCAACTATGACGTCCTGTACGGCGACGAAAGCGACGCGGCCGAGATTCTGGCTCGCGCGAGCGAAGCGCCGATGTTCGGTGAACGCCGGTTGGTCATGGTCAAAGCAGCGGACAGACTGCCGGCGCGCGAGCGCGACGCCCTGCTGCCCTATCTCGACCATCCCTGCGACTCTACCACGCTGGTGTTCGTGGCTGCGAAGTTGGACAGACGGCAGAGATTTACGAAAGCGCTGAAGGAACGAGCCGTCACGGTCGAGTGCTCAAGCCTGCCCGATCATCACCTCATGGATTGGATCAGGCGCGAGGCCGAGCGGGCGGGCGTCCGGCTCAACGAGGAGGCGATCCTGCTGATGAAAGAATTGGCGGTTTCGCTCAAAGACCTGGCGGGCGGCGCTCTCTATCGGGTTCGACGCGAGTTGGAGAAGCTGGCGGTCTATATGCCAGAAGGGACCGAAGCAAGCCCGGCGGACGTGGAGGCAGTCAGGGGAGGCGAGCCGGGGGCGTCGGTCTTTGATCTGGCCGAGGCGATTGCCGCTCGGGACCGTGGCCGCGCGCTCCGCATCCTTGCCAGAAATCTGGAGGCGGGAGAGGCGCCGCTTCGCATCCTTGGCTCACTGGCCTGGCAATATCGACAAATCTGGAAAGCCAGGGACTCGCAACGGCAGAGGGGAGTGGAAACGGACCATCGGGTCCGGCACTTCTCTGAGCCCCATCTACGGGCGGCCTTTCAGATGTTTGCAGAAGCAGATGCTCGCTTGAAAGGGGGCAGCGCTGGCAGGCCAGCGCGGGTGATGGAGTCGTTGTTGTTCTCGTTATGCGACCGTCCTGGTGGAGCCGGTCAACGGATGCCGGAGTCAACCAGTGTTCGCGCCCCGGAAGGGGGAAAAGCAGGTGGAACGAGACCGATCTCGAACGTCCGGACCATTAGGTCCGGGCGGCAGCCATCGAGTTGACTCTCGCGGCAAGGCGGGAGATCCGACGGGAGGCGGTGTTGCGTTTGAGCACTCCCTTGGAGACGGCTTTGCTCAGGGCCGCGGTGGCCTCGCGCAGGAGAGCCGTGGCCTCCTGGCGGTTCTTCTCTTCCACGGCAGCCAGCACCTTCTTCATGACGCCTCTCACCACGCTCGACACCGCTCTGTTCCGCTGAGTACGTCTGAGGGTCTGCCGCGCCCGCTTGATGGTCGATTTATGAATGACCGGCATGGATCGCTCTCGAGTTGAAAAGAGTGCATCTTGTAACATAGGAGCCTGAGGTTGGTCAAGCTTGCTGGGGAAACGTCAGTCATCAATGCTCAATAGGTGATGGTCGATCGCCGACGCAGAATGGTCAATTGTCGATGGTGAATGTTCTGAGAGTTAGTCCTCATAAACCATCAGCCATTAACCATCAACCATTCGTCATCTGTAGCGAATGACGGATGACGAATTACGGATACTTCCTGGAGGACCATGTCGAACATCGACGCGAGGGATAGACTGATCCTTGCTCTGGATGTGCCATCAGCCGATGAGGCCGAGCGGTTTCTGAGTCTGGTTGAAGGGAGAGTCCGCTTCGTCAAGATCGGGCTCGAACTGTTTGCCGCAGCGGGCCCTGACGTGGTGCGTCGAGCGATCGCGCGGGGCCAGCGCGTCTTTCTTGACCTCAAGTTCTTGGACATCGAGGAGACCGTCCGGCGGGCGACTGCGCAGGTGGCTGAGCTAGGCGTGGAGTTTCTGACGGTTCACGCCAACCGTAAGGCGCTCCTGGCAGCGGTCGAAGGCCGCCGGGCAGGCGGGAGAGAATCCAGGCTCCGGCTCTTGGCCGTCACCGTCCTGACCAACTTCGA
>VBOJ01000250.1 GCA_005877775.1 Nitrospirota bacterium | reverse complement strand
GATTTCTTTGTTGCTCAACCCGCCTTCAATTAACGCAATGATCTCCAACTCACGTCGCGTAAGGTGAGCCAGACTATTGGGCCCAGGCTCTACAGTCTGGTGAGCAAGCGCGGAGATTCTCGAGAAGGCGAGACTGGCGATTCGAGGCGAGCAGAGCGTTTCCCCCGCTGCGACCGCCATCACGCTACTGACCATGTCCTCAACCGAAGCATTTTGGAGAAGATAGCCTGACGCGCCACCAACCTCGATGCACGCAAGGATGTCGGCTTCTGTGTCTGGTACGCCGATTATGAGAATCTTGAAATCTGACGAGATTGCTCGAATCCGCCTGGCATCTTCCAGTCCCCCACGACCTGGCACGCCGAAGTCCAGGAGAATTAAATGGGGCTGGAGTGAAGTCAGTTCCCCGTCAGTCTGATCGAACCCTGCCACAGCGTGGACCACAGAGATCGTCTTCTGCTGGTCCAAGATGAGCGCGAGGCTCTCACGAAAGAGACGATTGCTGTGCAGTATGACTATGCGGATCTCCCGATGATCCATGTCATCTCTGGCTCGCAGCTTCCACAGCCCCAAAGCTGCCAGCTCTAGCATGAACGGATTAGTACAAGATTAGATGCCTGTTCCCTTACCGAGTAATTCTTCGCTGTAGCTCTGCCTGCGGCTAATACGGTGTGATTCTACAAACAGGCCAATACCTGTACTACAACGCTGTATTCATTAGCAATAATTATTTTTTTTCAACCCAGAGAGTCTGCGCAAGCTAGTTCATCAGAACTTGGACCATATCCGCCCAGCTCAATATGAAGTGCGTCACACCTGGAATGAAAAAGGATTTGTTTTAAGGCGCCATGTGTAGAACTTGCGTAACATGGCAGAGTTGAATAGGTTTGGTGTAAGTCGAAAGGATCATCTCGAATAGCCAAAACGAAATCGCAACTTCCTATGTTCATCATTTTCGTAGGATGGAAACCATGGACACTCCCTTTAGACTGAGTTTTCTGCCAGACAATCCCCTGGTACGCGTTTTGCTTTCTAACGCCCCCTGTACGAGTGGGCTTCTTCAACAGAGAGTAGCCGACGAGTGGTCAATGCGTCCTCCTTCATTACTCCTTCCTCAGAATGGCGGTTTCTTCAGTCATCCTGCTAGCATGTGACTGCTCAGTACTCCAGCCTCCTTTTCTGTCTTTCACAATTGTGCATTCTCAGACGGGAGCGCTGTGATCGCAAGCCTGCATAGTTGCCAGGATGCGCCTTCCACGGTCTCGACTGCTCGGCTTCCTCCAGGCCAGCAGCCAGTTCTCGACCAATGTCGGGGTTTCACCACGTGCTACCCCACACAAGTAGTGCTCACCCCGCGAAGGTTGTATAGATTTACCTCTCAGACCGGGATAGGGTTGCCAGATGCCGCGCTGGAGCTCATGCGCGACGAACCGCAGTCCACTGGTTCCGAAGAGGAGGCTCTCATGGATTTGCGCAAGATCACGCGCATACGGGTTCACTTCCGAAGCTTTTTCTCATCAAGCCAGATAGAAGGCGAGGGGACCGTGACCGACCTCTCGACCAAAGGCTGTAAGATTGTCAGTGACAGGTTGGTCCAACCAAACACTGCGCTGGAGGTGTGGTTCTTTCTGCCTGATCGTGACCAGCCGCTAAAGGTCCAACTGGCAGAAGTTCGGTGGACCAAGGGACGGGACTTTGGCCTTGAATTTCTTACCATGCGGTCGCAGGACCAGGAGCGCATCGGCCGAGTTCTCCAGGACCAAGAAATCGGTTCTCGTGCCTAGAGCCATCTAGCGCTGACTGCGCACATCCCATACAACTTCAGACGGATACAGGATACGACGCCTAGCCTTGCCGTCACCCGGGAGGTTTTCAGGACTATTCGATTCCTGCCGGCTACGCCAAGTCTCCCCACAAGTTTCCACTGGTGAGCGAGAACTACTGAGCATCATGCGGCCCTACAGATCCTGCTCGCCGCCCGCCGATTTATGTGATTGATTTGACCTGACCAGCAGCGTATATTTGGCGCCTGTTCCACCAGGGCTCTACCATCAACCGAATAGCAATCGCAGGTTTGCCATCTGGAAGGCGGAGGTGCACGATGGGACCGACGAAAGTCATCGTGAAGGGTCATGGGATCTATGACGCTATGACCGGTAAGCTGATTCAGGGCGGATTTACCAGCCCGCAAGCACTCCAGGACTATGCCGCACATCATTACATTGTCTTGCCCGAAGTTGATAAGGCCGGAAGACCGTGGGAGCTTGATGGTAATCCGGTGTATTGTCTTCGTGGCGCACGATACGAATCGCTGGACGAATTACCTCTCCACTTATCCCGTTGTCCGGATTGCGGGGGGATGGGAATTCGGACTGACGAGATAACCGTCGAATCGGACTGCATTCGCTGCGTCCAGTGCGGGCACGAGTTCGACACCAGGTTAGAGATGATGGAAACCTGACGTGACAAATAATGCGGTGACTCACGACTTGGCGGATATCCCCATGAATTGACGAAGCCTTTTCTCGCCCACCCGCAAGCTTGCCTGTTTGATTCTTCCCAAAGCGTCACAATGCAAGAGCGTTTCTTGTCCTATCTGTGACAGATTTCACGAGTTAACGTGCGGAAGGGGTCAGATGCGTGACTATCCGATAGGCCTTACCGTCATATCTACCTGAATATTATAGATAAATATTGATTCTTCCACCATTTTATTTTAAGGCACAGAGTTTGCTATGTTATAACCATAGAGAGTATCTCACAACGACGGGGTTCCTAATGACCCACCAAGTTTCCAGAGGTCGTCAGCCTAGCCATGATGAGCTGAAAGCCGCGGAAGCGGCTTTCGAGGGGCGGCCGTTCAATGAGGTCTGGTCCCGGGCAGCGCGGGATGTCTATGACGGCATTATGGCAGCAACTCTAAAGCTGAAGGGGCGGTCTGAGAAAGAGGGACTTCGTGAACTTCCTCACGAGCTAGACGAAACGAAGGTTCCCGTGGGTGCCATGGCCTGCACGGGGGATGAAGAGTAACGCGATGGTCATGACAGCAAATACAAACAGCCGTTTGCCTCTGTGGTGTCTCTTGGTATCCGTCTGGATTGCCCTGCCGTTGAGTCTGACGGGCATGCCGACGGAGGCGAAGGCGCATGGTCACAGAGAGCAAATCATTCCAATCGTCGGCGTTACCCTAGGGCAGGGGCAGGAACCAACCGGAATGGTGACCAATCTTCTCCTAACCTTTGAGGAACGAACGGATCGTGATGGGCTCGCGATCCACTTCAGATCGGCGCCGGGCCGCTTTTCACCACTCGCCCAAACAGCCGTCCAGCA
>VBOJ01000249.1 GCA_005877775.1 Nitrospirota bacterium | reverse complement strand
GGCAACGAACACTTCCTTCGGTTCGCCTTGTTCGATCCTGATGCGGTGCACCGGAAAGGCGTCAACCAGTTCGTTCGAGAACATTACGCCGGTCACACTGCCGGTCGGGAACTGCTCCAGTTCGTTGACCCAGGACACGGTGCCGGGGGAGTCGAGCCAGGGAGCCAGATGATTCTGCTGGCAAGCTTTCATGGCGGGACTGTGTTCGATGAGGACGTAGCGCAGACGATGACGAAAGGAATCTGTTGCCTCCGTGCAGGCTGCGAGGAAATCGCGGGCCAGCAAGCCCTTGCCTGCGCCCATTTCGACGACGGTGAAGGGATCGGGACGGCCGAGCAGATCGTCCATTTGGCGGATCTGTCGTGCGAGTGCCCGGGCAAGTGCGGGATGCACGTCGGCGCTGGTGTAATAATCACCCGACCAACCGATCCGTTCTTCGTTGATGCCTTCGGTCTGGCGCATGTAGTAGCCGAATCGGGGATGGTACAGCGTCAGCTCCATGAAGCGCGCGAATGTGATCGGTCCCGAGCGGAGGATTTCCTCGGTGATCACAGCGACAAGATGGGGATGACCGATGCTCACGCGTGATACCTTCAGCGCATAGCATAGAAGGAAACGGCGAAGTAGTGCCAGGCCGGCACCCTCCTGCCCCTCCGCGACGACGAAGAGGGAGGGCTACATTAGCCTCCCAAGTAGTGGTAAGTCAAGCCGAAAGTCCCTGAAAAGCCGTTGAATTGGCGGGGTTAGAACGGCGGGAGGCTAGAGGCGATGGGCGATAGGGAAAGGCAGGAAATGGGTAATCAGCTCGAAGGGCTGAGGAGGGAGTCAGACGATTTACCCATAGCCCTCTAGCCCCGTACCTATCGCCTGCCTTACTGTCCGTGACACTTCTTGTATTTCTTGCCACTCCCACAGGGGCAGGGATCGTTTCGTCCGACTTTTTCCTGCTGCCGATGGACTGTTCGTGGCAAAGCCGGTTCCTCTCCACGACTGAGCGTGATTCTAGCCGGCTGCTGAGGCCGGGACAGGGTTTGGGGCGCTTCACCCCTGACGGCCTGGACGCGGAACAGTCGCTCAAGCGCGTCGGCCTTGATCCGATCCATCATGGCCGAGAACATGTCGAACCCTTCCCGCTTATACTCGATCAGCGGGTCCTTCTGTCCATACCCTCGCAGACCGATGCCGTCCCGGAGCTGGTCCATCCCGAGGAGGTGGTCTTTCCAGTGGTGGTCGATCACTTGCAGAAGCAACATTTTTTCCAGGTAGCGGAGTAGGTCCGAGCCGAGTTCCTGTTCCTTCCGCTGGTAGGCGCGAAGCACTCGTTCCCGTAGCTCTTCCCGCAGGGCATCCTGGCCCATCTCCTTCAGATCGACTTCCGCGCCGCGATCCTCTTTGGTCATGTCCTGTCCGAACTGAACCTGCAGCGCCTCCGTCAGCCCATTGAAGTCCCATTCTTCCGGGTACTGCTCGGCCGGGCAATAGACGTTCACCAGCGAGTCCACCACTTCCGTCATCATCTCCCGGATTTCATCGGCGAGGTCCTCTCCCATGAGGATGGCGCGCCGGTGCTGGTAAATGACCTCGCGTTGCTTGTTCATGACGTCGTCGTACTCGAGAAGCTGTTTGCGAATGTCGAAGTTGTGCGCCTCCACCTTCTTCTGCGCGTTCTCGATCGCGCGGGTGACCATGCGGTGTTCGATCGGCACCCCTTCTTCCATTCCCAGCTTCAGCATGAGATTGGAAATGCGCTCCGAAGCGAAGATTCGCAGCAGGTCGTCCTCCAGGGAGAGGTAAAACCGCGATGTGCCGGGATCGCCTTGTCGGCCGGCGCGGCCGCGAAGCTGGTTGTCGATGCGGCGGCTTTCGTGCCGTTCCGTGCCCAGGATATGGAGGCCCCCCAACGCGACCACCTCTTTCTTGTCGGCGTCGCAGTCCGCTTTGATCTGTTCGTACATCACCTTCTGACGGTCCTCGGGCATGGTCTCGTCCTGGTACAGCACGCGTTTGAACAGAAAATCAGGATTGCCGCCGAGCAGGATGTCGGTGCCGCGGCCGGCCATGTTCGTGGCGATCGTCACCGCTCCTTTCTGCCCGGCCTGCGCGATAATTTCCGCTTCCTTCTCATGGTATTTGGCGTTGAGCACGTTGTGCTTGACGCCATGGCGCTTGAGGTAGCCCGACAACCGCTCGGATTTCTCAATGGAGATCGTACCGACCAGGACGGGCTGGCCGCGCTCGTAGCAGTCCTTGATCTCCTCGACGATCGCGTCGAATTTTTCCTTTTCCGTTCGGTAGATCACGTCGGCATAATCGGTCCGGATCATGGGGCGATTGGTCGGGATCACGTTCACGTCCAGGTTGTAAATCTTGGCGAACTCGCTGGCTTCGGTGTCGGCCGTGCCGGTCATGCCGGCCAGCTTGGCGTACATGCGGAAGTAGTTCTGAAACGTGACCGACGCGAGTGTCTGGTTCTCGTTGGCGATCTTCACGCCTTCCTTCGCCTCAACCGCCTGGTGCAGACCGTCACTCCACCGGCGTCCGGGCATCAAGCGGCCGGTGAACTCGTCCACGATGAGGACCTCACCGTCCTTCACGACGTAGTCCACGTCCCGCTTGTAGATCGCGTGAGCTTGGAGCGCCTTCACGACGTGGTGGACCAGCTCCATGTGGGCGAGATCGTAGAGGTTATCTACGCCCAGCAGCTTTTCGACGCGCGCGTTGCCCTCTTCCGTCAGGGCGGCGGTCTTGGTCTTCTCTTCGATCGTATAGTCCCGCTCGATCGTAAGCTGTGGAATGATCGAGTTGATGCGGTAGTAGAGATCGGTAGATTCGTCCGTCGGCCCGGAGATGATCAACGGCGTGCGGGCTTCGTCAATCAGAATGCTGTCCACCTCGTCCACGATGGCATAGTGCAACTCCCGCTGAACGGCCTGGTTGATGTCAGTGACGATCAGGTTGTCCCGCAGATAATCAAAGCCGAACTCGTTGTTGGTCCCATAGGTAAGGTCGGCCCGGTAGGCTTCATGACGCGTGCAGGGTCGCAAGTGCTGCAACCGTTTATCCGACGCGTCGAAATTGGGATCAAACAGGAACGAAGCGTCGTGCTGAATCACCCCGACGGAGAGGCCGAGGGCATGGTACAGGGGTCCCATCCATTGCGCGTCCCGCTTGGCCAGATAGTCGTTGACGGTGACCAGGTGTGCGCCTTTGCCGGGGAGGGCATTCAGATACAGCGACAGGGTGGCCACCAGGGTCTTTCCTTCGCCGGTCTTCATTTCGGAGATCTTTCCCTGATGCAGCACCATGCCGCCCAACAATTGCACATCGAAATGTCGCA
>VBOJ01000015.1 GCA_005877775.1 Nitrospirota bacterium | reverse complement strand
GCTCCATCCGCACCAGGCCCAGCCGGAACTGGTTCTCCAGCAACTCGCCGACCGACCGGACTCGGCGATTTCCCAAATGATCAATGTCGTCAATCTCGCCCTTGCCCATCTTGAGATTCACCAGATATCGAATGACCTCGACGATATCCTGAGCCGTCAGCGTCCGCTGTTCGAGCGGAAGATCCAACCCAAGCTTTTTATTCAGTTTAAGCCGGCCGACCGGAGAGAGATCATACCGTTTGGGATTGTTGAACAGGTTGTCGAAGAGCACTTTGGCGGTTTCGACGGACGGGGTCTCTCCCGGCCTCAGACGCTTGTAGATCTCCACCATCGCTTCTTCCTTTGAAGCGGTCCGTTCCATCTCTAGGGTATCCAGAATCACCGGCGTCGCCGTGGCGGTGTCCAAATAGATGACCTTGAAACTTTCGACGTGGCTGCCGAGAATCTTCTCGACCACCGCCGGCGTCAGCCGTTGGTTCTTGTCGAGAATCGTTTCCTTGGTGACCGGATCCACCAACTCCGTCAGAACAGCCCGGCCGACCAACTCGGCAGCGTTGACAGGAATCTCCTTGACCCCTGCCGCGCGAAGGCGAGCGATCAGGGCTTTGGTCAGTTTCGCCCCTTCCCGGACCAGCGGTTCCTTGCTTCCCTTCTCCGTCACCTCACTGGAACATTTGAGGCCATGATGAATCTCCGGATCCAGCTTGCGAAGGAGCTTACCCTTGACCACCCTGATCTCTTCGACCGGGTAATACATCTTGAGCAGGTCATCGCTGGAGTAGCCGAAGGCTTTGAGCAGAATCGTGGCCGGCATCTTTCGGCGTCGATCGATCCGGACGTACAGAATGTCCCGCGCATCAAACTCGAAATCCAGCCATGACCCCCTGTAGGGAATGATGCGGGCGGAATAGAGGACTTTCCCGCTCGCGTGCGTCCGTCCCTTGTCATGGGTGAAAGAGGCCCCGGGCGAGCGGTGGAGCTGACTCACCACTACCCGCTCCGTCCCGTTCACGATAAACGTGCCTCGCTCGGTCATGAGCGGCAGTTCACCGACATAGACCTCCTGCTCACGGACGTCGAGCACTTTCTTCTTCGGTCCCTTATCTTCCTTGTCAAAGACCACAAGCCTGACCCTGACTTTGAGCGGAACAGCATAGGTCATTCCCTGCTCGAGACACTCGCGCACCTCGTATTTCGGGGTCCCCAACGTATAACTGGAGAACTCCAGCACTGCCGTGTTGTTGTAGTCGGCGATCGGAAAGACGCTGGTCAGCGCTGCCTGGAGCCCCTTGTCCTCCCGCCGGTCCGGATTGCCCTCCATTTGCAGAAACTGCTCGTACGACCGCTTCTGGATTTCAATCAGGTCAGGGATATCGATGCTGGCAAAGATTCGCGAGAAATCTTTCCGCTCGATCAGCCCATTGCCAGTCGGTTCCGACATATCCATGCTCCTCCTGGGTGGAAGAAGGTCATTCGCCATTGGTCATTCGTCGTTCGCCCCGATAGACACGAGTGACGGATGGCGAGTGACGATTTACGGGCCTTGTCACTTTACTTCGACCTTGCCGCCGCTCTCTTCCAACTTCTTCTTCATGGTCTCCGCTTCTTCCTTCGTCACCCCGGTCTTCACCGGCTTGGGTGCGCCTTCCACGAGATCCTTCGCCTCCTTTAGACCGAGGCTTGTGAGCTCCCGGACAACCTTGATCACCTGGATCTTTTTCTCCGCTGCCGCACTGGCCAGGATCACATCAAAGGCCGTCTTCTCTTCTACGGCTGCCGCTGGCCCGCCGCCGCCCGGAGCAGCCGCAACCGCCACCGGCGCAGCCGCCGTTACGCCAAAACGGGTTTCCAGCCCCTTGACTAACTCCGACAGTTCGAGCACGCTCATCCCCTCGATCGCTTTGATGAATTCTTCCTGCGACAGCTTTCCCTCAGTCGTTGGCATCTCTCCTTCTCCTTTCTTCTTCTCCTGAATGGCACTGATCACACCCACCAGCCCTCTCAACAGTCCGCTCAGCGCAAAGACCAGGCCGCGAATCGGGCCCTGCAGGCCCGAGAGAAGCATGGCGAGCAACACGCCCCGAGCGGGGAGACTGGCGACCGCGCTCAGCTGTGGGGGCTGGAGCAGCTTCCCCTCCAACACCCCAAGTCGAATTTTGATTTTTTGGTCTCGTTTTTCCGCCTGGATAAAATCGCGAAGAAGCTTCGTCGGGAGCACGGGATCGTCATATCCGATTATCAGAGCCAGGGGACCCTTAAGGTGCGATTTCACGCCGACCAGTGTGGTCCCTTCGACGGCGCGCGCGGCGATTCTATTTTTAAGGACCCTGTATTCCGCTTTGGCTCCCCGTAGTTGCTTACGCAGCTCAGTGACCTGATTCACTGGCAGGCCGGTGCACTCGGTCAGAATCGCAACTCGAGCCCGCGAGAACTTCTCATTTAGTTCGGCCACCACCGCGGCCTTCTCGTCCTTTTTCACGCCGTTCCCCTTCTCGAGAGGTTCGTCAATCGCCACCCGTCATTGCGTCTCTTGCGGGGCGCGTCTTTCGCGATAGACGCGGCACGCTATTGACGCCTCGGAGGCTCCTCTTCTCAGTCCCAGAGCTTGGTAATGGCCACCGTGTCCAGTTTGATCCCGGGACCCATCGTGCTGGAAAGTGTAGCGTTTCTCAGATACCGCCCCTTACAGGAAGCTGGCCTGGCCTTGACCACCGATTCGAAGATCGCATGGGCATTTTCGTACAACCGTTCCGAATCGAACGAAACCCTGCCGATCGGCACCTGTACGATGCCAGCCTTCTCGACTTTGTATTCAACTCGTCCCTTCCTGATCTCTGCGATGGCCTTCGCCACTTCGAACGTGACGGTGCCCGCCTTCGGGTTCGGCATCAGCCCGCGAGGCCCGAGCACTTTGCCAAGTTTGCCGACTGCACCCATCAGGTCGGGAGTCGCGATGGCTTGATCAAAGTCCATCCACCCGCCCTTGATCTTCTCCATGAGGTCCTCGGCACCCACGTAATCTGCACCGGCCTGTCTGGCCTCTTGTTCCTTCTCCCCTTTTGCGAACACGAGCACGCGAAGTTTTTTCCCAGTCCCATGAGGAAGCACCGTCGTGCCTCGCACCATTTGGTCCGACCGCTTGGGATCCACCCCCAGTCGGATCGCCACATCCACGGACTCATCGAATTTCGCGTAGGCAGTCCGTTTCACAAGATCGACGGCCTCCTTCAGTCCATAGGGTCGAGGCTCAACCTTGCTCTTAACCACCTTCATCTTCTTGCCCATCTTGCTCATGTGGAACTCCTTCGCCTCACCATGCTCGGCCGGCTCCGCTAGCTCTGAACTACAATCCCCATACTCCGGGCGGTTCCCTCGATGATGTTCATGGCGCCCTCGAGATCCGCCGCATTCAGATCGGCCATTTTCAGCTTCGCGATGTCTCGTAATTGAGCTTTGGAGATCTTCCCGACCTTATCCTTGTTGGGAACTCCCGAGCCCTTGATGATTCCGGAGGCCTTCTTCAGAAGATCGGACGCCGGCGGGGTGCGCGTCACAAACGTGAACGTGCGGTCCTTATAGACCGTGATCACGACCGGGATAATGCTGCCTTCATCCTTCTGGGTCCGAGCATTGAATTGTTTGCAGAATTCCATGATGTTCACGCCATGCTGGCCGAGTGAGGGGCCGACCGGAGGAGCGGGATTGGCCTTCCCCGCCGGAATCTGCAACTTGATCTGCCCTGTCACTTCTTTCGCCATACTTGCTCCCTCAACAGTCTTTAGTTTTGAGGTCTGAGTTGTGAGTTCTCATCCTGGCAACTCATTACTCATAACTCGGCACTCAACACTATCTAGATCCGCTCGACTTGCAGAAAACCCAATTCCACCGGCGTCGATCGACCAAAAATGCTGACCAACACTTTCACTCGATTGTGATCAGCATCCACTTCGTCCACCAAACCATTGAATCCCAGAAACGGACCGTCGATGATGCGGACGTTGTCTCCTTTGATAAACCGGACCTGCTCCCGAGGCCCGGCGGTTCCAGAATCCACCTGCTTGAGCAGGGATTCCACCTCGTCCAGAGTCAGCGGGATCGGTTGCGCACCGCCGCCGACGAAACCGGTGACTTTAGGCGTCTCCTTAATCATCAGGAGCGTCTCGTCGGTCAGCGGGCTTTCCAGCTCCACCAAGACGTAGCCCGGGAAGAACTTGCGCTTGGACGTCCGTCGCTTCCCATCCTTGATCTCGATGACCTCCTCCGTCGGAACAAGCACCTGACCCAGCTTTTCGGTCAGCCCCATCTGATTCGCTCGCTCCAGAATACTGGTCCGGACCCGCCCCTCAAACCCAGCGTAGGTATGGATCACGTACCAATGCTTGCCCGGCTCCACCCCTGACGAAACTTCTGGCCCACCGGTGACGCTCATATCACCTTGCTGATCAACCAGACCAGGAACGAATCCACCAACGAGAGATAGATCGACATGATCACACAGAACACGATCACAACTGTTGTCGACCCAATCGTTTCACTCCTGCTGGGAAACGAGACTTTTTTGAATTCGCTTCTGACGTCCGCCAGAAATTCAACCAGGGAGGACCAGAGCCTTTTGAACATCGAATGATCCCTTCCTTGATCCCTATCAATGTGCGTCCGAACGGCTCACAGGTTCACCGTGGCAGGGGCACCAGGAATCGAACCCGGACCTTCGGTTTTGGAGACCGACGTGCTAGCCGTTGAACACCATGCCCCTGTTTCCAAAAGCCGTGAGGCGTAAGGCGTAAGGGGACAGCACAGAATTCAAATTGTTCACTCCTCACACCTCACCCCTCACGCCTTACGGTTATTTCACTTCTTTATGAGGCGTGTGTTTTCGGCAAAAGCGACAATACTTGTTCCGCTCGAGGCGGTCCGGATCGTTTTTCTTATTCTTCATGGTGGAATAATTTCGCTGTTTGCAGACCGAACAGGCCATCCCCGTTAGGCGTGACACGTGAGGCGTGAGGGGGGAATCTCTTTGGGCTTTCGCCTCACCCCTGACGCCTCACGCCTTACGCTACGATCTCCGTCACCACGCCCGAGCCGACCGTCTTGCCCCCCTCCCGCACCGCAAACCGCAGCCCCTGATCCATCGCAATCGGCGAGATCAGCTCCGCCGTGACCGCCACATTGTCCCCCGGCATCACCATCTCCACCCCCGGATTCAGCTGCACCACCCCCGTCACGTCCGTCGTCCGAAAATAAAACTGCGGCCGGTACCCATTAAAGAACGGCGTGTGCCGCCCCCCCTCTTCTTTGGTCAGCACATAGACCTCCGCCTTAAACTTCGTGTGCGGCGTGATCGTCTTCGGCTTCGCCAACACCATCCCCCGCTCCACCTCTTCCTTCTTCGTCCCCCGCAGCAGCACCCCAATGTTGTCCCCCGCCTGCCCCTCATCCAGCACCTTGCGGAACATCTCCACCCCCGTCACCACCGTCGTCTGCGTCGGCTTGAGCCCCACAATCTCCACTTCGTCCCCCACCTTCACCACGCCCCGCTCGCACCGCCCCGTCACCACCGTCCCCCGCCCGCTGATCGTGAACACATCCTCAATCGGCATCAAAAACGGCTTGTCAATCGCCCGCACCGGCGTCGGAATGTACCCATCCACCGCCTCCAACAGCTTCAGAATCGCCGGCACCCCGATCGGGCTCTTATCCCCCTCCAGCGCCTTGATCGCCGAGCCCGTGACGATGGGAATCTTGTCCCCCGGAAACTCGTACTTGGTCAACAGCTCCCGCACCTCCAGCTCCACCAGATCCAACAGCTCCTTGTCGTCCACCTTGTCCGCTTTGTTCAAAAACACCACTATGTAGGGCACCCCCACCTGCCGGGCCAGCAGAATATGCTCCCGGGTCTGGGGCATGGGCCCGTCCGCCGCACTGACCACCAACACGGCCCCGTCCATCTGCGCCGCCCCCGTGATCATGTTCTTGACGTAGTCCGCGTGCCCCGGACAGTCCACGTGCGCGTAGTGCCGCTTCTCCGTCTCGTACTCCACGTGCGCAATCGCAATCGTCAGAATCTTGGTCGGGTCCCGCCGCCCCTGCGATTCGCTCGCCTTCGCCACTTCGTCGTAGCTGACGAACTTCGCCATCCCCTTCTCCCCCATCACCTTCGTCAAGGCGGATGTCAGCGTCGTCTTCCCATGGTCCACGTGCCCGATCGTCCCAATGTTCACGTGGGGCTTGCGCCGCTCAAATTTCGCCTTCGCCATCGCTGCCTCCTCCCTCTTCGTTCACATCTCTATCGCAGCTGACTGCACAAGCAAACACCTGGCAGAGCTCCTTACGATAAAGGCTGGAGCCCACGACGCGGATCGAACGCGTGACCTCGTCCTTACCAAGGACGTGCTCTACCAACTGAGCTACGTGGGCCGTGTTCGTTATTCGTTAAACGTTATTCGTTGATCGCAGGAACTGAGCCTGGAGATCTTGGCGAAGTGTAGAGTTCCCCACCTGTACACTTAACGAATAACGATGAACGTTTAACGCCTCCCCAATAATGGAGCGGGCGACGGGATTTGAACCCGTGACAGCCAGCTTGGAAGGCTGGAACTCTACCACTGAGCTACGCCCGCCCAAACAAAAAACAGGACTGAGACATGAGTGCTGAGGGGCGAGTCTCTTTAACCTCATTACTCGGCACTCATTACTCATCATTCATCATGGTGGGCAGGCAAGGATTCGAACCTTGGAAGCCGATGGCAACAGATTTACAGTCTGCCCCCTTTGTCCACTTGGGTACCTGCCCCTCAGAGTTCACGGAGTTCTCCACGCATGCAATAAGTAGATAGACGCAGTATTCCCTTGGAGAATCATTGAACAGAAATGAAAAACAAACCTCCCCCCATGCAGTTCACCGGCCCCTTCGAGTCGTAAGCCGGAGTAACTGACCGCAGACACGGCAGGTTTACTTTAGGAAGCGACCGATTATATTGATGAAAATGACCGTTGTCAAGCCCACAATCTCAGAGCTGACAGCCGGGGTAAAAGTCAGGGGTCAGTCCTGGCATAGTGGACCATCCCCTGACGGATGGCGATTCTGTTCCATCATGGCGGCGGAGCGGCGGGCCAACTCTGTCGTTTCTCCGAGCACAACTTCTAGAAGAATGGCCACTTCGCGCGGGGAGATCCGGTTCGGAGGGGCAAGGTACCGCTTGTGGGTCACCGATCGCTCGGCCTTGTCTTCCGGTTCATAGTACCCAACCAATTCACCGCTTTTGTCGGCTTTCTTCAATCGACTCAACCATCCCGTGGCGGCATCCGATTTCTGTCCCTGTCGGCTCCTTCGCCCATCCTGTAGTTCCAGCTTTGTCCAAACGGCCCATCCCACGAACACGGCCCAGGTCTCATTTACGGCTTCCCAAGACTCACGGTCCGTCAGGATTCTGGGTTCAACGGCCGACTTGCGCTGCACGACCGGGGTAATCAGGACCTGTTGGTACCGACAGTGCTGCTGGGTTCGGGCAAACGTCAACAGGCGAGCAGCCTCCAGATCGCGAGCGGCCAGGTCAGGCGCCGAGCTGATAAAGTCCATATACGCATGAAAAAACTCGTGATAGAAGGTCGCCAGTTCGCCATGCGTCATTCGAACGAGTGGCCTCAGGGCCCCGCCGGCCGCATTGAATGAAAGCACCTGGTTGAGTACCATCCGATGGTCGTCCAGATGGTATTCCGCCGCAAACTGATGCAGGTCGTCAAACTCCAAGGTGACGAAGTCGGGGGGGATCTGGCGCAAGAATCGAGTCGGCAGGCCGAGTGCGTCCGCCTGTGCGATCAGCCCACTCCAGGAGGCCGCGGATGCGCGGCTGGAATCCGCAGAACCCGCCGACGCGGCATCTGTCACCCAGAGCGTGATCGCCAGCGCAAAGGTCAGAAACAAGACCACCGCGCACCCTCATTCGTCGCGCTCTGCGCCCCAGGCATGGGAATCACCCTCCTCTACCAGCGCCCAGGTGTCGAGAAGCCCTGCCGCCACTTCGTCGAGAAATCGAGACGGTTTAGACAGGACCAAGCCGGTGGACTTATCATACACGTTGATCGGGTAGGTCAGATAAAGATGCCGTTTCGCGCGGGTGACGGCCACATAAAACAGTCGCCGTTCTTCTTCCAGCTCCCCCTGCGACACGAACGAGTACGCAGACGGAAACCGCCCGTCCACCACCCAGATCACAAACACGCACTGCCACTCGAGCCCTTTGGCCGAATGGATCGTTGACAGGACCAGCCGCTCGTCGTCGCGACCGCTCGCCTCCACGTCAACCACGCTTTCATCGGGAGGCTCCAGCGCCAAGTCGGCGAGAAACTCCTCAACCTTGGAGTAGCCTTCGGCGATCGTGTAGAGATGCTCCAGATCGCGTATTCGCTTCGGATAGTCGTCATACTGCTCCTTCAGAATCGGCAGATAATAGCCATACACTTCATTGACCTGCTCCGCCGGTGTCATTGCGGAGGAGCGGGCTGCTTCCTCCAGCATCCGCGCCAGATCCTGGAGGCCACGCGAGGACCGACCGCCCACCCGCCTCAGCATGTCAAGCGGTCGGTCGGTCTTCAGAAATGATGCGATGAGGTCTTGAGCCTTCCTCGGCCCCACTCCCTCCACCAGCAGCAGAACGCGATTCCAACTCACCGCGTCCAGCGGATTATCCATGACCCGCAGATGAGCCAAAAGATCCTTGACATGCGCGGTTTCGATCAACTTGAACCCGCCCCGCTTCACGAACGGCAAGTCTCTCCGTGACAGTTCAATTTCCAAGTCGAAGGAGTGGAAGCTGGATCGGAACAGGACCGCGATCTCATCGAGAGGCACTCCCTCCTCTCGCAGTTCCAGAATCTTTTGGGCGATGAACCGAGACTGGGCGTTTTCTCCACCCGCCTGGACCAGGACCGGTAGCGGTCCCTCCAGCTTCCGTGTGAAGAGATGCTTGCTGTATTTTTCGGCAGCCCCCTGAATGATTTCGTTGGCAAGGTTCAGGATCGGCTGGGTACTCCGATAGTTCTCTTCAAGTTTATAGACTGTGGCTCCGGGGAAGAGAGCGGGGAACTCCATAATGTTTCGGAACGTCGCCCCGCGGAACGCATAGATGGATTGCGAGTCGTCCCCCACGACCATTACGTTGTCGTGCCTCGCAGCCAATCTCCTGATCAGATCCGCCTGGAGGCGATTCGTATCCTGATATTCATCCACCAGGATATAGCGGTAGTGTTGTGAAATGGTCCGGCACACTGACTCGTCCTCGCTCAGGAGCTGTCGAAGCTTGACCAGCAGATCGTCGTAATCCAGGAGCTGTCGCTGCCGTTTCACCGAATCGTAGGTACGTTTGAGCTTCGCCAGATCTTCAAGGTGCTCCGAGAAATGCACGAACTCATCCAGTACGACCTCTTCAAGACTCTGAAGCGTATTCTCGCATTTACTGAAAATGTCCGCGAGCGTCCCTTTTCGGGGAAACCGCTTGCCCTTCTCGCTCAAGCCAAGCTGGGTGCGCACGAAGTTGATCAGGTCCTCGGCGTCGCCTCGGTCCAGGATCGTGAACCCGGGCTCCAGCCCGATCGGTCGCCCGTAGCGACGCAGCAGAATGTTCGCAACCGAGTGAAAGGTTCCGCCGCAGACGCGCTCGCTCCGTGCCCCGATCAGGAGTCCCGCGCGCTTCAACATTTCCTGCGCCGCCTTGCGCGTGAACGTCAGCAGAAGGACCGTGGACGGATCAATCCCCTTATCGATCAGGTAGGCTACACGGTACACCAACGTACGGGTCTTCCCACTACCCGCGCCGGCAATCACGAGCGACGGCCCGTCTCCAGCCGTCACGGCCGCCAATTGTTGCGGGTTCAGCGCCTGGCCATAGTCCAGGGCCAACTTCGGAGGCAGAGACTGGTCCTCCGTCCGCCTGAGCACATAAGGCTTCCCGTCCCGTTCCATCTCTGCATGACTCCCGAGCGTTAAGTCAGCGGAAATTCGGCTATCATGCTGTTCACGATTGATCGTCGCGCTGTATAACATAGCCTCTCTACCGTTGCAACGACCGCTTGTTCTGCTTGTTGTTCCACCCAGCGGGTAGGCCAGAGGGATCTGTACTGACGGAGGGGACCCTTGGACCATTCGCCGGACTTAGCTATAATGAGGTCTTGTTCAGGAAGATCTGATGACAGCGTCCCAGAGCCCTTATGCCCAGGTCCTTCATGAGCTCGCCGCGTTGATGCTGGCCGTGGCCGCCGAGTCTGTCACGATGGTGAAGCGCAGCGCTCCAGACCATGCGCTCACACTGAAGAAGAAGCAAGAATGGAGCATCTATCTTGAGTTCCTGAAAGTGATGTTCAACCTCGCCGATCGACTTTCGGCATTCCACCTGCCGATTCAGGAGCAGCCTGTTTTCATGAACAGTCTCGAAGACGCAGTCACCCAGCATCTCAAGGCTGTCCTGGAACCGGCACTCGGCCCTGACAGCGACGAGATGGAGCTGGTCATCACGATCGGCAACGCGGTGGCTGATAGCCGACGCGAGCACGAACGATTCCGCTTCGTCGTGACAGACGAAGACAGCATCAAGGAGGAATTCTTTCGGCAGTTCGGGGAGAAGGTCGCGCTGATCCTCGACACGCCTGGAAATAGTGCGGTGGTCGCTGCAGCAACACTCTGTGCCGGTGCCGTCATCCCGGCCATGAAGGCCTTGTTCGAGAGGGTGCCCGGTCAAGGACCAGCCTCGCTAACCACGGCAGCTCAGTCGAGCAATGAACAGCCCGATAGAGCAACAGGCAACGAGATCAAATTGGTCAGCGTGATGTCAACGGTGGAGGGCGAACAGGTGGAAACCCGCTGGGGTCTTCACCCCGGGTTCAGACAGGACTTGAACCCCGAAGAAGCACGAGAACTCTCGCGACTCATGAACCGCATCGCGCAGATTCTGGGTGAACGCTACGCAGCAGTCGCCTTCTCGGAAAACTGGGCGTCGTGGCACAAGACCGGCCACGCTTGAAGAAGGGCTAGAGGCGATGGGCTATAGGGACGAAGCAGCACCTCTTGGTTCCTATTGCCTATTGCCCCTTGCCTACAACCTATAACAAAGGAGGCAGGGTGAACGACTACCAATCTGATTCCGGGTCTCAAGGAGCCATTCCCGGGGGCCTGAGCCGTCTTCTGGAACTCGCATACAATCTGTGGTGGAGTTGGCAGCCTGAGGCCCGCCGTCTATTTGAAGCCATCGATCCGACCCTCTGGCGCATCACCCACCACAACCCGGTCAAACTCCTCCACGACGTGAAGCCCGAACGACTGATCGCCCTGAGCCGCGATCCCGGCTTCGTCCGGCAGTACTCCGCCGTGCTGAAAGCCTACGACCACTACATCGTGCCAAAGGAGACCTGGTTCGCGAACCAGTACCCCACCATTTCGACGACCCGCATCGCGTATTTTTCGGCCGAGTTCGGACTCCATATCTCGATTCCGATTTATAGTGGCGGCCTGGGCATCCTGGCTGGCGATCATTGCAAGGAAGCGAGCGATCTCGGAATTCCTCTGGTGGGTGTCGGGTTCATGTACCCGCAGGGGTACTTCAGCCAACGGATTACAGCTGAGGGTTGGCAGGACGCGATCTACCAGCCGTTCAGCCGGTTGGATTCTCCCATCCAGCAAGCCCTGACGCCATCGGGCACTCCCTGCCAGATCAGGGTTGAAATGGGGAACCGAACCGTATCGGCCCTGATCTGGCAGGTTCGTGTGGGGCGGGTCTCGTTGTACCTGCTCGACACCGACGTGCCGGACAATGCGCCTGGCGACCGCGCCCTCTCCGCAAGACTCTACGGCGGAGACCAGGAACTCCGCCTCTGCCAGGAGATCCTGCTCGGAATCGGCGGTGTGCGGGCACTCCGTGCCCTGGGACTGGCTCCTGTGGTCTGGCATGCCAACGAAGGCCATTCAGCCTTCCTTACCCTGGAGCGACTCCGAGAGCTGGTCCAATCCGGACTGTCTCACGCGGAGGCTGCCGAAATCGTCCGCCACAGTTCAGTGTTTACAACCCACACCCCGGTGCCAGCCGGCCACGACGTGTTTCCGAATCACCTCATGGAGCAGTATTTCAGCGGGTATTGGGAACAGCTTGGCCTGACGCGTGACACATTCCTCCGCCTGGGAGAGCATCATGACTCTCATGGGAACGGATTTAATATGACCGCGCTGGCGATTCGGATGTCCGCCCATCTGAATGGAGTCAGCCGCGAGCACGGTCGGATATCGCGCAAGATGTGGCAGGTCCTGTGGCCGGGAGTCTCCGAAGACCTCGTACCGATTCGGAGCGTCACCAACGGCATTCACCCGCCTACGTGGATCGCGCCGGAGATGAACCAACTATACAATAAATATCTAGGTCCTGACTGGGCCAACCGGTCTGATGATACGGCAGTTTGGCAACGCGTGATAGACATTCCAGATCACGAGTTGTGGAAGGTCCGTCAAGCACAGAAACGCAAACTGATGAGCTTCATCCGCGAAAGGGCCCGGGCTGGCTGGGTCCAAAGGGACCTCGAAGCCTCGCAGGTGTTAGCGCGAGGGACCCTGCTGGATCCTGAAGCCCTCACGATCGGCTTCGCGCGGCGATTCGCGACCTACAAACGCGCCACGCTCTTGTTCAGCGATCTGGAACGGCTCAGGCACCTTCTCCAGGACCGCTGGCGTCCCGTTCAGATTATATTTGCCGGCAAGGCCCATCCCGCGGACGAGCCAGGTCGGCATTTCATCCACCAGGTGTACAGTCTTTGCAAAGATCCTGGGCTCGGGGGCCACATTGCCTTCCTCGAGGACTACGATATGCACGCCGCGAAGTTTTTGGTCCAGGGAGTGGACGTCTGGCTGAACACCCCGCGCCCCCCCATGGAAGCCAGCGGTACAAGCGGGCAGAAGGCTGCTCTCAATGGGGCGCCGCATCTGAGCGTGTTGGATGGGTGGTGGCATGAGGGGTTTGACGGGGCCAATGGGTGGGCAATCCAGCCATCGGCTGGTGCGAACGATCCGCGCGGGCAGGACGCGCGTGATGCCGAAGAACTTTACCGAATCCTCGAGCAAGAGGTGATCCCGCTCTACTACCAGCGGGATATGGACGGGATCCCACGAGGCTGGATCCAGATCGTGAAGGACTCTATCCGCACGGTCGTCCCGCGATTCTGCGCAAGGCGCATGCTTAAGGAGTATATGGACCTCTTCTACGCGCCCGCCGCCTCAAAGGTCCCTTCCGTCTGGTAGGACCAGATCTCAAAGCGACGCGGAATTCTGCTCCATCGCGTTCACCCCACCGGTGCCAATGCCCTAACGAACCATGGAGACACCGGCCTTGACAACCGCGAGCCGCTCCACAAAGATGCCGGCCGTGAAAGGACGAACTCCGGCGATCTTCCGCGTCCTGACCGCCGCATCGGGTTGTGCGCTTGTGTTCTCGCTGTGGAGTCCACACCCACGAGCAGCGGAGTTCCCCATACGCGACACTCGGACTTCCATTGAGCGCGAAGCTTTTGCCGCGTTCAAGAAAGCCCGTTACGATCGAGTCGTCCACCTCCTGGAAACCGCTCCGCCCGGGCATGAGCCCTCCCGTGAACTGCTGAGAGTGAGCCTGCTCAGCTACCTGCGACTGGGACGGCCTGAGACAGCGTTGAAAACTTACGCTCGTCTGGTGCCCCCCGGACGTCCTGACGATTCTAACATACTCCGGGAACTGGCCTGGGGATTCATCACCGAGCGGCTCCGGGATCCCGAAGAACATCTCCGCATCACAGCCTATACGGCCTTGGCAGAAATCGCCGGCCCTGAGGCCATTCCTTTCCTGGAAGACGGCTTGCTCGATGTGTCCATCTTGGTCCGGGCGCGGGCCGTGGAGGGCCTCGGACGTACGGGGCGCGCAGCCTCACTGCCGGGGCTCAAGCGCGCGTTGGGGGATCGGGCGCTCGCCGTCCGGATTGCGGCTCTGAACGCGCTGGCCGACGTGAGAGAGCCGGGAGTTCTGGACCTTGTCACGCGGGTGGCTCGAGCTGAAGACGGAGCCGCCCATGTCTTCGCGCTGGCCGCGATGGTGCAGCTCGGAAAATCCGAGGCGCTCGATGACATCGTGAGCGCAGCCACTCTGCCAGACGCAGATGCCCGCATGGCGGCGCTCGGAGTCTTAGGACGCCTCCGGCTTCCAGCCGGCCTGGCGGTCCTCAGTCAGTCCGTCTATGATCCGGACCCTTCCGTTCGCGCGTTTGCGGCCGGTGGGTTGGGAGAGCTCGGCAGTCCTGGAGGTGCCACACCGCTGACGCACGCACTGGGAGACGAGAGCGCACGGGTCCGCAGCGTCGCCGCCGCCAGCCTTGGACGGCTGAGGCTGGCGCATACCCGCCCTCTTCTTCGGCAGCTTGCGCGAGATCCGGTCGAACTCGTCCGCGCCGGAGCTGTCGAGGGATTGCTTCGGCTGGGCGACAACGAGGCTCTCCTGACAGCGATGGACTTGGGCAAACATTCGGACCCGTCCGTCCGAAGTGCCGTGGGCCAGGCGCTTGGATTGGCCGGCAACAAGAAGGTGCTCCCGGTCCTGGAACCGTTGCTCCAGGACCAGCAGCCCCAACCCCGCTTGACCGCAGCCCGCGCCCTAGGCAAAATCGGCGGACAGGAAGTCGTGCCACTTCTAAAAAAAGCGCTGCAGGACTCCGATCCGGCCGTCAGGATCGCGGCGGCTGGAAGTCTGGCTCAGGTGTTGTCCAAAACCAAGAGGTGAGGATTCACAATGAAGAAGTTCATGATCAAGTTCGTAGGCATGTTGGTGGTGCTCGGAGCTGCCGTCGGCCTTGGGTATTTCGTCGGCCAGCGCCCGATCAGTGAGCTCAACGACACCATTGAGAACCTCAAGAGCCAAATGACAAATCTCTCGCGCAACGTGGTGGACACCACGCTGGGCATCCCGGGTAATCTCCGGTCGCGCCAGGGACTCCTCGATGCCAAGTCTCGGTTGATCCAGGCAAAGTCAGACTTGTTGGACCGGAATTACGGAAACGCCGCGAAGGAACTGGCTGAGGCCGCCGACTTGCTCGATAAAGCGGGCCAGTCGGAACATCACAGCGGGAGGACCGCTATCTTCAAAGCGTTGGCCGGGAAAACCAGAGAAGCGAAATTGGACCTCTCGATAGGGAAGACCCTCTCCCGAGCAAGGCTCGATGAGATCCAGAAGGAAGTGGATGGTTACCTGGCGTTGTAGCGTGTGAGGGGAAGGGTGTTCATGCGGTGGCGGCTCCCTTTTTCCAGGCCGCCAGGATCCGTTCTACGCGCATCCTCACGACCAGGTCGGGGTCTTGAAGGAGCGGCTTGATCGCTTCGCGCCCCCGCTCATCATGGAGTTGTTCGAGGGCAGCCGCAGCGGTCAGACGTGTAAACCAATCCTTGTCCTTCAGCATTTCGATCAGGGCATCACTGGCCGCCGGATCCTTGATCCGTCCCAGGGCGATCACAGCCTGCTTTCGAACATTCTCATCCTTGTCCTTCAAAGCGGCGACCAGTTTTTCTACCGCCGGCTGCCCAATCTCTGCCAGGGCCTCGGTGGCCAGCTCATTGAATTCGTCGTTCCGTAGCTGTCCGATCAGCGGCTCGAGCACCCGCTCGTCCTTGATCTTGCCCAAGGCAACGATCGCTGCCTTACGAATGTCCCAATCTCGCAAGAGCCTGACGACCGGCTCGACACAGGGAGAGCCGATCATCCCGACCGCTTCGATGGCCGCTTCACGAACCTGCCAATCGCCATCACGGAGCGCGCGAACAACCGGCTCGACGCAGCGGTCATCGCCCATCTCACCCAACGTGGTCACCGCTTCGCGACGTACCGCCCAGTCCGGATCTTGCAGGAGATCAATCTGGATTTCGATCTCGTCCTTGACCCGCTCTTCTTCAAGGACCGCTTCCCCCGCAACATCGGCCGCAGGCGACTCTGCCGCCGCCTGGTCGGAAGCCACGGCAATCGTATCCGAGACCCGATCGGCCAGCGCATCGTCGCCTTCCGGAACAACGGGAGAAGACAGCTCTGGGCTTTTGTTCTTTTCTTCGCTCATGCCCTATTCCTCATGCGTAGGACTCACTCCGCCGTCGCGTCTGGTCAAGCATCGGCGCTCAGTTAGGCGTCGGGGCCGCCTCTGTCTTGGCGCTTGCACCGGCCTGCTTCCCCATCGCATGCCTCTTCCTGAGAGCCAGACGTCGCCGCTTCCGTTGAGCCCGTTTCAGACGCTTGTGAAGCGAACGAAGCGCCGCATCGGCTTCTGGGTTGTCGGTCGCGGCGAGTTTTCCCCTGACCTTCTTCTTTAGCTTCGCCTCGTCAGGCTCAGACATCGTCCGTTTTGCCATTGGCGGAAAGTCCTCCCCCGTAATTTGCTGAGACGCAATCCCAGCATCAGAGAATGAGGATCACAGTCTAGTAAAGACACGTCCTCACTGTCAACCAGCATCGAGCAGGGCGGGGGCGATTCAGAAGGGCTCTCAAACCAGGAGGGCAGCAGTGATATAGACTCGCTGCTCGGCAGCCAGGATGTCGGCCACACGGCGAGCGCGCCGCTCGCGCATGACATCGCTGGGAGGGAGGCGCAGGCTGCGTGCGTTACGCACTTCCCCGGGTAGCAGTTGTTGAGGAACAGTCCTGAATGTCTCGGCATCATCCGACTCGGGCCGGGGTTCCAACTTCGTGACAGACCGCACCTTCATGATCGCCCCAACAATGGCCGCGAGCCAGCCCCCCTTCTCGTGGCCTGTAACTTCTAATTGAACCGGCGTAATCCCGTGCTGCACCATGTCCAATTCCCTCGCGGCTGCATGGGAGAGATCAACGATACGCCCCTTGACGTAGGGGCCACGATCGTTGATGCGAACCAGAACCTGCTTCCCATTCACGACATTCGTCACCTTCACCAGCGTCCCAAGGGGAAGCGTTCGATGGGCGCCGGTCAACGCTTCCATGTCGTACACTTCTCCGCTGGCAGTGACCAGCCCATGAAAATCAGCTCCGTACCACGAAGCAATGCCCCGTGCCTTGACCCCCAAATCCAGATCAGCCTGCCCTTTGGGCAGACTCGAGCAGGCGCCGATTGTGAGCCCGATGGCCACAAGCAGCAGCCATAGGCTGAAGCCTCGTCTTGGTGAGTTAGTTGCATCCATGTAGGTCCTCAGCTCGTTCATCAGGCCTCCCTGTGGTCAATTGACGAACAATGCTGCCTTTCGTCATCTTCAATAACCTGTGACCAAAAGTCGAGCTGCACCGTCCTTGGACCTCATCATAAAAGACCGTTCCCCAAACGGCAATACCGAATGAGTAGGTTCTCCCATACGATGGTATGGGTCTAGCCAACCGAGGAGGTAAGTGCGCAGGAGGAGAAGATAGTCGGATAAAACAGGGTAACTCGGCGTGGGATATAACAAAATCAGTGAAACAAGTCAAGCGGAGAGCGAGGCTGATAAAAATTCGCGAGTGGTGGGGAACACTTGCTGCGAATCTCCGTCACTTGAGTCGTAGAAGATTGTTCTCAACCTTCGTGTTGACGACAAGCTTCTCCAGGCTCGCGATGAGAACCTCATTCATGAGCCCTTGGGCATCCTCCGGGTCAAACCAGAACACGCTTTCCGTGCCGGCACCATTGAGGGTCATACGGATTGTGCTGCCATCCGCTCTGTTCAAGGCCTGGACGACAATCTTGCTCTTGGACGAAATCTCCGTCTGTAAAAACTTGCCCTTGGCATCTACGGAGAGATCCAGCAGCTTGCCCGAGAGCGTGACGTCCGCGTTGCTTTCTGCGCCCGATCCCCCTGGCTTGACCAGCTCGGCACGCCAGCCCTTCATTTTCAGATAGTCAGCCACTGCCTGGGCCGCCACTTCGGCACCAGGCTTGCCGCCCAGCAGATTGAAATAGCTTTCGCCCCCCCAGAAGTGAGTCCGGGTTCCGAGCCGGTTTTTCTCTGGTCGCGAGTCTTCGAAGGCTGTCACGGCGACGCTCAGGCCGCCAGTCTCCTTCGTCATCGCGGGGCCTGCCGAATCACTGCCTCGGATGTCTATGGGAATGACCTTCCCTTTGCCGGCACAGGCGACCAGCACTAGCAGTCCTAACCCACTCGCAAGCAGCAAAGCGCGTCGTCCCACACATGCCTCCTTATGAGTCTTGTCCAGAGAATACAGGGTTCGGATCAGCGTGTCCCTCAAATCCGAGTTACGGCAGCACGAAGTGCGCGCGGCGATTCGACTGCCAGCACGCTTCACTATGGTCAGTGCAGAACGGCTTTTCCTTCCCGTAACTGGTGATCTGGATCTGGGAGGACCGAACACCAAGGTTCTGCAGATACTGCCTGACCGACTGTGCCCGTCGTTCACCGAGAACCAGATTGTAGTCAACGGTTCCCCGTTCATCGCAATGGCCCTCGATCAGAAGCCTACGGCCGTTCTCCGCCTTGAGCCGACGGGCATTAGCCTCAAGCACAGCTTGTGCGTCGCTTCTGATGAGGAACCGGTCAAAATCAAAATACGCGTCCGCCAGCATGAGCGGTTCAGGAGCTGGTGGAGGTGGGGTCACAGGGGGAGGAGGAAGGGGTGCTGGTTCCTCTTTCACCTCTGCTTTCGGCGGCTCTAGCGGTGCCGGCTCGACCTTCGCCACCTCTTGAGGCGGCTCCGCAGGCGCCGGTGGGTCCACTTTTGCCTCCTCGACCTTCGGTGGCGGGCCAGGGACCGACGTTTGATCTTGCGCAGACGTAGACACCTTTCGGCCAGCGCACCCGACGAGCAGACCCAGGACACAGAAACAGACGAACACTAGCGTGGTGCCATGTGCGAGCTTGCTCAACATGTGACTCTCCTGCTTACCGGACGTGAATGGATCGAGCCACCAGCCCGTCCGCGTGCTTGAGATATGTCAGATCTACTGCCTCACCGACCTTGACATCGGCGAGCTTGACCGGTTTGTTCCCGCGTGTGATGGTCGCTCCTTTCCCAATGGTGGCCCCCACGATCAGTTCCTGCTTGTGCTGGGTCATGGCCTTGACCACAATGATCTGAGGATCCACTTTGAGATTGACGGCCACCACGTTTCCCTTCACCGTCAGGACCTTTCCCTCTGACCCAGCATGGGCGAACAGCACCAACACAACGGCCATGACCACCACCAGGATCGTGCCGCTGAGAGCCTTTGCTGTGAACATTCGCATCACGTCATTCCTTCCGTCCCATGCGCATGCAAGACGAACAGGTGAACCACTATAAGCACATTTCAAGATCCAATCAAGATCAGAACTTTCGTTTGATGGCTGCCTCGTGACCCTTGACTGATTCAAGATGGACTGGGTAAGATCCAGTCGGACCCGCCGCCCCTATCGAGGCAGCGGGTCCTGTTGTGAAAGGAACTCAAGCTACCGTCGGGAGTTCAGCCTCGCGATGATTGAAGTTCAGGACGTCACCAAACGTTACGGGGATCATACGGCCATCGAACGGGTTACCTTCTCGGTGGGCAAGGGCGAGGTGCTGGCCTTCCTCGGTCCCAACGGAGCCGGCAAGACCACAACTATGCGGATCCTGACCTGCTTCATGCCGGCCACCGAGGGAGTCGCGCGGATCGCTGGCTATGATTGCTTTGAGCAACCGCTCGAGGTCAAACGACGCATCGGCTATTTGCCGGAGACTCCCCCGCTCTATCACGAGTTAACAGTCCAGGAATATCTGACCTTTGTGGGCCGTCTGAAAGGGATGAGCGCGGAGAATCTCCGCAGCGGACTGGATCGGGTTGTTGAGCGATTGTCGCTGGGAGAGGTCCGTCAACGCTTGATCGGCAACTTGTCCAGAGGGTACCAGCAGCGGGTCGGACTCGCTCAGGCTCTTCTCCACAATCCGCCGGTGTTGATCCTGGACGAGCCCACCGTGGGGCTCGATCCGAAACAGATCATCGAGATCCGCGAACTCATCAAAAGTTTGGCTGGATCACACACGGTCATTCTCAGCACACACATCCTGCCGGAGGCCACGGCGGTCTGCCAGCGGGTGGTCATCATCAACGCGGGCCGGATCGTAGCCGTGGATCGGCCGGATCGGCTCTCCGCCAGGCTGCGTCGCTCGGAGAAGATCAGCGTAACGGTCAAGGCGCCTCCAGCCGGTCTCGCCGAGCGGTTTCGCGCGTTGTCCGGCGTGCAAAGCGTCTTCGAGCCGACCGACACCGGCGCCTTTCTCCTCGAATGCGAACTGGGTCGGGATCTCCGGGAAGAGATCGCCCGGTTTGTCGTGGAAAACGGCTGGGGGCTCCTCGAATTGAAGACAATCTCCATGACACTGGAAGACGTGTTTCTCCGTCTGACCCAGCACGAGGAGGGCATGATCGGTGAGGGAGCAGCAGTCAGCACCCCGAGCGAGGAGCAAACCCGCGTATGACGCCGGTGCACGCGATCCTTGCTAAGGAACTACGTTCCTATTTCGTCTCGCCGATCGTCTATGCGGTGGGAGCAGTTTTCCTTCTGATTTTCGGCATCCTCTCGTATGTATTCGTCGTGAATGCAGGGAACCAGGCGGTGCGGCTGATGCAGATCCAGGGGGCAGCGGCCCAGCTCAACCTGAACGATCTGGTACTCCGGCCCACGTTTTCCTTCACGGCGGTCTTCCTCATGCTGTTGCTCCCCATCCTCACGATGCGTACGTTCGCAGAAGAGCGAAAGCTCCGGACCTTTGAACTGCTGATGACCTCTCCGGTCGGCATCAATGAGATTGTGGTCGCAAAGTTCCTGAGCGTCTATCTGATCTTCCTTGGTCTCTTGGCCCTGACCGGTGTTGTGCCCCTGATCTTATCCCTGTTCAGTAGTTTCGACTGGAATCCGATCTTCACCGGATATCTAGCACTGGCGCTCCTGGGCGCCATGTTCCTTGCGACCGGTGTCTTGGCTTCCGCCCTGACCGAGAACCAGATCGTCGCGGCGTTTCTCAGCTTCGGTCTGCTGATCCTTGTCTGGTTGCTGGGAGGATTGGGAAACGTCCTTGGTGACACGCCAATCGGCAACACGATTGGCTATCTCTCCTTCATCGAGCATTTCGACCGCTTGACTCGCGGTCTCGTGGACACCAAAGACCTCGTCTACTATCTGTCCGGTACGCTGCTCATGCTGTTCCTCGCCCACCGTGTGGTGGAGTCGCAACGATGGAAATGAGGGTTGAGAGGGTGGGAAGTTGAGCCAGAAATCAGAGGCTCATTCATAATCAGGCCCACCGCGCACATCAGAAGGTGCCGGGGTACCCGTTGCTCCTGAGATGCAACGGGTCGATGACGGGCGCAGTAGGCGACAGGCCCCACCGCCCCTAAGGAGAGGTAGGAAAGTGCGAGTGATGAGGCGCGCAGTGAAGGGGCAGCATGGTCACCCTCTCTGAGAGAGAGATGATGGACGGAGCAAAAATGAATCGGATGATGTCTTCGATTGGCATGGTGGGGACAGTGCTTGGCGTCACTGGCCTGCTCATTTATAGCCTCGCTCCTGACAAGCTCTGGCTGATCACTCTCTGCGAGGGACTCGCGGTCATCTGCCTCATCGCATTTTTTGTGAACCATTTTGAGACCCTCAAGGCCTTCTCGGTCCGGCGTTCTACGCGCCTGGGCCTGAATAGCATCCTGATGGTGCTGTTGTTTGTGGGCATCCTCGTCATCATGAACTTTCTCGCCGCCCGTCATTCCAAACGCTGGGATCTCTCCGAGACCCAGCACTTCACACTGGCCCCTCAAACGCACCGAGTGCTTCGAGCTCTCGGCCGCGAGGTCAAGGTTACGGTCTTCACTCAAGAGCGCAGTCAGGCGTTCACTACCTATCGGGACCTGCTCGACAGCTACCGGCAGGAGAGTGACAGGATCAAAGTTGAGTATGTCGATCCCGAGCGACGACCCGGCGTAGCACGCCAGTACGGCATCATCCGCGTAGATACGGCCGTCCTTGAGAGCGGGTCTCAAACGACGCGCGTCACTGCGCCGTCAGAGGCTGAATTGACCGGTGCGCTCATCCGGGTCTCCAAAGACAACAAAAAGCGGGTCCTGTTTCTGGAAGGCCATGGCGAACGGAGCCCGTCCGATCAAGAATCGGGTGGACTCGCGCGCGCCAAAGAGGCGCTGACCAAGCAGAGCTACGAAGTGGATACGCTGGTTTTGCTGAAGGAAAGCGCAATTCCGGAAGACACGTCCGTCCTGGTCCTGGCCGGCCCCAGACGCCCGGTCACCAAGGAAGAAAAGGACCGCATCAGCCGCTACGTGACCCACGGCGGCCGCCTCCTGATCCTCCTGGATCCAGACTCGCAAGCGGACCTGACTGACCTCCTTCGCCAGTGGGGGGTTGAGGCCGGTCGGGGGGTGCTCGTGGATTTGCAGGACCGACTGGCACAAGGCGATCTCACTGCCTTGATGGTCCGTACCTTCACCGAACATGAGATTACCCAGGACTTTACTTTTGCCGTGTTATTCCCCGTCTCACGCCATCTGTCGTTCCACGAGGAGATGGGGAAAGACTGGGAGTTCGTCCCGCTGGCCAGGACCTCACCTCGGAGCTGGGCCGAATCCAATCTGCAGGGCCGCGTCGTCAGCTTCAGCGCCAAGGAGGACGTGCAAGGCCCTCTCCCGTTGGCAGCCGCGCTCACGCCCAAGAAGCCCGTCGAGGAAGGGAAACGGCGCGCCGCCATCGTGGTGGTCGGGAATTCCTCCTTTGCCAGCAATGCCTATGTCAATTTCCCCGGCAACACGGACTTTCTGCTGCACGCCATCGGGTGGCTGGCGGAGGAGCGGGAGCTGATCTCCATCACGCCCAAGGAGCCGGCCTTCCGTCCCTTCATCCCCAATCCAGTCCAAGAACGAATCCTGCTCTACGTCCAGGTGCTCTTCCTGCCATCCCTGACCTTCCTCTGGGGCTTGACCGTGTGGAGAAAGCGTCGGCGCCTCTAAATTCATGAAACGATACGGCTTCACCATCCTGTTCGCTGTCATCCTGGCCGGGCTCGGAGCCTACCTGTATATCGTAGAGTTCCCAGCCGAGCGCAGGCAGGTTCTGACTGAAACGCAGGAGAAAAAGATCGTGTCGTTCGAGATGGGCGAGATCACCGGCCTGTCTATCCGTTCGGACCAGGCTGAGGTCGTGCTGACCCCAGGGGAGAACCGAATCTGGAAGATCACGGCGCCGCTCCAGACCGACGCGGATTCACGAGAGGTGGACAGCCTGCTGCGCGCACTCATGCTGGGCAAGGTCTCACGGGTGGTAGAGGAAAATGCCTCTGCTCTCGCCCCCTTCGGCCTCGAGCATCCCTCCGCTGTGTTGACCATCTCGGCCGGGTCCCGCCATGAAACCTTGTCGTTGGGTGACGCCGGGCCTATTTCCTCCACCCTCTATGCCATGCGGGCGTCAGATCGCAAAGTGCTCCTGACGGACCTCACACCCAAGGCGTTCCTGAATAAGACGCTGATGACCTTCCGAGACAAACAGGTGTTGCGTTTCGATCAGACCAAGGCCGAGCGACTGCGCCTGACCTATCCGAAGACCGAGTTTGTGTTGTATCAGATGGCAGAGAACGACAAGAAGAAGTGGAAGATTCGCGCACCGCTCGAGGCCGACGCCGACCAAATCGCCGTCAGGACCCTGCTCTTCAAGCTCGAAGACCTGAAGGCCCTGGGCTTCATTGATCCGGGCCCCGAGCATGCGGCGCTGACCAAGAAGCTCGCGAAACCTGACGCCAAGATTACGGTGCACGTGAATGGAGCAGATCGGACCGTCAAACTGTTCCAGCCCGATCCGGTCAGTGGCGAGGCCTACGCGGTGACCGCCACCGGGGCGCCGATCTATCGGATCAATCCAACAGTGATCAAGGATCTCACCAAGGAGGCCTTTGCCTTGCGGGATAAACGCCTGCTGGGAATGGACCTGCCTGACCTCGCCATGCTGTCGGTGAAAACGCGGGGAGAGCAGTACGTGCTCGTCAACCAGAACAACGAGTGGGTGCTCGAAGACCAGCCGGCAGAGAAGCTGAAACAAGAGGCCGTGGACCTATTCGTGAGCCGGGTGATCAACCTGCCAGCCGAGCTACGGGTGACCAGGCGCGAGGGACCACTCGCTCCCTACGGATTGACGCATCCAGCCGCAGAGATCACGGCAACCGCGAAGGACGGCAAGCGGCGCAGCCGAATGGCGCTTGGAACGAGCGTGGGTGGGTTGGTCTATGCGACCGGACAAGGGCTCCCCGGCATCTATCAGGCTCGGGCTGATCTCCTCACTCAAATTCCCGTCAAGAGCGAGCTGCTGGCAAAGGCCGGACAAGCGACCAGTCCTGTGCCCTGACCCCTTGCCTTTCCCCGGCCGCTTGACTATAGTCATGACCTCATTCCGCAAGGAGGGCGGACCGACATGAAGACCATTCAATCCCCGATGAGGACGCTTTTCATCACGTCGGCGCTGCTGACGGCTGCATGCGCCACCTATGACAGCGGGTCATCAGGATCTAGCACCGCTCCGGCCGCCGCTACCATGAGCAGTGCGCCTGCTGTACAGACAAACGCCGCATCCGGGACTGAGGGAGACACCCTACAAGCCTGCATGGCCAGGATTCCGCAGGATGCAAGTGCCGGCCTGCGCATGATTGCGGAGCAAAGTTGCGATCGAGATGAGGAGAACCGGAAAGCAATCCTGTCTGTCCCCGGCGCCAAGTAGCTCGACATCCTGCCATCAACTCGGTTCGTGACAGAAGCAGGCAGCAGCCTGTCCCTTGTGCCTCAACACCTTTCTCAAGTTCTGCAAACTAGACTTTCCCGCACCCATTCGGTATCGTAACGCCCGTGCCCCCGTAGCTCAGTTGGATAGAGCAGCGGTTTCCTAAACCGCGGGTCGCACGTTCAATTCGTGTCGGGGGCACCAATACCTGAACACCCGTTCAAGTCTCCCAGCCGTCACCATATTCCGTCCCGCCGTTCGCCGCTGATCGTGAACCCCGTACCACGGCTTCACCCCGTTTCTTCCCCGAAGAACAAGGTTCACAGGAGGGGTCCGGTCCATGGAACGGACCGGGGCTTCCTGTGGTACGGGGTGAAATAGTTTCACGTCGAGCTCTACCCTTCTCGTAGCATGGCTTCCGAGACTGTGCGTGAAACTTCGTTGATGACGGGGAGACGCGAGGTGTGGCTAGCAATGAAGATAATCGGCTGGAGATGAGGCCATGTCTTTCCTGATTCTGACTAACGTGCCCCCACTGCTCTCGGGGTCCACTTCTTCCGACATTCAGGGCACAGCGTTCGGGAGAACCGCACGTCCGAATTGTCCCGGACATATTGTTCGAGGTGCTGCCAATTCCCGTCATCGTGGATCTTCTTGCAGCCAGCGCACATCGGCAACAATCCGCGCAGGATGTCGTACTCTTCCTGCACCTTCGTCAGTAAGAGCGCCAGAATTGCGGTGGACCAAGTCGCAAACAGCGCCAGGCCCCGGTCGGCAATCGCCATCTGGAGATTCCGCTCGCCGGAGGAGTAGCGAAAATCCATCACGATCAGCGCCGTGCAGGCCGCGGCGACGAAGAGGGTGAACGACCGCTTTTGCGACCACAGGGAGATCATGACCAAGGCCACGTAAAACATCCCCGCCGCCAAGTCCAGAGGCAACATCATGTCCAGGACGAGGATTCCCACGACGAGACCCACCGTGATGCCAACAAACAGCGGCCGAATCATCTCGCTGATTTTTTCCATGGGCTAGGTTCCCTCTTGTGCTCCCTCCAAACTATAGCTGATGTCCGGTTTTCTGTCTCACAGCACGGAGATTCCCTTCATTTACAATCGCGTCGAGCGCGGCCAGCCATCAGGATTTCGCCACAAGGCGCAAGGCGGGACATGTTCGAATGGCACTCGGTCACGAGAACCAGAATTCCCCGTTTGCTTGCCAGGCTACCGAGGTTGAGTTAGACTTTTCTTGACCATACCCAGCGCACTCGCGCGACCTGAGTGCACCTCCACCAAGCACTCCTCGTTGAAGGTATGTGTGCTGGATGCCGAGGAAGAGCGATGGCGAAGAGCAAGTCCCACGAGCATCGTCGAAACCGCCAAAAGGTTGTCCTTGCGGTTGCCGAGATCAACCAAAGCATTGAGCAACTGCGAGAACGAGTCACCCAGGTTGAAGACATGAAGAAAGACGGGTTCCCGTATCGTGACGCACTGAAAGCGAGGGCTGAAGTGCAGATCCGAGACACCATTCGGAGGGTCTTTGGTGATAAGTCACAGGAATTCCAGGAACATCGGCATCACCGCATCAAAACCTACCCCGTCACCGAGATCGGCAAAACCCTCTCGATACTCCAGGGGCTCATCGCCCGGCTTGAGCAGAAGAAACTTGACTTTCTGGGAGTGAGCCAAGATCGTTCCGACACTGTCCCAATCCCACAACCAAGTGACTCCGCAGCAAGTCCTGCGCAGCGTTCCCCGGCTCCGCTCCCTCCTCCGCCAGCGACAGTTATCCCCGGCACGCCCTTTGTGATCTATCCCGCTCCGCCAGGCACGGTCTGGGCTCCGCCTCCCGTCACTCCACCTTCACCCCCGACCGCCGCGCCTGGTGCCCCTGTCGCCGCCGCACCCCCGCCTGCTATGGTGGCCCCGGCTCCACCTTATCTTCCAACCCCTCCCTCTGCGACCGCGACACCGGTTCCGCCGGTCGGCGATCCGGTTCAGCCCGTCTCCTCCCTCCCGCCGCCTCCGCCCATTGCCACGAAGCCAGGGGTACCCCTTACTGTTCGTTCCACGAAATCCTCTACGACTGACCGGTATACATCGCCGTCCGGCCAACAGGCCCGATCAGGACATGGTTTAGTTGGATCTGATAGGCAGCTCCCCAACTGGTCTTACGCGACGACGCCAAGGATAGGCTCTGAGTCCGACGCTCTTGAACTGGTTCGGAAGATTTGTACTCGCTTTCATGCGGTCGCGAGACAGCTTCGATTGCGACGGGAATATCGAGCGACGCTCGAAGTGGAAGATGAATACGATGTGCAGGACCTCTTCTACGCTCTCTTGCGATTGGAATTCGATGACATCGTGACGGAAGACTGGATGCCAAGCTATACGGAATCGGCCAACCGAACGAGCTTCCGGTTGAAACGGGAGAAAATCGCGATCGTCGTCAAGAAGACCAGGCCTGGGCTCGGGGCGAAGGAAGTCGCTGATCAACTCGTGATCGATTGCCAGCGCTACTCGACCCACCCGGACTGCACCACACTCTTCTGTTTTGTCTATGATCCGGAGGGCCGCATAGGAAACCCTCGTGGGCTCGAAGCGGAGTTGACCAGTATCGGCGACGAGCGAAACATCGAAGTGTTGGTTTCCCCGAAATAGAGTTTGCCTTGCACCAGACGAAGGTGTTGACTTGTAACTGGAGTATCCGCTAATGTCACGACCCGATCTTAAACCACCCGGGAACACCATACAGCGACCCCCCAACGGGGAGTATGACGTGTCTGATCGCGCCTATGTTCTGATTAACGTGTTGCCCGGGCAGACGGCCGACGTCGTCAGGGCCTTGTCAGACATCAAGGAGATCAAGACCATTGACCCCTGTTGGGGGAAGCCGGACATCTTCGCGCTGGTGGAAGTGACCGATCAGGATGCGCTGACCTCTCTGGTGCTCACGAAAATTCATGCTATCGAGGGCGTCGCTCAGACCGATACCCATCTCGTGTACCGCTTGAAAAAATAGTTGGCCAGGAGGAGGCGCTGATGCGCGGAGCAACGAGCCCGACGGGAACCATCATACTGGTGATCGCGGCTGCGCTCATGACCAACTGTTCAACCACGAAGGCCCAGCGCGGGCCTGACTTCATCGAAGCCACGTTGGCCGCCCCGCAAGACCGCGTCAAGGCCGCAGTCATCCAGGTGCTCACAGAAGGCGGATACACCCTTCGCAGCGGAAATGAGCCGGACAGGGTCGTGAGCGCCGCCTATCGGCAGGAAATCGACAGCATCTGGAATTGGCTCTTGATCTTTCGCGTTGGTGTCAGCCGCAGCCAGGTGGAAGCCACCCTCGCGCCTGAGAAGGAGACCGCGACGCGCCTGACCATCGAGGTCACGCATCAAGGCAAGGACAGTCTGTTCTCGTTCTGGCGCACCTACGACACGCCGCTTCCGCAAAGCGCGGCTAACCAGCTCCGGTTGGTGAAGAATGCGCTCGGTCTTCTCTGAAACAGTGCTGAGCGATGCGTGCTGAGGGCTGAATGTCGAGTGCACCTCCTGGTCCTCAGTCCTCAGTACTCAGTCCTGATTCGTCTGCTCCTTCTCCCATCTCCAGCCCGAACCGCTCCACCATGCGGTAGAGTGTCCGTCGGTCAATGCCTAGAATCTTGGCGGCGCGGGCCTTGTTCCCCCCGGTCTCACGCAGGACTCTCATGAGATGCCGTTTCTCCACCTCATCCAGCGTGAGGAGCGCCTCCTCCTTCCCGGAGCCCCTTCCAACCGTATCCTCAGAGGAGCCGGCCCCGGCGTTTCGGATCGCATCCGGCAGGTCATCCGGCAGCACCAGCGGGCCGTGACTCAGCGACACGGCTCGCTCAATCGCATTCTCGAGCTCCCTCACATTCCCCGGCCAGTGGTAGCGTTGGAGAAGCGCCAAGGTGCCAGGCACGAATCCTGTAATCGGACGGGTCGAGCCCCGTGAAAACTTCTGAAAAAAATGATGGGCGAGCACGGGAATATCCTCGCGACGTTCCCGCAACGGGGGGAGCCCAATCCGCACCACATTCAGCCGGTAGAAGAGGTCTTCCCGGAACCGGCCTTCCTTGACCAGATTGGCTAAGTCACGATTCGTGGCCGCAATGATCCGGACATCAACCTTGATCGAGCCGGTCCCGCCGACCCGCCGGACTTCTTGTTCCTGGATCACTCGCAGGAGCTTGACCTGAAGGGCCAGCCCCAACTCTCCGATTTCATCCAGAAAGATGCTCCCCTCATGGGCGGTCTCGAAGAGCCCTTGCTTCACGCCAACGGCGCCGGTGAAAGCGCCCTTCTCATGTCCGAAGAGTTCGGTCTCCAGCAGCGTATCCGGCAGGGCGGCGCAGTTCACGGGGACGAACAGCCGTTCTCGCCGCGGACTATTGGCGTGGATCGCGCGCGCGATCAGTTCCTTGCCGGTCCCGCTTTCGCCTTCGAGCAGGACTGTGCTCTTGCCTGTGGACACACGCGCCACGAGCTTATACACCTCCAGCATGAGCGGGCTGCAGCCCACCAGCGGCGACAACTCCTGGCGTTCACGAAGTTCTTCTCTGAACCGCGTGTTCTCCTGCACAAGACGGCCGTGATCGAGACTGCGCCGGACCACCAGTTTGATTTCCTCTTTCTTGAAGGGTTTTGCCAGGTAGTCATAGGCGCCCTGCTTGATGGCCTCGATCGCTCCCTCCATAGATCCGAACGCGGTCAGGAGCACGATGAGGGTATCCGGACTGATCTGCTTGAATTCCCGCAACACTTCGAGGCCGTCCACCGAGCCCATTCGGATGTCGGTCAGGACCACATCGAACCGTTTCAGGCGACCTCGTTCGATTGCCTGGGCACCATCGACGACTGCCTCCACCTGGTAGCCCTCCTTGCGGAGCGCCTCCACCAGGAGATCGCGCGCGACGGCGTCGTCATCCACCACAAGAATGGTGCCCTCAGGTTCCATCGCCGACCCTCACGTGAGCCTCCGCTCCATTCTCCGCATAGCTCGGAAGCGAGATGACCACCGTCGTTCCCTTCCCGACCCCACTCTCGATTGCGAGGGATCCTCCGTGCGCCGTCACAATCTCGCGGCTGAGAAAGAGTCCCAAGCCCGTGCCATCCCCGATGGCCTTCGTGGTAAAGAAGGGCTCAAAAGCCCGTTTCTGATGATCTTCGGGTATGCCACACCCTGTATCACGTACGGTCACCGTGACCAGCGTCCCGACGGCAGGCTCGCCGGCCAGTCGCCGCTCCTCCACTTCGTCGGTCGTCGCCGCCCGCATCCCCACCGTGATCCACACCTCTTGACCGGCGTTTGTCGCAGCCAACGCGTTGGTCATCAGGTTCATCAGTACCTGTTGTAATTGCTCCGTATCCCCCTTCACCACCGGTGCATCGGTTCCAGCCTCCACCTTCAGCGAGACCCCTTTGCCGATAAAAGATGGTTCCATCAAGGCGGAGACAGACTGAACGAGTCGATCCATCCGCAGTCGCGCGGGATTGGGTTTCCGTTGTCTCGTGGAGGAGAGCAGCTCCCTGATGCTGCGCACCACCCGGTTGATTTCCGAGTCAATGATCGCGATCCGCTTCTGCATCTCCGGCGTGACGCTGGCCTCTTCTCCCAGCGCCTGTACGTGCCACGCGATCGAATGGAGTGGGGTGCCCACCTCGTGCGCGACAGATGCGGCAAGCTGACCGGCGGCAGCCAGTCTTGCCGATCGGTGCAGGACGTCTTTCATCTCAACGAGCTGCGCGTTGGCCCGCAGCAGCTTTTCGCTCTGCAACGCGAGCTCGGCGCGAGCCGCTTCTTCTCTGGCCTTTCGCTCCTCTCGCGTCATCGCGAAGTAGGCCACGGCAATCAACACCCCTGCCACCACCGTTCGATTGATCACTGCGGACTGGAATCGTCCGGGTTTCGTCGGTCTCAATACCCCGATGTAGGTCGCCACGATGCAGAGCGCCAGCGTCAGATACATGAGCCGGCGATTCCTGGCCGTGGCGATCAGGAGAATCGGCAACACAAACCCGTAGGCGATCACGACATTGGCCGGCGCGATCATTTCCACCACCACGATCAGCAGAATCAGCAGGACCGAGGTGACGAGGACCCACGACATCCTGCTTGATCCGTCTGCCCTGCGAAACAGCCACTTGAACCACCGCCAAGGAGATGAATCCGACCGTGGAAGCACGTTGGTCTAAGCGCGCCGCATGAGGCGGAGCGCGTCCTTTCATGCCAATGGACGAAGCGCCTGCAGCTCGGCGGCAAGCCGCTTCAGCCTGGGTTCTTTCCGAAGCTCTTCCAAGGAGCACGCGGTTTTTCTGGACCAATTCGGGTAGCTGTCAATGGTCCCCGGCAGGTTGGTCTGCGTCAATTCTCCCAGGAGATCGTCAAGTGTCGCCAACACCATCCAACAAGGTGTGCGGGCAAGGTAGAGATGGATCGCATGGCAAAGCTCAGGGGTCATGTTTGGCACCGTAGACAACTCCTCGGTCAGGCCGTCCGGCAGCAATCCCTGGGCCTTCAGCGCCCGCAAGATACTCTCCTTGAGCTGACGCCGCTCTTCCAACGCGAGACGACGGGTTGTGTCATCTGGATACAATCCCAGCCTCCCGCGCACCTGAATATCCTCCGCTCCCCAGAACCCCGTCAAGGTTGGAAGGTCATGCGTGGTTACCACAGCCACCGCCTGATCCGGATAGGCCTGGGGCGCTTTGCATGTTCCGTCTCCGGTTCGCTCAAAGTAAAACACACGATAGGAGAGCACGCCGGAGGCAGCCAGTCGTTCACGCACCCAGTCAGGGACCGTGCCGAGGTCCTCTCCGACGATGACCGTCTGATGGCGCACGCTCTCAAGCGCCAAAATACCCAGGAGGTCCTCCGCCGGGTAGCGCACATAGGCTCCGGCAGACGATGGGAGTCCGTGCGGGATCCAAAACAGCCGAAAGAGCTCCATGACGTGATCGAGCCTGAGCGCCCCGCCGTACTTCAGGTTCTTCCGTAGCAAGTCGATAAACATCTGATACCCGCTGGCTCGCAGTCGAAACGGATTCACGGGCGGCAGTCCCCAGTTCTGTCCTTCGGGCGCAAACGCGTCGGGCGGGCACCCGCTATCGGCTCCCAAGTCCAGGACATCCTGAAATACCCAGGCGTCACTGCCAGACCGATCGTTGGCAAGGGCCAGGTCATGGAACAGACCGATAGGCATGCCCGACGCACGCGCCCGCTCGGCCACTCCTGCCAACTGCTCGCTGGCAACCCACTGGAGGTACTGGTAGAACCGCAGACGCCCCACGTGTGTGCCTCGAAACGCGGCGACGGCGGCTGATTTAGGATGGCGGTATGGCTTAGGCCAGTCCTGCCACACCCACACCTGCGGGTACTGCCGGCGCATTTCTTCTGTAAGCACCTGGAACAGCGCGAAGGCCTCAAGCGCGTCCCCTTCCTCATGGACGAACTGTTGAAATGCTCGTCCTCGGTCCGTTCGTGGATGCAGGTCGCTCCCAGTATCGGTCAGGTGCCGCTCCTGGAATGTGGAAAAGAGTGCCTCCAGAATCGTCTGCTTGGCCGCGTAGACCTGGTCATAGTCCACAATTTCGCTTTTCCTGAGCGCCTCTAATCTCGAACGAAACCCAGTATCGGCGACCATCTGTTGCGCTGCCAGGCATTCTGCATACTCCGGGACCCGCTCGACATTCAAATAGAGGACGTTGAGATAGAGCCGGCTGTCCGGAGCATAAGGACTGATGTGATAGGGTCGTGTATTCTTCAAGGCGTGAAGCGGGCTCAGTCCGATGACCCCAACCCCCACTTCATTCGCTGACCACTCCGCAAGCTCAGCCAGATCTCCAAAATCCCCCACGCCCCAGTTCCGCGATGATCGGAGCGCATACAGTTGCAGTGACAGCCCCCAGATTCGTTTTCCCTCTCGAAACCGAGGTGCGATATAGCAGCGAGAGGGCACAAGGATCAGGCGAAGGGTTCCCTCAACAACCTGAGATGGAGTCACGCCAAAGGCCAGTAGATCGTAATAACCCATCGCCAGACTAGACGGAACCGACACCTCAAAACGTGCATATCGCCGGCCGTCTACCACACGGGCTTCCACCGGCACGAGCGGGCCAGCAGACTCGCCGCTCTCACAGGGACGACCGATTTCATCTCGGAGTTCCCAGTGAATCCGTACGCCCTTTTCCTCGCTCTCTTCGACCGGCAGTCGGAAGGACCAGCTTCCAGGATTTTCTCCAGTCCGTAGAACCAGCACCGGATCGCACGGCCGTCGCCACGGGTCGTTTTCGCATGCAGCCACTTCTCGCCGCAGCTCATCTGCCGTCTCAACGCACAGCCCCATTGCAGCAAGAATCGCCCGTTTCGCCCTGTCAGAGGTGAGATGCTGGCAGCCCCAGTTGTCATAATAGTCTGGGACAATCCCGAACCGATCCGCCAGATCGCCTAACAGTTCCTGCTCGCTGCGCTCGCTCATAAAGACTGAGTCTAGGAAGACGGGCTCTCACAAGTCAAGACATGCTGGTCCTCGCCAACCTGATCCGGTAGAATCCGCGGTATGATCGAGATCTTGCTGGTCCTTTCAACCGTGGTGGCGGTGGGGGCGTTGGGCCTGATGACCACGATGCTCACACCGCGCCTCATGACCGAACTGGGGTTCTGGATGCTGATGGTCGGTCTGATGACCGGGGTGCCGGCCGGCCTCTGGTATCACGTCGTTCTGTATCGTGCGCTGGCCCACAGGATGACGGTCCCCCCCAGGTGGTGGATCACGCCAGTCGCACTTCACCCACAGCTGGCGCAAGAGGACCTGGATCGCGTGAGACCCTGGTTCAGGCTAGGGGGCATCGGGTTTGCGCTGTCCCTGGCCGGAGGGCTAGCGGCGATGGCTGGCCTGCTCCTGGCCGGTTAGTCTCGGTCATCCGAAGGCGATGGCCTGCAACGGATGATCGAATCTGTGATAACCCGACTTCCCAGAAGAAATTCGGTATGCCAACAGCTCATGGGCCTACGAGGGATGGAAGGGAACCGCAGGTTCAACCGTGCTGGAGCCCGCAGCCAATTGCCGCCGCCGATGACGCGTGATAACATAGGCTATACCATCACTGTTTTCTTGCCTCCAGTTCCCAAGCAGTGTGTTCGATGAGCTCGAGCCACCAATCATCCTAGCGAGGATTTATCCGCCCAAGGAGGGGGGCAGGTATGAGTTGCGTGAAACACACTTGCAACTTCATCTGGCTGAGGCTCATCCTCGTGTCCGGGCTCGTTCTGTTCTTACCACAGGGATCATGGGCGCAAAGCAACAAGATCGAGATCGTGGGCGATTACCGATACGCCTATCACGACCCGGAGAGTCATGTCGAAGCCAAAAACATTGCCTATACAGAGGCCATCCGGCTCGCCATCTATTCATCGCGCGTCTTCAGCGAGAGCACCGTGAGGGTGGTGGAAGATGCTCAGGTTCTCAGGGATCTGGCACAGAAGATCGCTTCGGGCTATCTGAAGGACTTGCAAGTGGTGGAGCAATCCGAGAAGGGCCGGACAGTCTATTGCAAAGTCCGGGCCTACCTGATACCCGATGAGGTCAAGACCTTCATCGAACGGGAAATCAACCGTGGCCAAGTGAAGGAACCATCAGGATTGGATCAGAATCGGTCCCTCCAAATTCTGAGCGTTCAGGAGGGGAAAGACGGGACCGTCGCCGTAGTCTATAAGGCGCTGAAGCGTCTGGATTGGCTTGCCACGGCCTACGATGGAAGCCTGCGGGAAAGCGCGAACGTGATGATTGACTTCTATGACGATCAGGGCATCCTGGTCAGCAGCGACCGGTACCCTGCGAGAAAAACCTCCGCCGGCGACGACGTGATGAATCCCGGAGAGATCGGGCTGCACAAGTTTTCGAAACCGCAGAATGCCAGGTCCTATCGAGTCTGGCTTGTGAAGTGATCCGAGCCGGGCGAGGACCTGCGCCCACAGATGTGGCGTCTTGTGCAGACCCTCAACTCCTTCAGCACCTGAGCACCTTGCGACTGATACAAGGCCGCCGTTACTGCCCGCCACTGACCGGAGGTAGGTTGATCCCCACGCGTTCCATCCCCATGATGATGGTCAAGGCCGACGGGGCGTGCTGGACAATCTCTTTTTGAACCTCAATCCGCCTGAGATCCACAAACTCCGGCGCCGTCAGCCCCAGTGTCTCACGGTAGGCCCGGTCCGCCGTGCCACGCTGCCGTTCCGCTTTCTCCCTCGCCTGTTCCGCCTTTTGAAACTCGATCATCGTGATCCGCCGCTGTTCCTGTTTAATGGTCTCGGCCGTCTGCTCCAGCACGCCTTTCGGCGGCAGAATGCTGCCGATCACGATCCGATTGACTCGAACCGGGATATTCTGCTTGTCGATGAGCTTGGTTTTCACCTCCTGCGCGACTGCATCCTGCACCTTGGCCCGCGTAGTTGGATCGGTCGTGAGCTGAAATAACTGGTATTTCTGCACCTCCTCACGAACAAAGGTGCGGAAGGCCTCCTTGACGTTGCTGTTGTACCAGTTCGGGCCGAACCGATTGATCAGCTCGGGAGAACGGCCCTCCATGACGTTAGCAATGAGGAACGCGTCGAAGGAAACCGGCGCGTTTTCGGCCGAGATGATATCGAAATGCTCCGAAAACTGGCTGGGTCGAATGTCGACATCAATGACCTGGGTCGTGGGAGCCACCCAGATTCTGCCTGTCGTCGCCGGAACGGGGTCCACACCGCCATGGCCGAAGAAGAACGGTTTTTCCACCAGAACGCCTTCGTGCCCGGCATCTATCGGCATCAGGACACAGCCCGCGCTCGTCATCAGCAGACAGAGCGCACCCAGCAGCAGTGCGAATGCTCCTCGCGAGCTTTTCATAACCCCTCCCGGTTAAAAGGGTCAGTCTGGACAGGGACTGCCCCAGGTTGTGTGGGAAATTGCCTCCACGGAAAAGTACGGATGTGCGGACAACGGACTTTCTGATACTGTTCAGCTTACGGAGCCACACCGTCTCGTGTCAATGCGGCCTAGAACCGATTGAATTACGGTGGGATTACGGTTCCTCGCAGACGACGGGATGAGAAGCAGGAGCGAGAAACTGGATCGGGTGTGACCAATGGAAGGAAAGGTGATACAAGGTGGACCACGGAACCAACCTCAGCAGGCTCACAGAATCCCAGCCTGTCGCTGCAGCCAGCGGATGTACCTGGTGATCTCCGTGACATCTTCCGACGTCAGGCCCTCGATCCGCGGCATATCGCCGAAGCTCCAATGATGGGCGCGGACTCCGTTCGCCACCGCTCGTTGGAACGCCAGATCACCGTGGTGGTTGGGCTCATAGATCTTATGCACCAGAGGCGGTCCCTGCTTCGTTCCGGTGGCGCGTTCGCCATGGCACCGGGCGCAGTTGGCGTTAAACTTGGCTTCGCCCTTCTGAAATTCAGCCGGAACCCTCACGGGGTCCTGCTTCGCCATGCCTTCTCCGATGTCCGGCACAGCCAGCAGCAGGCCAGATAGGCTCCATGCCACGATCCATCCTAGAAGCATGGGCACGCCTGGCATAGAACCCACTCCTCTTCGTCGTCAACGAGCGCGGTCATTCGTCTTGTTCTGTTCCGGCGTCTTGTCAAACTCCTGGCGCAACATTCGCGTGACCTGCCGCATCGTGAAATAGCGGTAGAGCCTGGCCGAGATGGGGATCAGGACGATCAGGGCGATCGTCAGGTACATGAAGAATTCTTCCGGAGACACCGTGACGCTCCTGATTCACGCATCCGCGTACGCGATGGGATCGCTGATGCCGGCAGCCCGGAACCCTTCGCGGCGGATACGGCAACTGTCGCAACGACCACAGGCGGTCCCGTCTGCCGCCGGATCATAACAGCTATGGGTGAGATGAAACGGAACCTTGAGCGACGCTCCTTCCCGAATGATGTCCGCTTTCGTCATCTGGAGTAGCGGGGCTCGAATCTCAATTCCCTTTCCCATGGCGCCAGCGCGGGTGCCCAGTCGAGCCATGTGCTCAAATGCCCGGAGATAGTCGGGACGACAGTCCGGGTACCCCGAGTAATCGAGCACGTTGGCTCCAATGTAGATTACTGAGGCCTCAAGCACCTCGGCATAGGCAAGCGCGAGGGACAGAAAAATCGTGTTGCGAGCCGGGACGTAGGTGGCCGGAATCCCTTCGCGTCGCTCGGCCTGGGTACGGCCCTTGGGCACCGGCTGAGTCGTCGTTAGGGCCGATCCCCCGATCTGTTGGAGATCGACTTCCAGAACCAGGTGACCCGCCGCCCCCAGAGCTCCGGCGACCTGCCTCGCTCGCTCCACCTCGATCACGTGGCGCTGCCCGTAGGAGACCGTCAGCAGATAGACCAGAGCCCCGTCCCGTTTCGCAATGGCCGCCGTGATAGTGGAATCAAGCCCACCACTCGCCAGCACCACGGCCTTCATATTTCCACCACAGGAAGGTGGCCGGTCTGGCTTCAACTGCGCGCGTCACGACCCGTTGCAACCAAGGAGCAACGGGTCCCCCTGCACCTTCTCATCGTGCGCGTTGCGCGAGCACGGAAGCCGGACTGGTCGCCCTCCTTAATCACGCTCCTCCCCCTTCTCAATCTTCTCGAGCAGCTCCTGCTTTGATTGACACTCCACACACAACTTGGCGAAGGGTACCGCCACCAGTCGCTTTTCACTGATCTCGACCCCGCATTCGGCGCAGAGACCATAGGTCCCTTCGGCCAGTCTCCGGATAGCCTCGTCGAGGAGTTGCCTCTTCCGATTCCGCATTTCCAAGAGCGAGATGCCGAGTTCCCGTTCCAGGTCCATCAAGGCTTGGTCACCGATATCTCTGGCCGATTCCAGACGACGCTGCTGATCCTCGGTCAAGGATTGTCCGATATCCGCTTCAATCTCCCTCATGACCTCTTGGCGTTTGGCCATGAGCATTCGATGCAGGGATTCGCGACGACCTGACGGCATCAACTTGGACGCGGGCGCCACCCTGCCTGTTTCGCCCGCACGAGACTCGTGAGAGCGGAGTTCGGCGGCCTTGGTCCGGGCATGAGATGGGTTCCCCTTCCGTCCGATTTTCGCCGCTTTCTTAATCGTTGTTTTCGTCTTCTTCTTCGTCTTGACCTTGCCAGACATCCTGAGCCCTCTCCCTTGCCGAGGATCGTTCGGTCAAAAAAGCGGGGCATTCATAGCACGCTCCTCCGGGTTTGACAAGCCCTGTAGAGGCGTACGGAATTTCAAGGGGTAGGAATTTCGATGGGAAACTGGGAAGGCGACTTCGAGTCAGACAAGCGACAAGGACCTACGAATAGGTGATGACCGAATGCACCTCACAACCGTTCAGCTTGTTACGACCTTTAAGGGACTCCAGCTCAACCAACACGACGAGGCCCATGATCTCGCCGCCAAGTTGGCGAACGAGGTTGACCGTTGCGGCGGCGGTCCCGCCGGTGGCCAAGAGATCATCGACGATCAGCACCCGTTCCCCCATGGTGATGGCGTCGCGGTGGACCGCCAGCGAGCTCGAGCCGTACTCCAGATTATATTTGACCTCGAAAATGTCAGCGGGCAACTTGCCGGCCTTTCGGACCGGCACGAACCCTGCCTCGAGATTGTACGCCAGCGGACTGCCCAGGATGAAGCCACGGGATTCAATTCCGACTACTTTCGCAATGCGCTTGTCGCGATATCTGGAGGCCAGCTCGTCCACAACGTGTCGGAAGGCACGCGCATCCTTGAGCAACGTCGTGATGTCGTAAAAGAGAATCCCCGGTTTGGGGAAATTCGGCACTTCGCGGATCAGCGCTTTGTAATCCATGGGCGACAGCCTTTCTACAAGAGATCGTCCTGTTTCATGGTCTTTTGCTCGATGACCGACCGAAGTTTGCCGAGGGCCGCCGTTTCAATCTGGCGCACGCGTTCACGCGTGAGCCCGAGACCTTGACCGATCTCCTCTAACGTCTGGTCCTCGCCCCCATCGAGCCCGAACCGCTTGATAATCACCTCTCGCTCTTTTTCCGGCAAATCCTTGACCCATTCCATCAGCCCTTCGCGACGTAGGACACCTTCTGCCGTGTCTGCCGGAGAGAGACTGCTGGCATCTTCGATGACATCGCGCAGGCACGTGTCGGTCCGATCATTGATCGGACTGTCTAGCGAGCAGGTGGTCCGGATCAACTGTTTAAGGTCCGTCACCTCCTCCTCCGGAATCTTCATCCGCAGCGCGATCTCGTCCGTCCTCGGCTCGCGACCCATCCTCTGGCCGAGGAGTTCGACCTGGGACAGGAACCGGTTCAGACGTTCCACGACGTGGACCGGCAGCCGAATAAGCTTCCCCTGATTGATAATGGCCCGTTCGATGAACTGGCGTATCCACCACGACCCATAGGTGCTGAACCGGAACCCTCGCTTGTAGTTGAACTTCTCGACGGCCTTGATGAGCCCCAGGTTCCCTTCCTCCACGATGTCCGAGAAGGGGAACCCCCGATTCATGTAACGCTTGCCGATGCTGATCACCAGCCGCAGATTCGCTTCGATCATCTGATCACGCGCGCTGACATCGCCGGCGAGCACGCGCTTCCCGAGAGCTTGCTCCTGTTCGAATGTCAAGAGGGTGGACTTACGAATATCCCTGAGATAGCTCTTGACGGTATCGAGCCCCTCACTCTGGCTCTCTTGCGGTTTGCGGCGCCGTCGCCGCTTGCCTCCTGGCGCGGAAGGCTCGAGGTCCCCTTCTTCCTCACCGGCTGCCTCGACCGGTTGAGTCACTTCATCTTCGTCATCACGAGCCATCTAGCACTCCCCATGCGGCGCAGGCCGATCATTCACAGCTGGAAGGCCTTTTTGAACATCCTGAGCGCCATTTCGTCGCCCTTGCAGGTGGTGAAAGTCTGGCAAGATCATCTGAATCAGAATAGTTTTTTAACAGCCTGTTCAGTACCAGATGCGGAAATCCTTCTGGTGACCGGTCGGCGCATCCCATTGCACCTGAAGGTCATCGACTCGTGCCATCGGAGGACCGGTCCTGAGCAGCTCGATGAACGCTTCGACCACGTGTCGTTCTCCTTCCACATCCACCTCGACACGCCCGTCATCGGCATTCCTCACACCGCCACAGAGTTTCATGCGAGACGCCGCATCCCGCGTGAACGCGCGATAGGCGACACCCTGCACTCGCCCGCTCACCAGGATCCGAGCTCTGATCGGAGAATCCATCGGAATAACCCTTCCAGCTCACGGATGAATTCCCCTGTCGCCCCATCGCCAACCCGGTGACTGGAAGGTGCTGATCGGAAGACTGTTCGTAGATGTGATACCACGCACTGCGGCGGTTCGACAACACAATTGTGTTATGGAATCCTTTGCTCGTTGAGGAGGCAGCGTCTCTCTGGTGACCGACGCTCGCAACACTATCGAGGTGTCTTTCAAGTTCCACGTAGGAAATGGTGCGGCGCAGCCGCGCCTTTTACGGGATACAACGTCAATGGCATGTGGGCAGGTTTAGCGAGAGCGGAACATGGAACGATCAACCGAACTCAACGAGCTAAGGAGTGGGATGGGTTAGCGAGTATGGGATGCGGAATGATCGGCGCGTTAGAGACGAGCTAAGGGGAGTGGTCGGGGCGAGAGGATTTGAACCTCCGACACCCGCGTCCCGAACGCGGTGCGCTACCGGGCTGCGCTACGCCCCGATCTCTGGATCGAATCCTCCGCCGACGTCAGACGAGCG
>VBOJ01000245.1 GCA_005877775.1 Nitrospirota bacterium | reverse complement strand
GCAATGGGCATTCTCCACCCAGCGCCAAACGCACGGTCGGTCACCTTGATGCCCGGAGGCGCCTGTTTTCGCTTGAACTCCGCTTTCCTGACCATATCCATCACACGACGAACAGTTGCCAACTCGAAGCCTGCACCAATGATTTCCTCTATTGTCTGGTGTCGCTCCAGAGCACTCGCCAAGATTTCGTCCAAGACCTCATACGGAGGCAGGCGGTCCTGATCAGTCTGGTTTGGCCTCAATTCCGCGGACGGTGGCTTACTCAGACTCGACTTCGGAATTAAAGGGCCTCGTGTTCGGTTGAGCCACTGAGCGATCCGGTACACCATGGTCTTTGGCACGTCCGCGATGACAGCAAGCCCTCCCGACATGTCCCCGTAAATCGTGCAATACCCCACGGCCAGCTCAGATTTATTTCCTGTCGTCAGAAGCAGGGCGCCGTACTTGTTCGACAACGCCATCAGAAGGTTGCCTCGGATCCTCGACTGAATGTTTTCCTCTGTGACATCCTCTGGATAATGGTCGAACGCAGGAGCCAAGTTACGATTGTATGCCTCCATGAGTTCCTGAATCGGGATCGTGCGGGTCTGGATCTTCATATTGCTGGCAAGCGCAAGGGCATCATCGACACTGCCTTGGCTTGAATAAGGGGAAGGAAGCAGGACCCCTATTACGTTGTCTGGAGATAGCGCCTCCACCGCGATGGCTGCGGTCAAGGCTGAATCAATCCCGCCTGAGAGACCAAGAATTGCTTTCTTGAATCCGCACTTGCTCATGTAATCTCGGGTTCCACAGACCAGTGCACTCCAGATCTCAGCTTCGGGAGTGCACGTCTCTTCCGGGAGTGGACTTGGTAAGGAATCAAGGTCCACGATGAGAATGTCTTCATCGAAGGCATCTCCCCTGGCGACCACTTCGCCTGACTGATTGAAGGTTAGGCTTCGTCCATCGAACACCACGTCGTCATTACCGCCGACTTGATTCGCATATGCGATCGGTATCCGGTACTTCCTTGCCACATTCCCGAACATGCGCTCTCGGATGCTCTGTTTCCCGACCGTGAACGGGGACGCCGACAGGTTTATCAGACAGTTGCATCCCAGGCGTACCAACTGTTCGACGGGATTGACCCGGTAGCGTATGGTCCCCCTGGTCTCATCGTCGTTCCAAAGGTCCTCGCAAATGGTGACCCCGAGGCGATGTCCCCCGAAAGTCAGTACCTGATCTCCTAACCCGGGTTCAAAATAGCGGTCTTCGTCGAACACGTCGTAGGTCGGCAGCAACATTTTCCTGAACCTGCCCTGGATCTTGCCGCCATCCAAGAAAGCGGCCGAATTGAACAAGGGTCTTCCAGTTCCAGACCCGTTCTTCTCCGGACTTCCTACAAGGATCGCGCAGACTGGTGCGAGGGCTTCGGCTATGCGCCTAAGTTCCGTCTCGCACCGGTTGATAAGGTCTTTGCTGTACAGCAAATCGCGCGGGGGATATCCGGTGAGGGCGAGCTCGGACGTGACACATAAGGCTGCCCCGCCCGCCGCAGCCATCCGTGCCGCGCGAACAATCTCGTCCGCGTTGCCCTCGAGGTCACCGACGGTTGGATTCAGTTGCAGGAGGGCCAGCTTCACGTCAGGATTTCTCGATCAGAAAGTCGGAAGGAATCTTCCGCTCTTGGTGAGCTGTTCGCAGATCCAGAAGTATGTTAGCTCCAATCCCTTTTCCAACGATATCTGAGGTTCCCAGTTCAGCACCTGTCGCAACTTGGCATTGTCACTGTTTCGTCCTCGTACGCCTTGGGGCTTAGACAAATCGTACTTCTTGCTTATTTTCTTGCCAGCAACGTTCGCGATGATATCCACCAGCTCATTGACAGTGATCAACCGGTCCTGACCAAGATTCAAAGGCTGGCGGAAACTGGCTCGCATAAGGCGATAAATTCCCTCGACACAATCATCAACGTAGCAGTACGAGCGTGTCTGCTGACCGTCCCCCCAGACCACGATTTCGTCCTCTTTTTTCGCCAAGGCGACCTTCCGGCAAATTGCGGCTGGCGATTTTTCACGGCCACCGTCATAGGTTCCCAGCGGGCCGAAGATGTTGTGGAAGCGGACGACTCGTGTCTCCAGGTCGTATTCCTCGGAGTAGTGCCTGCATTGTCTCTCCGAGAAAAGCTTTTCCCATCCGTATCCGTCCTCGGGATCAGCTGGGTAGGCATCCTCCTCCCGGAGCGGCTTCACATCGGTGGTGTTCTGCTTGTAGCCGGGATAGATACAGGCAGACGATGTATAGAGGTACCGTTTAATCCCGTTGAGCCTTGCCGCTTCCAGCATGTGGATATTGATCAGCACGTTGTCGTGCATGATCTCGGCCTTGTGGGATTCGATAAACCCGATCCCGCCCATGTTCGCAGCGAGATTGTAGACCTCCTCAGCCCCGTGCGTGGCCAGCAGGCAGTTCGGCCACCGCCGCAAGTCCAGCAGCTCAAATACATCAGCTGGGGACTTTTCGTACTCCGGCTCCTTGATGTCCACACCGCGGACCCAATAGCCCTGTCCCTTTAGATACTTAACCAGGTGATGGCCGATGAACCCTCCGGCACCGGTGACAAGGACCTTGGTCTGTTGAGCCATGTTTCCCTCTCCTTTTGGATAAGAGTGATTACTTCTGTGGATACGTGGTAAGAGTGCGAGAAGTGCAAGACGAGCCGGAAGAGGGAAATGAGCAATAGGCTAGAGGGAGCATCCGCGGCGAGAAAACATGACTAGCATGAAATGCGAGACCGAGATAAATTAAATGGGGGCGACATCTACCGCATCGATTTCTACTGCGGCCGCGTGCTGAATGAGGTGGATGGCGAGCACGAGCCTGTACCTGCTTGCTTTTCGAAGGAGCACGTCGCGCACTCCCTGTAGTGGTCCCCGGATGACTCTGAGTGTCTATAGCGTTTCTTGCGTCGTTGCATCAGTTGCGAGAAGCGTCTGTTGCGTCGATTGCGTGGAGCGTCGGTTGCGTGAGGCGTCGTTGCGTCTATTGCGTCATTAGCGTTTATTGCGTGGAGCGTCTATCGCGTCGGACGCGTAACGCTAAGGGCGCAGATTGTGGTGCGAACGCGTTGATTATGGTCTCTGACCATGGTACGCTTCACCCCGCTCCATACGGAGGTTTCCCATGGCTGAAACCGTGAGCATTTCCCGCTTCAAAGCCACGTGCCTGGGACTGTTGGCGAAAGTGAAGCGGACAGGACGACCCATTCTGGTCACACGCAAAGGGGAAGTCATCGCCCAGATTCTCTCGCCACCACCACCCGAGAAGCCACCATCTTGGCTGGGATCATTCCACTCCTCCGGAAAGATCCTCGGCGATGTCGTGTTTCCCGCCGTCGAAGCGAAAGAGTGGGACGTCCTGCGCGCAT
>VBOJ01000248.1 GCA_005877775.1 Nitrospirota bacterium | reverse complement strand
GAGGCCGCTTCGGCAAGTTCGGCGGGCGCTATGTGCCCGAAACCCTCATGCCGGCCTTGCTGGAACTGGAGCAGGCCTATCTGGATACTCGCCGCGATCGTCGGTTCCAATCGGAACTGACTTATTATCTCACGCACTACGCGGGCCGGCCTACGCCGTTGTATTTTGCGGAGCGGCTGACTCGCAAGCTCGGGGGAGCCAAGATTTATCTCAAACGGGAAGACCTCTGTCATACCGGCGCCCACAAAATCAATAACACGATCGGCCAGGCGCTCTTGGCACGGCGGATGAAAAAGCCCAGGGTGATAGCCGAGACCGGCGCCGGCCAGCATGGGGTGGCGGTGGCGACCGTGGCCGCCATATTCGGTCTGACCTGCGAAGTCTATATGGGCACCGAGGACATGCAGCGCCAGGCGCTGAATGTCTTTCGGATGCGGCTGCTCGGTGCGACGGTCACCGGCGTGGATAGCGGCAGCCGAACCCTCAAGGACGCCATCAGCGAAGCGATGCGTGATTGGACGACGAACGTGCGCACCACACACTACATCCTCGGCTCCGTCCTTGGCGCGCATCCCTATCCGATGATGATCCGGGACTTTCAGTCCGTCATCGGGCGGGAAACCCGCCGTCAGGTCCTGTCCGCGGAGGGTCGGTTGCCGGACTATCTCGTGGCTTGCGTCGGAGGGGGGAGTAATTCCATCGGGCTCTTTCATGCCTTTCTCAAGGATTCCAAGATCAAGATGATCGGGGTCGAGGCCGGTGGATTGGGGGTTGAGAGCGGGAAGCATGCGGCTCGATTCGCCGGGGGACGCCCTGGAGTGCTGCATGGCACCATGACCTACCTCTTGCAGGATGACGACGGCCAGATCAACCTGACGCACTCGGTCTCCGCTGGGCTGGATTATGCGGCCGTAGGGCCTGAGCACAGTTTCTATCATGATGCGCAGCGCATTCGATACACCTCTGCCACGGACGATGAAGCCCTCGCGGCCTTCGACCTGCTTTCGCGTGAGGAAGGCATCATGCCTGCACTCGAAAGCGCGCACGCGGTCGCCGAGGTCGTCAAGCTTGCGCCCAAACTGAAGAAACGGCAGGTGATCATCATCAACCTCTCCGGGCGAGGAGACAAGGACGTGCAGCAGGTGGCGCGCATCAAGGGCGTAACGCTGTGACGAGGGAACGTCAATCGTTATCCGTAAACCGTTAAACGTGAAGAGGGAAGGCCAGATTCTCTTACGAGTAACGAGTAACGATCATGAACCGTATCGAGGCAACTTTCCAAAGGCTTAAGGCGAAAGGCAAGAAGGCACTGATCCCGTATCTCATGGCGGGGGACCCGTCGCTCCAGGATACGGAGACCTTGGTGCTAGAGTTGGAACGAGCCGGAGCCGACATCATCGAGCTTGGTGTTCCGTTTTCCGACCCGATCGCCGATGGCCCGGTCATCCAGAAGGCAGCCGAGCGGGCCCTTCGCGGCGGGACCTCGCTGCGTCGTATCCTCGATACCATCGCCCGCCTGCGCACGCGCACGCAGATCCCGTTGGTCCTCATGGCCTACTACAACACCATTCATGCAATGGGTGAACGGGCTTTCTGTTCACGGGCTGTGACGGCGGGCGTGGACGGGTTGATCGTGCCGGACATGCCGGTTGAGGAAGCGACTCCGCTCAGCTCAGCCGCCTCGGCCGAAGGCGGCCCACTCTTGATCTTTCTCCTGGCACCGACCAGTACGTCGGCACGGCGTGCCCAGGTCGCTCGCCGATCACAGGGCTTTGTGTACTACGTCTCGCTCACCGGTATCACCGGCGCAAAGCTGGCCGACTTGGAGGATGTGCGGCGCAACGTGGCCAAGATCCGCCGGCTGACGGATGTCCCGATTGCCGTCGGCTTTGGCATTGCCACTCCGCAGGAAGCGGCCAAGGTCGCCGCCATCGCCGACGGGGTGATCGTGGGAAGCGCGGTCGTCCGACACATTACAGAACATCAGCAGGATCCCCGCATGCCGGAACGTACGGGGCAATTCGTCCACTCCTTGCGATCCGCCACCAACTCATCTGGGTAACCAGAAACCGGTTCGCCCGCATGACGCACGGATCGACTGTTTAGGAACCCACCGGTGAAAGATCAAGCGCTACGAAAGTTTCAGGAGATCAGCGCCCTTCTCAATTCCAGTCTCAAACAATCTGAGATTAGAAGGCGAGCCATTGAGGCCGCGACCCTGCTCATGGAGGCTGAGGCCGGCTCTTTACTCTTATTGGACGAACTGACCGGGGAACTGTACTTCGAAGTAGCGTTGGGGGAGAAAGGTAAGGAGGTCCGGGAGATTCGTTTGAAGCCGGGACAGGGCATTGCCGGATATGTGGTGCAGACCGGAGTACCGGTCATCGTCAACGATGTCCAGAAAGATCCTCGCTTCTCGCGCTCGGCGGATGACAAGAGTGGTTTTGTGACCCGCAACATGGTCTGCGTACCGGTCAAGGCGCACACCAAAATTATCGGCGCCCTCCAGGCCATAAACAGAAAGGGCGGTGGCCTCTTCGCGGATGAGGATCTCCAGACCTTTGTGAGTCTTGGACATCAGGTTGGAATAGCCATTGAAAACGCAAACTTATACGAAGAAATTAATCGACTCTTTGAGGGATTTATTTCTGCCAGCGTGCAGGCGATTGAAAGCCGGGACCCCACCACCAGCGGACATAGTGAACGAGTAGCTGCCTTGACCTGTGGGCTGGCCCAAGTGGTCGATCGTGTTGACCGAGGCCCCTATGCCGGCGTTCAGTTCAATGACGATCAGATGAAGGAGATTCGCTATGCCGCCGTGCTGCATGACTTCGGCAAAGTCGGCGTGCGGGAACATGTCCTGGTCAAGGCCAAGAAACTATTCCCGGGTGATCTCGACCTTTTGAAGGCCCGCTTTGACTTCATCAAGCGCACCCTGGAAGTGCAGGCCCTGCGACGAAAGGTGGAGATTCTGGTATCACAGGGTCAGGCTGCAGCGTCTCCGCTCCTGTCCCAACTGGATGCAGACCTGGCGCGCGGCATGAAGGAAGTGGACGGGTTGTTGGAGTTTCTGCTGAAATGCAATCAGCCCTCCGTCTTGTCACAGGAAGGATTCGAGCGGCTGGATGAGATCGCCAAACTGAGTTACGAATCGTTTGATGGCTCCAAACCCTATCTGACGGCGGAAGAAGTGAGGATGCTCTCGATTCCGGCAGGGAGTCTCACGCTGGATGAGCGCCGCGAGATTGAAGGCCACGTGACCCATACGTACCAATTCCTCTCCAAGATTCCCTGGACCAAGTCCTTGAAAAATGTTCCGTCGATCGCGTATGGCCACCATGAAACGCTGGATGGGACTGGCTATCCACGGCAGAT
>VBOJ01000243.1 GCA_005877775.1 Nitrospirota bacterium | reverse complement strand
AGGTCGTCCGCCCGCGCCAGCTTCAGATTGCCTGTCGCCGCCTCGAGCTCCTTCTCCCTGGTGATCTCCTCCTCCTCGACAACTTCATACTCACTTCTCGAGATATGTCCCGCTTTTAATATGCCTTTGTACCTTTCCAGGTCCTTTTTCTGATAGTTGAGACGCTCTTCGGCCTTCTCGACGGCGCTCTGTGCGTTGGCCAATCGCTCGACCTGCATCTGTTTCCCCTGTTCGTACAGCTTCTCAGTCCTCTCGACGGCGCTCTGTGCGTTGGCCAATCGCTCGACCTGCA
>VBOJ01000242.1 GCA_005877775.1 Nitrospirota bacterium | reverse complement strand
GGAAATACGCAATCGACTTTTTTACTGGTTTGCGGAAGATGATGGGAAGGATGGCGCTGAAGAGGGCGAATCCAGCTCCCCGGTAGTTGTCAATCAGGGAGCCGCCCAGAAAAAGAGCGGCCGCGCTGAGGACAGAAAACGAGAAGGTCCCCGCGACCAGACCATACACGAGGAAGACACGATGTTCACGGGGGGTGACCGAAATCGCGTCTTTGTTC
>VBOJ01000241.1 GCA_005877775.1 Nitrospirota bacterium | reverse complement strand
CCCGCCGAAGTGCTTGCAGGTCAGCCCGTGGGCAAATTCGTGAAATGTGGTGACGACAAGAATTGTGAGCCAGATCCAGAAGATCGTGTCGATCCGGAACAGGCTGCTGGCGTCTTGCGAGATCTCATCCCAGTTCACGATCGCAAGGCCGGCCGCGAACAAGATCAAGGCGGCGGAGCATGCTAGGAAATAGGGGGTAAAGAAGAACTGGATGTT
>VBOJ01000244.1 GCA_005877775.1 Nitrospirota bacterium | reverse complement strand
AGCCTTCGACCGCGATGAAGGAGCAACGTTAACAATCTCATAGATGCCGATGCCTTTGGCGGCCTCTATGTCTTGCAGGCGTGACCGCGCCGCCATCCCTCATCCAGTCTGCAACAGTCACATGGCGGGGATGTCGATGGATTCAACGTCGAACTTGACCGTGATCTGATACAACCTCCTGGGAACATCGATTAACTTGCGCAATCGGGCGTCAAAATAGTCCTTAAGTATAGAGGGCCGCGGATGTTTGAGGTAGAGATCGGGGTTCCTCCGGAGGTCGGATGAAGTCACCGCTCGAAGCTCCTCGCGGTTCGTTACATGTCGGATGATACAGGGAGCATGCGTGATCCCCAGGTCCCGAAGCGTGAAAGCCCGATGGCTCCCGTTGTGGACCACCAGGCGGTCTTCCGCATGGATCACATTGAAGAAGTTGGAGCCGAAGCCGACGACGACCCCGACGACGCCGCAAATCGCGCCAGGAGGTGGATAGTCCATGAGGTTTTTGGATGTGAGCATCGTGGACTCGAGGTACCTTATGTCGTTGGACGGCGAGATAAAAACATAGGTGTGGCTCGTTGGTTTCATCCATCGCATCAAGGGCTGCGGGTGTTCGAAGGGGAGACAGAGTTTGAAGATCTCTTCCTCGCTCGGTGAGGGACCCAGTTTCTGCTTCAGGCGCTGGACATGCGCCAGGTCGATATGCTTTTGATAGACAACGAGTCGGTCCAGCTCGACCATGCCGACCTCGACAGTCCCGACTTTATTAAACGACGCATGTTGAAACACCGGATCCTTGAAAAGCTGATCTCGGAGCGGAATCATGCGAGAAGGCAGTGGGCCAATCGGGGGCTTGTCCACCCACCCTAGCTCCTCCTTGGCGATATGACGAATCAACGCTCTGGCAGCATGCCATTCCTCCGTGAGAACCTTGACGTCTGCTTCCCGGCCATTCACCGCAAGATCCTCCACAAAATCGAGAAATCTCGTGAGAGGCGGGCGACCAAGCAAAAAAACATGTGTATCCAGAGTGGGGTTGATTTGCTCTGGATCAGTTCTGCCCGTATCTTCCAGCCCGTCCAGCGTTGCCATTGTCATGTTTCTCCTTCTCCTTATCTAGCGCTGCCCTATCTGTTTTCTCCTGTGGCGCGAAGCCTTACCACCATGACCACACTTCGACCCTGAAGTAGCGCGCGATCCGCCTCGTTGCTAAGGCGAAGACTGGACGCTTACCGCACAAGATCTTGGCGTTCCCAGTCATATCGGGTTTGAGCAAAAGCGACGCATTGTCAAGCTGGGTGAGGACCAAGACTGTGCTTCCGGCCCCGCCGTCAGCTTTCTGCGCTGCGGTGGTGGCGATTGCCAGGACCTTCCCTTCAAAAGTCTTCTCAGGATAAGACCTGGCCTTGAGCACGACATCCTGCCCCACGGCCACGTCCGCGATCTCTTTTTCCGACACGGAGATTTCTGCCGTTACGGTCGTCAAATCATGCACC
>VBOJ01000109.1 GCA_005877775.1 Nitrospirota bacterium | reverse complement strand
TTCACACTCAACAGGAGTTCTTCCGGCAAGCCATACCGGAGGACCGCCCTGGCGACACGCACGGCATAGTCTGCCGCCACCTCGAACCGAAACACGCGGTCCCCTTCCTGGGATACCGCGATCGAAGGCACGCCCAGGATCGTCCCCTCCAGCGCGGCAGAGACAGTGCCCGAGTAGGTCACATCATCGCCCAGGTTCACGCCTCTGTTGATCCCCGACACCACCAACGCCGGTAGGTTGCGCAGCAGTTTCTTGATGGCCAGATTCACGCAATCGGTCGGCGTTCCGTTAATTGAATAGACACGCTTGTCAAGGCGGTTGATTCGGAGCGGTTTATGGAGCGTCAGGGCGTGACCCACGGCAGTTCGCTCGCGGTCAGGCGCCACTACATAAACGTCCCCCAGTTTTTTCATCGCCGCGGCCAGTGCGTGCAGGCCTGGCGAGGTCACCCCGTCGTCATTGGTCACGAGAATCGTCACTCAGGTATCAGGAACAAAAAAAGCTGCGCATGGCAGCTTTTCATCACAGCACCGGTTCACCAACACGCTGCTATCCGCTGTTCGTGCCTTCCACCGCAGAATCGAGGATCATGCCCACATCGTCTGCGAACGCGAAATAGTCACCCTCCGCAGCGATGTACAGCATCGCTCGTGGTCGGGGCGAGCCGATTTGAACGGCCGACCACTCGCACCCCAAGCGAGTGCGCTACCAGGCTGCGCCACGCCCCGACTGTCCCGAGCTTCCCGTCAAAATCATGACCCGCTCTCACGGCGACCGGCATGCGATCACGCTTCAATTCTGGTAGGACTCAAGGATTCTCAGAACGGCTTGCAGGTCTCCCCTCATCCGCTTGGCCAGTTCGCGTGGGCGCATCTGCTTGCTCCCATGTCGTCCCCGCCGAGCCCAGAAGCGCTTGACCCCGGCGATCGTATAGCCTTCCTCGTACAGCATGCGCTTGATCTCAAGGACTGTTTGGATGTCCCGTTGGACATACAACCGCTGCCGCCCCCGGCTTTTCCGCGGTTTCAAAAAACCGAACTCGGACTCCCAGAAACGCAAGACATAGGCAGGAAGTTTGGCGATCTGACTGACTTCTCCGATCTTGTAAAAAACCTTGCTGCCCAGCTTGGGCTCAGCCGCCATTCCCACCCCTCGTGGCCTCCTAGGCGAATCAGTCAATAGCCCTTAGGGGTTGACGTATTTTTTGAAGACCTGGCTCGGACGGAAGGTGACCACCCGTCGTGGCGTGATCCCGATCTCCTGACCGGTTCGAGGATTTCTTCCCTTCCTCGCTCCCTTGCTCCGAACCATGAAATTTCCGAATCCGGCGATCTTGACCGGCTCTCCTTTTTGGAGGACCGACTTCAGAAGGTCAAGAATATATTCCACAATATCCGACGCCTCCTTTTTGGAGACCCCGACCTTCTGGTAGATTTCGTTCGCAATATCTGCCTTTCTCATACTTCCCCCTTGACGGCTCAGCAGGGCCCCCTTCAGGACGATCCTATCAGTGGCACACTCCCGATCAGATTTTGCATAAATTACGTGAGGTTACCTGTCGTGTCAAGGGAATTCCTGGTATCCCGGAAGGACGCGATTCGCCGGGTCAGCGCTCGGTCGGCAGGAGTTTGTACTCAATACTATCCGCCAGAGCTTGCCAGCTTGCTTCCATAATATTCTCGGAGACACCAACGGTTCCCCATTTTTCTTTATGATCACCTGACTCAATCAGCACACGCACCTTCGAGGCGGTTCCTCGGCTGGCGGTCAAGACCCGCACTTTGTAGTCCAGCAATTTGACTTCACGGAGCTGGGGATAGAATTTCTCGAGCGCTTTCCGGAGAGCTTGGTCCAGCGCGTTGACCGGCCCGGTTGCGACCGCGGCCGTGTGCTCGATCGCCTCACCGACCTTGACCATTACAGTGGCCTCTGAGATGGGCGACTCATCGGCACGGCGTTTTTCCACGATGACTCGAAACCCCAGCAGTTGGAACGAGGGCTGATGCCTGCCGACCGCCTTCCGCGTCAACAGCTCCAGCGACCCTTCCGCGCCCTCAAACTGATACCCCTGATTTTCGAGATCTTTGAGCGTCGCCAGCAGCTCGTGGAGCTTGGGATTGTCTTTTGACAACCGGATGCCGTAGGTTTCCACTTTCCCCAGCAGGCCGCTCCGCCCGGCGTGGTCCGAGACGAGCATGCGCTGGCGGTTGCCGACCCGTTCGGGAATGATATGCTCGTAGGTCGCCGGATTCTTCTGGACGGCGTGGATGTGGACCCCGCCCTTGTGGGCAAACGCAGAATCACCCACATAGGGCTGATGCTTGTTGGGCATGAGATTGGCGATCTCCGTCACGAAATTCGACACCTCACGCAGGCGCGCCAAGCGACGGTCTCCCAACACCGGCCGCCCCATCTTCAGCTCCAGATTTGGGAGGATCGAGCAGAGATTGGCATTCCCGCACCGCTCCCCGATCCCGTTGATCGTTCCCTGCACCTGCACGATCCCCGCCTCGATCGCGACCAACGAGTTGGCGACCGCCATTTCGGTGTCATTGTGCGCGTGAATGCCCAGAGGCACTGCGCACTCTCTCTTCACCGCGGCACAGATCTCCCTGATCTCCCAGGGCATGGTGCCGCCGTTGGTGTCGCAGAGGATGACGCGCTCGGCTCCAGCCGCAACTGCCCGGCGAAGTGTCTGCAATGCATAGTCCGGATTCGCTTTGTACCCATCGAAGAAATGCTCGGCATCATAAAAGACGCGCCGACCCTTTTCGCGCAGAAAGGAGATCGAGTCCCCGATAATTTCCAGATTCTTGTGCAACGAAATGCTCAGGGCCTCAGTTACATGGAAGCCCCAGCTTTTCCCGAACAGCGTGATGGTGCTCGTGTCGGCCGCGAGGAGGGCCTGGATGTTCGGGTCCTTTTGCACAGGGTTGCTGGCCTTTCGCGTCGAACCGAAGGCGACCACGGTGGCGTGCTTGAGCGGGACGGTCTTGATCATCCGGAAAAATTCGATATCCTTCGGATTCGCGCCAGGCCACCCGCCCTCGATGTACGGCACCCCGAGCTCATCCAATTTCTTGGCGACGCCGACCTTGTCCTCGGCCGAAAAACTGACGTCTTCGGCCTGGGCCCCATCGCGCAGGGTCGTGTCATATACTTCGATTGCAGACGTGAGGCGTGAGGGGTGAGGCGTGAGTTGAAGATTTCGATTCTCCCCCTTGCTTCGTACTTCGCTGTTCATGCCTTTCTTTACTTTCCCCACCATTTTGTGGCTTTTTCGCTTCGCCTTTCGCCTCACCCCTTACTCCTCACGTCCGGATGCCTCGTCCAGGCCGAACGCCGCATGTAGCGCACGCATCGCAAGCTCCAGGTACTTTTCATCGATCACGCAGGAGATTTTGATCTCGGAGGTGCTGATCATCATGATATTGACGCCCTCTCGGGAAAGCACCGCAAACATCCGCGCTGCCACCCCGGAGTGCGAGCGCATCCCGACACCGACCAGCGACACCTTGGCAATGGCATCGGTGACGCCCACGGACTTCGCCTCGATCTCTTTGGCGACGCGCTGCACCAGAGTCACGGCCTTGCCGAGATCCACGCGCGGCACCGTGAACGAAATATCCGTGAGCTCGGCCTGGCTGACGTTCTGGATGATCATATCGACGATGATGTTTGCCTCCGCGACCGGCCCGAAAATACGAGCCGCGATGCCCGGCCGGTCCGGAACCCCGATAATCGTGATTTTGGCCTGATGCCGGTCCCCCGTCACGCCGGAGACTACCACCCGTTCCATGTCCATGTCTTCTGTAGTCACGAGTGTTCCCTGCCCCTCCTTGAAACTGGATCTGACTTCCACCGGCACGCCATGCCGCGCCGCAAACTCTACCGAGCGACTCTGGAGAATCTTGGCGCCCAGGCTCGCCAGTTCCAACATCTCCTCATAGGAGACCTTGTCCAACCGCCTCGCCGACGGCACGATATTGGGATCCGCCGTATAGACCCCATCCACATCCGTATAGATGATGCAGCGATCCGCCTTCAGCGCGGCGGCCACGGCCACGGCGGTGAGGTCCGATCCGCCTCGCCCCAGTGTCGTGACGTCGGACCGTTCATTGATCCCTTGAAACCCGGCCACGATGGGGATGATTCCCCCGGCTAACGCCTCTCTGATCCGTTCAGCCGTGACGCGGGCGATCCGCGCCTTCGTGTGCGAGCTGTCGGTGATGATGCCGACCTGGCGACCGGTGAAGGATCGCGCATTGATGCCGCGTCCCCTCAAATCCATGGCGAGCAGCGCGATCGCCACTCGCTCGCCAGTGGACAGCAGCATGTCCATCTCGCGTTCATCGGGACAGGGGGTGACCTCATGCGCAAGCCGCACCAGCCGGTCGGTTTCACCGCTCATGGCCGAGAGCACCACCACGAGGTCGTGTCCGGCCTGCCTGGCTTGCACGACCCGTTCCGCCACGCGGTGAATCCGCTCTACGCTTCCGACAGAGGTGCCGCCGTATTTCTGAACGATGAGGGCCATGCTCAGCGTCAACCGCGCGGGAGGAGCCTGGCGATCAGCTTGGTGGCTTCCCGAGCTCCGGCTTGAATGGCCTCGGCATCAACTTCGCTGAACCCCCTCTTGCCTGCCTTCTCTTTCTGAGAGGCCCCCTCATAGAGCGTATAGACCGCTTGCTGGCCTACACCGGGGCGGATGCCGGCGGCTGCAGCATGGTCACAGATGAGGAGCAGGCGATACGCCCCCAGCTTGTGGAGCCCGTCCAAAATGGGCCCGACGACCTTCTGATCGAATTCCTCCAAGACCTTGAGCCGAGCCTTGGAATCCGTCCCCAGGGCCACCTGAGGCGGGACCTCGGCATGCACATACACCAAGTCCTTCTTGGCGAGCTCGCCCAGCGCCGTCACGCCGTGGCTGAGGAAATCCGTGCCGTCGGAATCGGTAAGTGAAGCTGGATCGACAGCCTCCAAGCCGGCGCAAAGGGCGATCCCTCGGTGCAGGTCACTGGTTGAGACGATCGTGCCGGTGATCTGATGCCGCTCTGCTAGATTCGGCAGTCGTGGGGCTCGACCCTGTCCCCACAGCCAGAGGCAATGCGCTGGCTTTTGCCCGGCTTCCCGTCGCTGATCGTTGACGGGATGATCACGCAGAATGATCAGCGAGGCTTCCATCAGTTTCCGCAAAATATCGGATCCATCACCAGTCGGCAGGTGCTCGTTAATCGACCGCCCAACGATATCGTGTGGATTGACACAGGTTGCTCGCGACTTTCCCCCGACCCAGACCATCAGGTGCCGATGCCGAGGACCGGGATAAAACTGGATGGTTTCGGAGCCGAGCTGCTCGTTGACAGCATCAATCAACTCTCGGGCCTCTTCGGTTTCGATGCCGCCAGCTGTGGCGTCCTCCATGACCACGTGCGGCCCCAGCTTCTTGATCTCAGGCTGTTGGCCTCCTTTACCTTGCGCGGCATTCGCCCGAAGCGTCACCATACTACACCGAAACACGACATCATGCTCTCCCACCGTGACACCCAGCCCAGCCGCCTCAAAAGGGGCTGGACCCTGATAAAACTTGCGTGGGTCATAGCCCAAGATCGCCAACTGCGTGACGTCGCTTCCCGCCGCGTGGCCATCGGCAAGAATCGTCGCCAGGCCAAGCTCTCCCTTGTGCGCCACTGCATCCATATAGGGGGTGGCTGCCGCCTGTAGTGGTGTTTTGCCACCCAGATCCTCCCTGGGGACATCTGCCATACCAGCACCGTGCAGGATGACGTACTTCACTTGTCGTCCTTGCTCATAGACTCAACAAGCGGGCCACATCATCGCGGTTGGCCTTCACCGTGCGCGGCTGGCGTGAGACGCTCATAGCTGTGTCGGCATCCTTCAGCCCATGGCCGGTCAAGGTGCAGACCACCGTCTCACCTTCCTTGAGCATACCGGCCTCGCGTAGCCTGATGACTCCCGCCACTGACGCCGCAGAGGCCGGCTCACAGAAGACCCCTTCCTCGGCTGCAACCAGCCCGTACGCCTCCAGGATCTGTTGATCCGTGACCATGTCGATCTTGCCGGCCGACTCCTCCACTGCCTGGATGGCCGACTTCCAGCTGGCGGGATTACCGATCCGGATTGCCGTCGCGACGGTCTGCGGATCTTCCACGACATGACCCAGCACGATCGGGGCCGCGCCCGCCGCCTGAAATCCCATCATCCTGGGTAAGCGGGTAATCTGACCGGCGGCCCGATACTCGGTATAGCCTCGCCAGTAGGCCGTGATGTTCCCGGCATTGCCGACCGGCAAGACATGGACAGTGGGAGCGAATCCAAGCTGGTCGCAGACCTCCATCGCGGCGGTCTTCTGCCCTTCGATCCGGAACGGATTGATCGAGTTGACCAACTCGATCTTGTGGGTCGATGCGATGTCTTTGACAATCGCAAGAGCTTGGTCGAAGTTCCCCTCGATCTGGATGACAGTCGCCTGGTGCATCATCGCCTGGGAGAGCTTGCCCATGGCGATCTTTCCAGCCGGGATGAGCACGTACACCGCCAATCCCGCCCGGGCGCCATAGGCAGCAGCGGACGCCGACGTGTTTCCAGTTGACGCACAGATCACAGCTCTCGCTCCCGTTTCGTGCGCCTTGGAAATGGCCAGGGTCATCCCGCGGTCCTTGAAGGAGCCGGTGGGATTCGCCCCCTCAAACTTCAGATACAGCTCGACCCCGGGAACAATCTTGCGGCCCAGGCGCCTGGCATGGATGAGCGGGGTATTCCCCTCGCCCAACGTGACGACAGGCGTCTTCTCCGTGATCGGCAGGAACTTTCGATACTCTTCGATGACACCGCGCCAGCGGATCATGGATCAGACACCACGTGAATTGTGAGGGCGTATCTAACGGGGCACATGCATCACTCGTCATGCCCCTCGACGCGGATTAACGTGGTGGGCTCGGAAATAAAGGGCATCCGATCGATTTCCCGGAGCGAAGCCTGGACGTCCCGCTCGGTCGAGGTATGGGTCATAATGACCACCGGCACCGTCTGACCCTCCTTGCGGCCCTGCTGAAGAACCGACGAGATACTAATACCGTGGCGCCCCAGCACGCCTGAGATTTGGGACAGCACGCCCGGCCGGTCCAGCACCATGAACCGCAAGTAATATAGAGAGACGATCTCTTCCATCCGCCTGATGCGGAGCGGGCGACGCTGATCCTGTTGAAAGGAAGCAGGTGGCACCCGACCGGACGCACCTTTCAGCAGATTGCGCGCGATGTCGATGACATCGCTGACCACCGCACTGCCGGTCGGCATCGAGCCAGCGCCCTGGCCATAGAGCACGATATCGTTCACTGCATCCCCAACAAGTTGAATGGCATTGTAGACCCCTTCCACGTGCGCAACCGGCGAGGTCGATGGAATCATTGTGGGGTGCACCCTCGCCTCCACCTCACCCTCAGAAAACTTGGCGATCCCGAGGAGCTTGACGGTGTATCCGAATTCCTTGGCGTAGGTGATATCAAGCGGCGTAATGCGGCTGATCCCCTCCGTATAGACATCCTTAAAGTTGACCGGCGTGCCGTACGCCAGACTCACCATGATCGAGAGTTTGTGGGCTGAGTCAATCCCGGCCACATCAAACGTCGGGTCGGCTTCGGCGTACCCAGCCCGTTGCGCCTCTGCTAGCACTTCCTTGAACCCCTGCCCCACACTGGTCATGCGGCTGAGGATATAGTTCGAGGTGCCGTTAATAATCCCGTAGATCGACAGAATCGTGTTAGCTGCTAACCCTTCGGTCAGCGCGCGGATGACGGGGATCCCCCCTCCGACACTGGCTTCGAATCCCAGATCCACACGGTGCCGTGTAGCAGCCTCAAAGATTTCTTCCCCATGGACCGCGAGCAGTGCCTTGTTCGCAGTCACCACTTGCTTGCCTCTTGCCATCGCGTCCAGGATCACCCGCTTGGCGGCATCATACCCCCCGATAAGTTCCAGGACGATGTCGACCGAAGGATCGTCCAGCACCTCACGCAGGTCGGTGGTCAGCATACCCGGTGGCAGCGAAACCCCTCGGTCCCTCGCGATATCGAGATCCGCCACTCGGACCAACTCCACCGGGACTCCCACACGCCGCTGAATCAAGGCGCGGTTTGCCACCAAAATCTTGGCGACCCCTGCCCCCACCGTCCCGAATCCGACCAAGCCCACTCCGATCCGAGTCTTCATCGTTTGACTCCGTCAAGCTTCAAGGCCTTCTTGATCCCCCGAACGGCCTGCCGGATCCTGTGCTCGTTTTCCACCAGCGCGAACCGCACATGTTCGTCCCCACCGTCCCCGAACCCGATCCCAGGGGAGACTGCGACCTTCGCATCCCTGAGCAGCAGCTTGGAGAACTCAAGCGACCCCATCCCGCGGTACGGCACCGGGATGCGCGCCCACACGAACATCGTCGCACGCGGTTTCTCGACAGGCCAGCCGATTCGGTTAAGGCCGTTGACTAACTCGTTCCGGCGCTTTTGATAGCGGACCACTGTTTCCTTGACACAATCCTGCGGCCCATTCAGCGCGATGATGCTGGCGATCTGGAGCGGCTGGAAGATGCCGTAGTCGAGATAACTTTTAATCTTGGTCAGCGCGCCGACCACTTCGCGATTTCCGACGCAGAACCCGACCCGCCATCCTGGCATATTGTAACTCTTGGAGAGAGTGTAAAACTCGACGCCGATCTCCTTTGCCTCCGGAACCTGCAGGAGACTCGGGGCGCGGTAGCCGTCGAAGCACAGGTCAGCATAGGCGAGGTCATGGATCACGATGACATTGTGCTCCTTGGCGAATGCCACGATCTTTTTAAAAAACTCCAGGTCCACAACCGCCGTGGTCGGATTATGCGGAAAGTTGATGACCAAGATCCGGGGACGGGGAAGTGTCTGGCGATAGACCCGCATCAGGTCTTCAAAGAAATCACTCTCGGGGCTGAGTGCGATTCCACGCACCTCTCCCCCGGCAATGATCACGCTGTACATGTGAATGGGATAGGTCGGCGTCGGCGCCAGCACCACATCGCCGGGACCCATCATGGCCAGCGCGAGATGCGCGATGCCTTCCTTCGACCCGATGGTGACGATCGCCTCAGTCTCCGGGTCCAAGTCCACATCGTAGCGGCGCTTGTACCAGCCGGTAATCGCATGACGGAGCTTGGTGATCCCCCTCGACGCCGAGTAGCGATGGTTCTTGCTGTTTCTGACAGCTTCGACGAGCTTATCGACGATATGGCTTGGGGTCGGCTGATCAGGATTCCCCATGCCAAAATCAATGATATCTTCGCCTCGGTGTCGGGCCTCCAGCTTGAGGGCTTGGACTTGGGCAAACACGTAAGGCGGGAGCCGTTTTATTCGGTAAAACCCTTCCACTGTTTCCCCACCTTACACCCCACCTGGCCAGTCTTCTCGGCCGAATTCTCGCTCATCGCGGCAAAAAGTGCTTCATTGTAATGCAGCCATACAAATCAGTCAATTTTAATCGGGTGTTGGACGAGTTTCGTGGCCTGAAACGGCCATCGAGTGAGGCTGGTGAAGACATTCGATGTAACCGAGATAAGGCAGGGCATGTGTCAGGCAATGGTTCCCCACTATACAGGCGCGACCGCAGGGATTCGCCTGGTGGGTGCTTGGTGAACTCATACCTCTTGCTACCCCCCTGATTTTTTGCAATAATGCGCTAACCTTTTGCAAACCCAAGCAGAATCCCCGTGGCCGAGGGTCCCCTATGGCCATGGGATCGCGGGAGGGTACGTGGCCAGGCTGGGTGTCAACATCGACCATGTGGCAACACTCCGGCAAGCCAGGGCAGGGAAAGAACCGGACCCTCTGGCTGCCGCTGTGCTGGTCGAGCTAGCTGGGGCCGATGGCCTGGTCGTCCACCTTCGAGAGGACCGACGCCACATTCAGGATCGCGACCTCGCCCTGTTGCGAGAGATTGTCCAAACCAAGCTGGACTTGGAGATGGCAGCGGAAGAGTCAATGGCCAAGATCGCCCTGAGCGTCAAACCACACCTCGTGACCCTGGTACCGGAACGTCGCCAGGAGCTGACAACCGAGGGAGGCCTGGAGGTTGCCGGTCAGCAGGAACGGATTCAACGAATCGTGGAGCTTCTGCATGACAGCGGCATTCCCGTGAGCCTGTTCATCGAACCGGACTTGAACCAGATCAAGGCAGCTCACAAGGTGAGGGCAGACTTCGTCGAGCTTCACACCGGTCGCTACGCGAATGCCCGTCGTTCGAAGGAAGAAGACGTCGAGTTCGAAGCCATCGCACAGGCCGCCAAGCTGGCTTACAAAGTGGGCATGGGAGTCAATGCTGGACACGGTCTCACCTACCGCAATGTCCGGCGCTTGACGAAGATCTTCGAAATCGTGGAATTCAACATCGGCCACAGCATCATCGCGAGGGCTGTTCTAGTCGGTCTCGAGCAGGCCGTGCGGGAGATGAAGCAACTGGTGAGCTGACCTTCCGACGTTCACACATCGACCGCCGTTCTGCTCAGCAAACGCAGTACCGCTTACCGGCCTTATTGAACATGAAGATTGTCGGCGTCGGCCTGGATCTCGTCAAGATTGCCCGTATCCGCAGTCTCACGGAGCGGTGGCAACAGCGCTTTCTGCAGCGGCTCTACACAGACGCGGAACGAGAGTATTGTTTCGGGCGGGCCTCCCCCTACGCTTCTCTGGCCGGACGTTTTGCGGTGAAGGAAGCGGTCCTGAAAGCGCTTGGCACCGGCTGGTCCGGCGGCATTCGATGGGTGGATATCCAAGTGCTCAACGATCCCGCCGGCAGGCCGGTGGCCACTGCGAACGGTCGTGTTGAGGCCTTGCTTCAGGAGGCCGGCGTGACAGGTATCCACGTCAGCTTGTCGCATGATGCAGACTATGCGATTGCTGAGGCAATCCTCACGGCAGACCGCTAGTTGCTCGCAATGTGTGATCGGTGACGCGTGACCAGCAAGTACTCTCTTCACTCATTACACATCACTCATCACGCTTGACATCATGAAGATCGTGACCGCCGCGCAGATGCAAGCCCTCGATCGCCGTGCTATCACGGAGGCCCACATCCCAAGCCTCACCCTAATGGCGAATGCCGGCACCAGCGTCGTCGCCGCCATGGAGCAGATATTCGGCTCCTTAGCCGGCAAGACCGTGGTGGTTCTTTGCGGCAAGGGCCATAACGGAGGAGACGGGTTTGTGGTCGCACGCCTGTTGAAGCGGAAACGGGCCAGGGTTCAGGTACTGCTCATGGCCCGAGTGGCGGACTCGGCCGGTGACACCAAGACGATGTATCGTCGATTCGTGAGAGCCGGCGGCGCATCACCCGTCCTCGCCTGTCCCTCCAGGGCCAAACTGCAGACGCTGCTTCGGAACAGCGATCTGATCGTGGATGCCCTCCTGGGGACAGGACTCTCGACACCGATCACCGGGCCGTACCGTACTGCGATCGACTGCATCAATGACGCGGACCGACCGGTGACCGCGATTGATCTCCCGTCAGGCATTCACGCCGACACCGGAGAGGTACTTGGCGTGGCCGTTCGGGCCACTCTGACAGTCACGTTTGGGCTCCCGAAGCTTGGCTTGTACGTCGGGCCCGGTATCGATCATGCCGGGATAATCCGTATCGCCGACATCGGCATTCCGCCATCGTATATGGATGCGGTTGACAGTCGAATTTCGTTGATCACGCGGGACGAGACTCGCCGTCTTCTCCCTGTCCGACTGCCATCCGGGCATAAGGGCACCTACGGACACGTCGGAGTCATTGCCGGATCGGTGGGGAAAACCGGTGCAGCCGCCCTTGCTGCGAGAGCGGCGCTTCGGGTGGGGGCTGGCCTGGTGACAGTTGCCACGCCAGCGAGCGTGAACGACACCCTCGAGGCCAAGCTGTTGGAAGTGATGACGGTTCCCATGCCTGAAACAAAGGCACGAACTCTGGCACCGTCCGGACTTGATCAGCTCGTCGCGTTTACGAATGCCCGAAGTGCCGTCGCGATCGGTCCGGGCTTGACGACCCACCCGGAAACCGCTGAACTGATCCACGCGCTAATCACCAGGTTGGAGAAACCTTCCGTACTGGACGCGGACGCGCTGAATGCGCTGGCTGGACGCCCAGCCTTGCTCGCGGAGTGCAAGGTCCCCCTCATTCTGACCCCGCACCCAGGCGAAATGGCTCGGCTGGAAGGGCAGGCCGCGCCTCAGTCGGTCAACGCCGATCGCATCGGGACAGCCAGCCGTTTTGCCCAGCAACGCGGGGTCATTCTGGTCTTGAAGGGAGCTCGGACGGTCGTGGCTCATCCAAACGGACAGGTGGCGATCTGTCCGACCGGCAATCCCGGCATGGCCACTGCAGGAACCGGCGATGCCCTCACCGGGATCATCGTCGGCTTGGTGGCCCAGGGTCTGAACGCCTGGGACGCAGCCCGTGCCGGCACTTATCTCCATGGCTTAGCGGGTGATTTGGCGGCAGCTTCATTGGGAATCGCAGGTATGACCGCGGGAGACTTGATCGAGCGAATTCCCCATGCCCTCACTCAGGTGGTCTCTCCCCTTGCGGTCTAAAGCGCAAGGAGTGTCCGGTCCCAATCTTCCCCGATCTCGATCCTGACGCTCACCCGTCGGAGGCAGGGATATGTCAGAGCTCTACGAATGGCGCGCTCTTCTTCGGTCGGCGACCGACACCGAACAGCTCGGTCGCTTCATCGGCCAGTCATTACAAGGAGGGGAGGTCTTGGCGCTGTACGGAGAGCTGGGGACGGGAAAGACCACGCTTGTGCGGGGCATCGCAGCCGGACTCGAAGTGCCTCCTCATATCGTGAACAGCCCGACTTTCGTCCTGATCCACGAGTATCAAGGTCGTGTGCCCCTTGCGCATGTCGATCTGTACCGCATCGAGGCCCAGCCTGAACTGCAGCACATCGGCATCTCGGACTATCTAGACGGTCAGACTGTGGTGGCAATCGAGTGGGCCGACAAGGGCCTCTTGGAGTTGCCGGATAATCGCTTCGAGGTGTATCTGAGCCACCGGAGCGCCCGCACCAGGAAAGTTATCCTGAGGGCCAGGGGAACAGCCATGCGAGGCCTGTTGGCTCGTGTGCTGAAGCAACACGAGGCCTTGAAGGCTGCGGATAGCCTTCAGCTGGCGCGGCCTATTCGATGAAGATCATATGGGCGCCCTGGCGCATGGCTTACATCAAGAACGCCAGAAAGCCGAGAGGATGTATCTTCTGCTTGAAGGTGCGGGAACAACGAGACTCGGACAACCTGCTGCTCCACCGAGGGCAGCACGGATTCATCATGATGAACCTCTTTCCTTACAACAGTGGTCATCTCATGGTCGCGCCCTATGCGCACGTCAAAACCTTGGACGCGCTGCCCGCCGATGGCGCCCTCGACCTGATCCGGATGACGAACCTTTCGCTTCGGGTGCTGCGGGCAGAGATCAGACCAGAAGGCTTTAATGTCGGGATGAACCTCGGACGCGTCAGCGGAGCCGGCATCGAGGGCCATGTGCACCTACATATCGTCCCTCGCTGGAACGGCGACACGAATTTCATGCCGCTGTTTTCCGAGACTCGGGTCATCCCTGAGCATCTCCGCGCGACCTACCGGAAACTGCGTGCCGGATTCCGCCTGGCGATGCGTCAGGAAGCGGGGAAACTGAGACAAGGCTCTGGACGGAGGCCGAAGAGGACGAAATTACCGCTATGATCAGGCTCATCCTGGTTGGCATCCTGTTGTTGCTCTCCCTGACCTTCTTCCTCCAAAACCAGGAGCAAGAGGTCACCCTCCGTTATTTCTTCGGACTGCGCTCGGCCTCCACGCACATTTACAAGCCGATCCTCAGCGCCTTTGCCATCGGTCTCCTCGTCGCCTCCATCCTCTTGTTTCCACCTTGGGTCCGAGGACGGATTGAACTCAGACGAAAGACAAGAGCCTTGCAGGAGGTGGAGGCTGACCTTGAACGGCTCCGGCAATCGATGGGAAAGGTGCTGCACGCGCCCGGCAAGCAGGGGACGCGTGAGCGTGGGATCGTTGAGGAGCTTCAGGATGAATGAAGCCGATCTGACCCCTCTAATGCGTCAGTACTGGGACATCAAGAACTCCTACCAGGACGCAATTCTTTTCTTCCGCGTAGGTGATTTTTATGAAATGTTCTATAAGGACGCGGAGGTGGCGTCTCAACTCCTCAGCATTGCCTTAACCTCTCGAGACAAGGCCCGCGCCGAGCCAGTCCCGCTGTGCGGTGTCCCTTACCACGCAGCAACCGGCTACATTGCCAAGCTGCTCAAGGCCGGACGGACAGTGGCCCTCTGTGATCAGGTGGAAGACCCGCAGCTCGCCAAGGGGCTCGTTCGCCGCGAGGTGGTCCGCCTCTACACGCCTGGGACGCTGATCGACACCGAACTGCTGCCAGCAACGGAGTCGAATTTTCTCGCGGCGATCGCGGCCTCTTCACGCTCCTCGCCTCGATCCGACAGTTCCCTCTCACTGGGGCTCGCTGCTCTGGACCTC
>VBOJ01000247.1 GCA_005877775.1 Nitrospirota bacterium | reverse complement strand
TGGCCTTCGTCCAGGAAGGCGGCGCACCATCGAATCAGCTCGTCATTGATGCGGGCGACGAGGCCGGTGCCCAGGGCATGGTCACACCAGGCTGCCAGCGTCTGTTTCTGGCCCAGCGCGGCGAGGTCCTCTCGGACAGCTTCTTGACCCCGCTCCTCGACGCTCGGCGGCCTGAGCGTCTCGTGCAGACGGTCCGTCAGTGCCGTCAGTACATCCCGCTCGGGAGCGCGCTCACAGAGCGTTTCCAGGCTCTCCTCAGCCGGAGCGCTGATTCCATGGAGCAGGTGGGCTCGGAGGACATCAGGCTGCGAGACCTGCCGGTCGCCGATCCTTACCGAAACGTCTTGAGCCAGGGGGCGCAGCGCCGCGTCCACATGCTCGGGACGAATCCGGCCTTCCCGGTAATACAGGCGATAGTGTTCACTGGGCAGGTACCCGCGCCCGCCCAGCAAATGCTGCCCTCGCTGGACCGCCTCGTGGAAGGAACGAGACTCCAATTCATGAAGTGGATTGTGGTGAATGAAGGTGCGCATGGGCCAGTAGGGAGCCACGATCTCACTCGCCAGTTTGACCTGCGAGCGCAACGCCATGCGCTGCGTGTCGGAGTAGGTCTGCGTCATGGGGTTCCCTCCGCAACCACGGTCACGTGGGCCTGAGCGGCAGGCTGGAAGAGATGCACCGGGACATGCACGCCGAGCGCCAACAGAGAGAGCACCAGGACCAACGGGAGAAGCTCGGTCAGGGTTAGGTCCTGATACACCACGTCCGGCTTCGGCTGACCACAGAGCAGACGCTGAAGAAGCCTCATAAGCAGCAGCGACGCGATGAGCCAAATCAGAAGCACGATGACGCCGCTCTGCGGCATGGGCGAAGGGGAGGCAATCATCATCGCCATGAAGGTCGAGAAGACCCCGAAGAGCGGCAGGCCCATGGCCGCCATGAGCAAAAGTCCGACGAGCGTGGCAAACCGCGGCGTCGGGCGTGCGAGGCCGCGGAGTTTGTCCAGATCCAGGAAGCCGTACCGCGCCTCCAACTGGTGCCCGGCCAGCAAGAGGCCGCTCGCCGCAAGGCTCACGGTGCTCAGGTACCAGCCCGCCTCGGGGGCCGCCTTGCCGGTCGCGCCCACGTGCCACCAAACGAGGGAGAACAGGATTGTCGTGATGGAGACGATTATCCGGGCCAGATGGAATTGGACCGAGGCCCGCAGAGCTTCATACAGTGCTCCGACCAGCGCCAGTGCGATGACCGTGTGTATGAGAGGTACCGGGACCTCGGACGTGAGCGAGACGATGCCATGCCAACCCAGGCAGGGCAGGACGACAGCCAGAAAGGCCGGAAGAGTGCCCGGCAGGTTGCTCAGTGATCCCACGAAGGCCGCCTGCAGCGGGAAGAGTGGAAGCAGGATGGCACAGGCGACCAGTTGCAAGACGGCGGCGATTGATCCAGACACCACGGCCGACGCCGCAAGGGCCAGTATCCCGACACCCAACCCCGCCACGGCTCCCCAGGCAAGGGCATCCGCCGGTCCGATAGCTCTCCATAATAATAGGAGCGCAACCGTGCCCATGATACAGCCCAGGAACGTGTGTTCCACTGGCTGGCTGCCAGCCAGCGCTGCCAAGCTCAGTCCAAGGATGATCAGCCCCACCACGATCGACAGCGGCGCCTGCCGGGTGAGCTGTTGACCGAGGACGGCCACAAATGCCGTAACGGCGATGAGCGTCATCAGCGCGGTCGCTGTCGGATCGCTGCCCGTCACTGCGCCGCTTGCGAGTCCGATCACTGTCACGCCTGCCACAAGCAGGGCTGCCGCCTTCACGACTCGGGGACGCGACCAGAGAAACAGACTGATTGTGGCGCCTAGGAATGGCAGGATGGTCACAACCAATACCTCATGCATCATGCTCTCCTCACGGGAGCCATTCCGGTAGAGCGGCATCCACGCGACGGGCCAGACGAGACAGTGCCTGCCCGAGCCTCATGTACACCGTATCAATATACAGGCGATTCCAGAACCACATATACAGACGCGGCATGAGCCCGAGGCCCCATCGCGGAATCAAAATGTGTTCGCCCCTCACGTTGGTATAGACCACCGTCCAACCTCCGATGATGAGGACCGTCACGGTCACCACAAACAAGTCGAAGAGCCATGGGGGGAATGCTGCAGCCTCGAAGTACCGGGCCGCTTCGCCGGGAGCCGGGTACAGGAAATATGTGAAGCTTTCCGCTGCCCAGAGATACGTGCCGATCACGAGGAACATGGTGAAGACCATGACGCCGGCGACCTTCCACGACCCGACGGCTCTCAGCCGATACAGACTCAAGATGGCCTGCGCCGACGTGACCCAGGCGAAAAACAGAAAAATCACCGCGCCCTGGGCGTCCCGCAGGGGCACGCGCAGGACCCCATGCGCAGCCAGCAGGATAATCAGGGGAAGCAGCAACGTCATGACGACTCCGGTGGCCCAGGGGAGGCGCGGTAAGGCCTCAGCCTTTTCGTGGATATGCTCGGGAGGAAATCTCGGTTCCTGGCGGGCCATGTGGATCACGTTGCCACAGTTTAAGAATACAGTGGCCTTAAAAAGTCCGTGCGCGATGAGATGAAAGATCGCCAAGGCGAACGCACCCAGCCCGCACTCCATGATCATGTAGCCCATCTGCCCTATGGTTGAGAAGCCCAACATCGTCTTGATATCCGACTGCGTCAGCATGATGGCTGCTGCGATGATCGCTGTGAGGCCACCGATCACGAAGGCCACGTGCAACGTGTCGGGAGCGAGTCCGTAAAGCGGCGCAAGCCGGTTGATCAGAAACCCGCCCGCATTGATGATTCCTGCATGCAACAGGGCATGGACCGGTGTGGGAGCGTAGAGGGATGCGGGCAGCCACACATGCATCGGGAACTGGGCCGACTTGCTCATGGCCCCGATGAAGATCAGCAGGGTTATGGCAGTGACAGCGCTGATCTCGAGCCCGCTGCCAGGCCATAGCGAAAAGGTGCTTGGAACCTCGGCGGCCCGGGCGAAGAGCGGCTGGAATTCCAAGGTCCCGTAGAGACGATATGCCAGGATGATTCCTGAAAGGAAAGCCACATCCCCCACCCGCAGCACGGCATACGTTTTGAAGGCGCCCTCGATGGTTGGGGGATGTGAATAATGATAGGAAAGGAGGTATAAGAGCCAGCTCAGGAGTTGCCAAAATATGAAGAGCATCAAGATGTTAGCGCTTGAGACCATGCACAGAAGCACAAAGGTGGTGAGGGCCAGAAGAGCATGGAACCTGGCGTAGCCTCGTTCCTGCTGCATGTAGCGCATGGAATAGAGATAGATGATGGTGCTCACACCCGTGATCAGTACCATCATGACAGCACTCAGACGATCAATGTAGAAGCCCAACGAGAGAACGGAAAGGCCCGCCGTGCTCGGTTCGTAGAAACGGACGCTGATCGGACCGTTCAACGTGACCAGAACCAGCGTCGCGACGGCACCTGCGAAGGCCGCGATGACGGCTGGCGCGGCGATCCTGACACTCCGTTTACGCAGCACGCTGCCAGCGATTCCGATCACGATTGCGGCTAGCAGAGGAAGTAGCGGGACGAGGATCACGTAGGACATGGCTCACCTTAAACTCTTTGCAACGCAGATGACGACACGTGGAAGTTCTCGGCAGCGTGCGTGAGCTTCGAATGGAGGCTGTGGCGCATGGCCCCCCTCATGGGGAAGTCAGCCCTAACCTGGCCGTCGGCAGGCGGCATAGGAGTCAGTGGGTTTTGGCGTTAAAAAAAGCCAGCCGGTTCCCCACCCTTTCCAATGGGCGTCCGGCTGGCTCGTACTGTGACTGGCCTCTCACGCCGGAGAGCCAGCTACCCTACCTGCCACCGTGATCGGATTTTCGGTGATGGGTCCACCTGTCTGTGCGAGACTAAGACTTGGGGCCCCATCGTTTGCAATTCTTTGAGGAGGTGTCATACCATAAGCGCGCGTTAATTCACAACCTGCCATTAGGCCCAAACCGTGTAGGTCTTCTAGGCATCTCCATGGGAAATATAGGGCTTGTGAAAGACGGACGGACTAAAGGCGAGGTGGAAAGCGCCATTCGCAACGCTGTCATCAAGTTCGAGCAGGAATTCATGGGCCGGGGGCCGGAGGACGTACGGGTCTTTATTATCAAAGACATCGTCTTGGTCCGCCTGAAAGGGGTTCTGACGCCGGCCGAACGGCAACTGGCGAAGACCGCAGAGGGAGTCGAAATGGTTCGGCGGCTGCGTCAGACCCTGATCGCGCAAGGGCGGGAGAAGCTGAGTCAGCAGGTAGACGAACTCACCGGCGCCAAAACGGCCGGCCTTTTTACCGATATCGACACCCAGATCGGGGAACGCATCATTGTGTTCACTCTGGATCAGGATCTCGAATCGGCCTTCCAATAGCGCAGGAACCTAAGAACTCGCCGTCAGATTACGAACCACGATCGAGTCGGGAACCAGGCTCACAAACCTGCCCATGCGTGACAGGCCCATGACAACCAGGATCAGGCCGGCGCACATGCTGGCCAGAATCATAAAGGATGTGCTGCTCGTCCTGACCAAGCGAAAAGAAGAAAGAAGACACGATGACTGACACTAAGCCATTCGAGTTGAAGGGCGCGGATGGGAAGTTGATCCGTGGGGATCGCCTCTTTGGGGAGGGACGGCAGATCCTGTTTATCACTGGATTTCTCTCCAAGCGGTGGGGCAACAAGAGCCGGGCGCTGGCGCAATGGTGCAGCGAGCGCCAGTGGAGCTTCTGCTGCTTTGATTTTCGGGGCAATGGGGAATCGGAAGGGGATTTCAAGGACTACACGCTGTGCAATTGGCTGGAAGATGCCTGGGCGGTGGTCAGGATGCTGGATCAGGGCGCGCCATTAACCATCATCGGGTCCTCCTTGGGTGGGTGGCTGGCCTGGCTGGTGGCTCAGGAGACCCAAGTGGTGAAGGACCTGCTGCTCATCGCCCCGGCCTTCAACATGATGGGCGAGCGGGCCAGGCAGGTTTCGCCGGAGCGGAGGCAGGCCTGGTATCACAGGGGCTGGATGCCCTACGATGACGACGAGCTGCATCGCGACTATCCGCTCTCCTGGAAATGGGTGGAGGAAAGCGAGGATTTGTGGAAAAGGCGGCAGGCGCTTCCGAGACGGGTCAAGACCACAATTATCCACGGTCTTCAGGACAAGGTGATCCCAC
>VBOJ01000072.1 GCA_005877775.1 Nitrospirota bacterium | reverse complement strand
GCGACGCATGCGCTTTGAGACCCTTGCCGGGATCATCGAAGCTGAAATGGTGTCTGGGCCCTTAGGTCGGAAATCCGAGAGTGCGCGAGAACTGACGGCAGTCAAGGTTCGGTTTCCGAACCCAACGGGGCTTCGACTGCACCTCCGGGTCTCGATCAACGGGATAGAGCGCGAGGCGCACTTTATTGACACGGGAGTGCCGCACTGCGTCTTTCTCGTGGACGATCCAGAGACAGTGGACCTCGTGGGGATCGGACGCCCAACCCGCTATCACGAACTCTTTCGGCCGGCTGGCGCCAACGTGAATTTCATTAAAATCCTGGACCCGCATCGGATACAGATCAGGACCTACGAGCGGGGCGTAGAGGCCGAGACCTTAGCCTGCGGGACCGGCTCCATCGCCTCGGCACTGATTGCCAGCCTCTTGGCCAAGGTGGAATCTCCAGTGACGTTGATTCCCCAGAGTGGACTGGAACTGACGGTGTATTTTGCGTCGCGCGGCAACTCATTCACCGATATCTACTTGCAGGGTGATGCCAGAGCCGTGTCTGAAGGACGGATCTTGCCGGATGCCTGGCAACAATAGCCGTGAGGTGTGAGGCGTAAGGCGTGAGGGGTGAACACTCCTCTTCTCGCCTCACGCCTCACCCCTCACGAGAGGTTTTTATGTTTGCAGGCTCGATCGTCGCGATCGTGACCCCGTTCCGAAAGGGACGGGTGGATGAACGCGCCCTAGGCGATCTCATCGAGTTCCAGATCGCCAATGGCACGGACGGCATTGTCCCTTGTGGAACCACCGGCGAGTCCGCCACGCTCTCGCACAAGGAACATGAGCGTGTGGTGGCGTTCAGCGTCGAGGCAGTCAAACGACGGGTTCCCGTGATCGCCGGCGCAGGGTCCAACTGCACTGAGGAAGCCATTGCGCTGACCAAGCACGCCAAATCGGTCGGAGCCGACGGCGCCTTGTTGATCACCCCTTACTACAATAAGCCGATGCAGGAGGGGCTCTACCGCCACTACAAGGCGGTGGCTGAATCGGTGGACCTGCCGATCGTGCTCTACAACATTCCGAGCAGAACCAGCGTGAACATGCTGCCCTCTACCGTGGCGCGGTTGGCGTCGGTTCGTAACATTGTTGCGATCAAGGAAGGAAGCGGCTCCGTACAGCAGGTGTCCGAGATCGTGCAGGCCTGTGGGGATCGGATCACCGTGCTCTCGGGCGATGATCCGCTCACGCTCCCTATGATGGCTGTAGGAGCAATAGGCGTGATCACGGTGACCGCCAACATCGCGCCGGCCGACATGGCTGCGATGGTGGATGCCTTCGCTTCGAACAGGCTTGAGGAAGCCAGGCGGCTGCATTTCAAAATGTATCCCCTTTTCACCGGGCTCTTTTATGAGACCAATCCCATTCCGGTCAAAGAAGCGCTGGCCATGATGGGGAAGATCGATGGCGAACTGCGTCTACCGCTGAGTCCGCTGTCCACGGAGAACCGTGAGAAACTCGCGCGCGTGCTGAAGGACTACGGGTTGATTTGACGTGAAACGTGAGGCGTTAGGCGTAAGGAGAAGGCGCCTCTCTCAATCCCCCCCCCGTACGCCTCACCCCTAACGCCTAACGAGGGTCGCTCATGATTAAAGTGATTGTGGCAGGCGCGGCAGGTCGCATGGGCGGCAGGCTCGTCTCACTGCTCAAGGACTCAGCGGCGTTGACCCTGACTGGTGCCGTGGAAAGTAAAGGGCATATATCCATCGGCGAGGATGCAGGCGAAATTGCCGGCTGTGGCCAGACCGGCGTCTTGATCCGAGACGATTTGTCCGCGGTCATGGATCGGGGTGAGGTGGTGATTGACTTCTCAACTCCCGCTGCCACTCTCGATCATCTGCGCATCGCATCCCAACACCGGCGGGCAATGGTGATCGGAACCACCGGCTTCGCGTCCCGGGAACTCGAAGAATTTCGAGCGTTGGCGAAACAGATCCCTTGCGTCTTTTCCCCGAACATGAGCGTGGGGGTGAACGTCATCTTCAAAGTGATCGCGGAGATGGCCAAAGCGCTGGGAGATGAGTATGACCTCGAGATCATCGAAGCGCACCATCGTTTGAAGAGAGATGCTCCGAGCGGTACGGCCTTGAAGATGGCTGAGATCCTAGCCAGAGCGATGAACCGGGATCTGGAGCAGGTCGGGGTCTATGCTCGTAAGGGATTGGTGGGGGAACGCAAACGTGGCGAGATTGGAATTCAAACAATCCGGGCCGGAGACATCGTTGGGGATCACACCGTGCTGTTCGGAGGGATGGGGGAGCGACTCGAAGTGACTCACCGCGTGCAAAGTCGGGATACCTTCGCCCGGGGGGCACTCCGCGCGGCCCGCTGGGTGGTCAAGCAGCCATCAGGGCTCTATGACATGATGGATGTGCTGGGGTTGCGGTAGGGAGCGTCCTGCTCCCTCCGCAACCAGACGCGATAGAATGCGCTGAGTCTGCGTTATTGGGGTGGCAGGTTCAGATAAAGCAGAATAGGGATCACGATGGCACTCGTCCACGTAAGCCATTTTTTGTGAAAGACGTCGTGAATGCCGAAGATGAGCACCGTGGCGATGGCGGCAAAATACCCGACCGCGTTCCCTCGGGAGTAAGCAGTCGCCCCTTCAGCTAAGGCCACCGCTGGCGTCAGCGTGAGGGCCAATCCGGACAACAAACAGAATAATTGCTTCATAAAGCCTCCCTCCTTGTCAGAAGTTTGTCCTCTGCTCTTGACAGAGGAGCTCTCTCTTTCCAAGGTCAACGACAGGAAATAAAAACGCCTCCGCAGGCCAGAGGGGAACCCCGAAGGCGTACTACGATCGCGAAGAATACTACGCTTTGCCTCGAAGAGCCTACGCCGTTTACCCCGGTTCCATGGGTAGCCCTCCGTCACGACGGCGCGTAGCATGCTCCCCTGTTCAACGAATGTCAACAGACTCCTCCAGGTTAAGATTTGTGGAATAGAGTAGGTGCAGGAGCGAGGATCTGGCGAGCGCGGCGCGGCAGCTTGCGCTGAATCACTGAGCGGAGAATGCTTCAGGGACTATGCTCAGGACAAGTCGGAGGGGGGAGTCGATTTCCTAATGATCTTCCTAGAGTAAGACCGCTTCAGGCTCGCTCTCCAACTCCAACTCGGTCTGAGAAACACGGGCTCTCTCGGCGTCACGCCTGGCCATGACCTCAGTGATCCCGTTATAGACGACCCGAGCTGTGGCAGACCAGGTAGGATTGAACGGAGCCCGCTGGAACGCAGCCTCCGCGGCTTTTTTCTCGTCGTTGCTCAGCGGCGGGACGATCCGTGTTATCGCCATGTGGTCAACGTCGGGCAGTCAAAGGCCGAGGTTCTGGTTCCGCGGCCTTGCGACGACCACAGTTCAGACAAGCAAATACAGTAATGGCGAGTCCGGCGTCCATATCCACCGCTCGTTCCAGCAACATGGTTCCGCGGCATTTATCACAGGTTCTCATAGGCTCTACTTTAACACTAGTCAGGACGCATTGCTATCGGCCTGAAGTCCCTTCCTTCATACGTCAAAAGCCCCCCCTGGAAACGTGACGATCTGGGCCATTCGGTCCCCCTCGTTCGGAGGGGGACCGACCTAACTCCTTGGACTTCTTGACAGAACTCTGACGCTGCCATAGGATGGCGCCTCCACCCTGCCAGAGGGCTCCGTCATGTACAGACTCTTGCTTGTCGTTGGGTTGCTGGTCATCCTGTATTTTTTGGCACGGAGGGCCATCCGCGAGCTCTCTGGCTGGAAAGGACAAGCGCAAGCCCTGGCCAGTAAGAACCAAATGGTGCAGGATCCAGTCTGTCGGATGTATGTCCCGAGGGGATCAGCTGTGGCCGAGAGTATCGGCGGTCAGACCTACTATTTCTGCAGCAGGGACTGTGCGCAAGCCTTCCAAAAGCAACTATCCGGCTAACAGCCCGAGTAGCTGTACGAACTCAGCTTGTCGTCCTTCCCGAACTTCAAGGTGATCTGGCATTGGTTCGGCTTGAAGTTGCCAAAAGGGGGGCCTGACTGACCGCCGGCGATCCGGAAATAAGTCCAGGTTTCTCCCCCGAAGAATCGAGGGGCCTTTCCTGTCGGCGTTCCCCAGTTCTTCTCAAACCAGGCTTTGTCCTTTCCCTCGAATTCGGCAGGTTGCAAGGAGGCTTCGAGATAGGGGTTCCCACCGCACCCAGCCATGAGTGCCACTACCAGCAGCAGTCCGACTAGTCGTTGCATCCTTGCGTATCCTCCACGTATGTCGATGTGAAATCGTGCCTCGTTTGGATTCGAGTGATCGGTTCGACGAACATGGACGACCGGGACCGATCCGGCGTTGACTCAACGGACTTGATTGTAAGCTCCGAGTGGTGGGCTGTCAAACCGGGGGCTGGGAGTAGGAGAAGCGTTGCATTCGGGTTCAGATGCTCATAGAATAGACTCAAAGAGTTCACGCAGAAGCACCCGCGCTTACGAAAGGATTCCGCCATGAAGATCTATCTCGACACCGCCAGTGTGAAGGAAATTCAGGAGGCGGCGAGCCTCGGCGTCCTCGACGGGGTCACGACCAATCCGTCATTGGTCGCGAAGGAAGGCCGCAGTTTCCGCGAAGTGCTTCTAGAGGTCTGCGGCATCGTGGATGGTCCAATCAGCGCGGAGGTGGTCAGCGTCGAAGCCGACGCGATGGTGAAGGAGGGGCGGGAGCTGGCCAAGATCCACAAGAACATCGTCGTCAAGTGCCCGCTGATTCCTGAGGGAATCAAGGCGACCAAGCGGCTGACGTCTGAGGGCATCCGTGTGAACGTGACGCTCTGCTTCTCACCGACGCAGGCGCTATTGGCTGCCAAAGCCGGGGCCTGGTGCGTCTCGCCGTTCATCGGCCGTCTCGACGACGTCAGTTCCAACGGGATGGAACTGATCCGCCAGATCGTGACGATTTATCGCAACTATGACTACAAGACCCTCGTGCTCGTGGCCAGCGTGCGGCATCCTCAACATGTGGTCGAGGCAGCCTTAGCTGGGGGACACATCTGTACGATGCCCTTTGCCGTCTTCCAACAGCTCTTCAAACATCCTCTGACCGATGTCGGCCTCAAGAAGTTCCTTGCTGACTGGAGTGAGAGAGGCCGCCTCTAAAGATACGCAGAACCAATCAGTCATTCATTATGGTTGATGGCTAATGGTTGATGAGCCTCCCAACCATTGACCATTTACCATTAACCATTCCCTCTCTCTGCGAGATGCTTGCGGGCCTGCCTGAACACCGAATGGAACATCGGCTTGGTCAGTTTGCCGGTGAAGGTGTTCTGCTGGCTGGGGTGGTAGGACCCAATCAGAGTGACGTTCCAGGGAAGCCGGTACAGGACGCCGTGACCGAAGGGAGGAAGGGGTGACGGAACAGGGTGGCTCAGCTCTCGGCAGGCTTTCAGGTACTGATCGAACGCGATCTTCCCCAGGGTGACCACCACGCGCAGCTTCCTGAGCAGACGCAATTCTTCCAGAAGATACGGCCGACAGGCGTCAAATTCCTCCACGCTCGGCTTATTGCCCGGCGGGGCACAGCGCACCGTGGCCGAGACATAGCAGTCCACGAGACGAAGGCCGTCGTCTCGATGGGTCGAATGGGGTTGGTTCGAGAAGCCGAACCGATGGAGCGTTTCGTAGAGCCAGTCGCCGCTACGGTCTCCGGTGAAGACACGGCCGGTTCGATTGCCGCCGTGGGCGGCTGGGGCCAAACCAACTACGAAAAGACGGGCGTTCGGGTCGCCGAAACCCGGCACAGGGCGTCCCCAATAGGTCCAGTCACGGAATTGCCGCCGTTTGGACCGGGCAATTGCTTCTCGATAGACCACCAGTCGCGGACACCGACTGCAGGATATGATCTGATCATTCAGGACGGCCAGATTCGGCATGGGGAACCAGTCTAGCACAAGCGCGGAAAGGGGAAGTACTTGCCGCCTGCACGGCTACCTGGTAGCATGAACAAGGTAGCGTGAGAGCGGGCAACACGGGGATCTCTGTATGTTCAGCCAGTTTCTGACTTTCTGTAAGGCCAACTCCATCAGGCCAAGAGTGCTTGTTGTGGGCGCTCTTTACCTGCTGTGCGTCTTCGCGGGCGATCCATTTTTAGTGGCCGCGCAGCTTGGGACCGATTCAATTTCTCTCGCCCCCGCTTCGTCGACAAATACCACCAACGCTGAGCAGACAGCACCAGCCGAGCCCCGACCATCTTCGACCCCTGAACCGCCAGGGGGCAAACCGGAGGTGCTCGAAGAGCAGGGGATCCTGGTCCCTGATGGCCTCGACGCCGACCCAAATCTGGAGGATCGCTTTGTCGTCCTCCCTGAGATTGAACGGCAGGGACCACGGCACTTCCTCAGCTTGTTCAGGCTACCGGACAAACTGGTCTTTGCTGGGCAGCCGATACCGTTGGACAACTGGCAGGTCCGCGAGCGGATCGAATACGAGTTCTACCAATTTCTTGCCGAGGAAGGTGAGAGCATCATTTTGGCCAAGCGGACCGGCCGGTGTTTTCCTCCGGTCGAGAAGCAGCTGGCCGAAGCTGGCCTGCCGGACGACCTGAAATATATGTTGCTCGTGGAGAGCAAATGTATTTCGGCGGCCTATTCTCGTGCCAAGGCCTCAGGTCCCTGGCAGTTCATCGGCTCCACTGGCAGGCGATATAAGCTGCACAGCAGCTATTGGCGTGATGATCGTCGTAGCTTGGAAATGTCCACTGATGCGGCCATTAAGTTCTTACGTTCACTGAAGCAAGAAATGGGTGACTGGTTCCTGGCCATGGCGGCCTACAACGCCGGGGATGGCCGAATCAAGAAGCAGCTTAGGGAGCAGAAAGTGAGCGATTATTGGAAGCTGCATTCTATGAGAGAGACCATGCGGTACGTTCCCAGGATCATCGCGTCAAAGGAGATTTATTCCCAGCCGGAGAAGTACCTGGGATTGACCCAGAGAGACCTCTACACGCCGTTGGAAACTGAGACGGTGACGGTCAGTATCAAGGAAGCTCAGCGGCACCTAGCCTCGATCGCCGAGGAATTTGGCTCTTATTTCCTGGAACTCAAGCTACTCAATCCAGAAATCAGGAAGGACTACCTGCCCAAAGGCACCCACCAGCTTAAAGTTCCCAAGCAAACCTGTCCCTTCCACTGTTTCAAGCAAGAGAAATTGCCGTAAGTGTCATCGCCTGATGCGCATCGGTGTGCGGCAACCCCAAGTTCGCGCGCTCCTGACTCGACTGCTTAAGGCAGGGCTGAACGCAGTGGACCCGGCCCAGGCCGTGCGTCGCAGCGTGAGACGGGTCGGCACGATCATCCAGATCGGCCGACACCAGTACGACCTGCGAGACTATGCCCGCGTCGTCGCAGTGGGTGCTGGAAAGGCTTCGGCGCGTATGGGGACAGCGCTCGAGGCTCTCCTGGGGACGCGGCTTGCTACAGGGCTTGTGGTCGTGAAGTATGGCCATTCCGTCCCCACGAGAATGATCGAGGTGGTGGAGGCCGGGCACCCTATCCCTGACCGAGCCGGTCAGAAGGGGGGAACCAGGTTGCTCAGGCTGGTGCGAGGCTTGGACCCCAATGACCTGCTGTTCGTTCTCCTATCCGGCGGTGCGTCGGGCCTGCTCCCGGCACCAGCGCCAGGTCTGACCCTTGCCGATAAGCAAAAGACGACACAATTTCTCATACGAAGCGGGGCGACGATCCAGGAGATCAACACGGTTCGGAAACACCTCTCGGCCATTAAAGGGGGCCGCCTCGCGGCCGCGACACCAGCGAGGGTCGTCAGCCTGATTTTGTCGGATGTGATGGGTGACGACCTCGGGGCCATCGGATCAGGACCAACCGCGCCGGATCAGACGACTTATGCGGATGCCTGCAGGATTTTGCGGCGTTATCGCCTCTGGGAAAATGTCCCCGCTCGAATACGGGCGCGCTTGGCTCAGGGTGTGCGTGGTATACACGAGGAAACTCCCAAGCCTGGCTCCCCCCCGTTCCGACGCGTGCAGAACCAGATCATCGGGAACAATGGTGCAGCAGTCGAAGCAGTGGCCCAGGCAGCGAGGCGATCGGGATTCAGGCCGCTTGTTCTCTCCACCTCGCTGATCGGTGAGGCTAAGGAAGCTGCAAAAGTGTTCGGGGCAATTGCGCGGGAGATCGTCACCTCCGGAAGGCCGGTTCGGCGTCCCGCCTGCATCATCGCAGGGGGCGAGCTGACCGTCACGGTGCGAGGCAGAGGGCAGGGCGGGCGAACCCAGGAATTTGGGTTGGCAGCCGCGCTTGATATCGCCGGGCTGCCGAAGGTCTGGATCGCGGCCTTCGCGACCGACGGGACTGACGGCCCCACCGATGCCGCCGGGGCGGTGGTGGATGGCCAAACGGTACCAAGGGCCCAGCGTGTCGGCTTGATTCCCCATGAGTTGCTCCTGGAAAATAATGCCTACCCTTTCTTTAAGAAGGTCGGTGGCCATATCATCACTGGGCCCACCGGCACAAACGTGAATGATCTCTATCTACTGATCGCTCCGTAGTCATTGGCCAGAGCCTTCGCCATCATGTCCGATCGTTTCGTCCTGCCATTGGAATCCTGCTCTGACCCAGTTCTCGTCGGAGGCAAAGCGGCCGGGCTGGGCCGTCTGCTCAGGAGCGGCTTTCACGTCCCTCGCGGGGTCTGCCTGACAACTCTGGCCTACTCTGAAGCTCTGCAGGCGGTCGGAGTCAAACCCACAAGGCAATGGGGGCGCGTACGGCGTGCATCGGATCGCGCACGAGGCCTCATGCTTGATGAGTTCAAGCGTGTTGTGCAGTCGCTGACCGTGCCCCAGGCCATATTCGACAGGCTGGTCCATGAAATCGACAGGCTCGGAATGGACAAAGGAACGCTCTGGGCAGTGCGGTCCTCTGCCTCTGATGAGGACCAGACGAACTCCTCGTTCGGAGGCCTCTACCGCAGCATCTTGGGAGTCCCTCGCAGCTCGATCGCGACCGCCATCGTTGAATGCTGGGCCTCGCTCTGGACACTCGCGGCAGAGGCGTATCGAAGCCGCACCGGTCGGGAACGTCCCGATGCTGCGATGGCGGTGATTCTTCAGCCTCTCCTGTCTCCCCGCGCGGCTGGTGTCGCGTACTCCCGCCATCCTGTGACGGCTCAAGATGACCTAGTCGTGATCAATGCGGTCTTTGGCCTTGCCGAGCCGCTGGTGGGAGGGGCAGTCACACCGGATCAGTACGTCGTCAAGATTGGGAACGATGAGGCGTCAGGAACCGTGCTCGAACGGGATATCGCTGAGAAGACGACGGCCAGGATCGCAACTCCTACAGGCCTGATGGATCAACCACTGTCAGAGGAGGATCGTAAGAGGCCTGTGCTGGAGGAACAGGACATCCTCTCCCTAGCACACCTTGTCAAGGACGTGGAACGGACGATGGGCACGCCTGTCGATGTGGAATGGGCCATCGACAGCCGTGGGCTCTGGCTGTTACAAGCCAGGCCGATTCCTGACAGCGGGTTGTCGCAAGGCCTGACAAAGCAGTCGTGCGAGTGGTCACGCGCCAACTTTAAAGAAACCTTGCCGGAGTTACCGAGCCCACTCGGACTCTCGTTCCTCCAGGAGTTCATGGAGCACAATATCCTACGCCACTATCGCGAACTGGGGTGCACGATTCCGAATGGGCTTTCCGCCGTGCGGATTTTCCGAGGGCGGCCCTACATCAATGTCACGCTCTTCCAATCATTCATGAGGCAACTGGGTGGTGATCCGGGGCTGGTTATAGAGCAGATGGGTGGGGAAGGACGAGAGCTTCTGGGCGGTCCACCGCGTCTGGCCTGGTGGAAACTGATGCGGGCCGGGATCATGATGGAATGGAAGATCAGACAGGCAGCCCGGTGCGCGCCGGCGTGGTTCGCGGTGATGAAAGAAATGGCGACGGTTCATACGGTCGACTCGCTGCAGGATCTGGCGCCAACCGAGTTGTTGGATCGGCTGGATCAGCTGGGCCACCGATTCAGGGGAAGAGATGTGACCTTTGCGATTGTGGCGGGGGTGTCACAGGGACTCCAAGCCTTGCGGTTCCTCATGAAGCGATGGATGGGGCCAGGCTGGCACGCGCTGCTCAACACCGCGCTTCGAAGATTAGGGAACGTGGTCAGCGCGCGACAGGTCCTTTGGCTAGCAGAGCTGGCGGAGAACGCGAGGGATGAACCGAAGGCTGAAGCATTCTTGCTTGCGGAACCCTGGGCCCCAGAGCAGTTCCGTGTGAAGCTGGCTGGGACCCGCTTCCTCCAGGAGTTCGGCGCCTATTTGGCCGAGTACGGTCACCGAGCCATTGGGGAATCCGACCTCATGTCGCCACGCTTTGTTGAATGCCCGGAGTACCTGCTCGGCATCATCCGCAGCCATCTGCAGGGGCAATCTGGCAAACCCGTCAATGAAGTGCTGCGTCAGCAGGAATCAGCCCGAGAAGTAGCGGTTCAGCAGATCCATCGGGCGTTGGGCTGGCGCCTACCTCAACGTGCGATCTTCCAATGGTGGTATCGACGGCTCTGTCGCTACCTCGCGCTGCGGGAAGCGAACCGCCATCACCTGATGCATTTCTCTGCCGCGGTCCGCCAGCTCACGCTCCTCTTGGGAAAGAAGTGGTCGGGGGTCGGAACCCTCGAATCCAAGCACGATGTCTTCTTCCTCACGGCGGAAGAGATGTGGGCTGTTGGAGCAGGCTCGGCACGAGACTGGAAAAACCTCGTCGCAGCTCGACGCGTGGAGCGGGCGAGGAATGCCGAACAGGTCGTCCCGGACCTGCTTTCTCCGGTAAGAGAGGTGCCGCTTGGCGCTGACAACTCAGTGGTGACGAGCGACCTGTGGCACGGTGTTCCCATCAGCGCTGGATACGTGGAGGGACCAGTCTGTATCGTCCTCTCACCGACTGACGCCAGAAAGATGAAACGGGACGACATCCTCGTGATGCCCGTTATCGATCCTGGAATGGCACCACTCTTAGGACTCGCAGCCGGCCTTGTCGTGGAGATGGGCGGGACACTCTCACATGGCGCGATCATCGCGCGTGAGTATGGGCTTCCAGCCGTCGCCAATGTTCGGCAGGTGACGAGACTGCTGAAGGATGGCGACCGGGTGGCGGTGGATGCCACAGCCGGAACGGTCATACGGCTCGATGACCCTTGAGAATCGCTGCGGCGACCACGCGTGCCCACTGTGTTGGCCCAATCAAGCGATAGGTCCCTCCAGTCGTGCGACGCTCGCTCCCTTGCTCTCAGCTTATTTGCTCGCTGCACCCCACAGCATATGGTGGGTGTGAGTTGATGTCTTACTGGATATTGTATTTCCGTGTCGACCAGCTATAATGAATAGTTGTGAGAAAAGGTTTCCTGTTGCCCCAATAGGGGAAAAAGAAAGAAGGAGGCGCAGAATGAGAATGTATATCAACAGTCACAGGAGTTTTCTGTACCTGGGCAGCCTGGCTAGTCTGGTCGCGACCCTGCTGTTGGTTCCAGGAGTCAATGCCAAATCCTCCGTGACTTCTGCCAGCAAGGTTGCCAAAGCGCCGGCGTGTGACTACCAGTCCCACCCGAAGATCACGACGGTGACGCCGGACCCTGTCAAGCCGGGTCAGAAGATCGTGATCAAGGGGAGCAATTTCGGAACCAAACAGTGCTTTCATAATGTGTCGTTCGGCTCGAGGAGCGCGCCTGACTTCAAATAC
>VBOJ01000071.1 GCA_005877775.1 Nitrospirota bacterium | reverse complement strand
CTCCTCGGCGGCCGCCCCATGCACTGGCCCCCGGGGTGAGAGGAATAGGGCCACTGTTATGAAGAGAACTGCCTGCGTTCTTGGTCCGTACGTCGTTCCGCAGCTCCTCGGTGAGAAAAGAGCGGGACAGAAGAAAGTCTCCGGGATCCCTCTCACTCTTTACTTGTCGGACTTGTGGTTTCGGGAACTTCGTGCAAAGATTCGACGCCGTTTTCCAAAGGCTTCTCGAAGTCAAACAGCAGACTCGGGTAATTGTGAAGAGGTCTTGCAATGGCAAGTTTCTAGCCGTAGTTGTGAGAGAGAAGAGAGGACTGACGTGATCAATCTCAAGTATTCACTGGTGATCGAGGCCACGGACGATCCCAACTTTTTTGGGTTTTACTCACCCGATCTTCAAGGATTCACCGGCGTGGGCCATTCCATCGAGGATTGCCTGTACCAGGCGCGGTGGGGGATGGAAGAGCATCTGGCTCTCCTGAAAGAGAAAGGCGTGACTTTCCCCGCACCAAGTGCGAATCCAACCGTAGTGATCCAAAACGAAAAGCGAGTCGGTCAGACAGCTTAACGGTGGCCGCGCCATGCACTGGCCACCGGGGTAAAGGGCCGGACGCACCAGTGCTAGGCGTGCTGGCCGGCCATCTGCTTGAAGAACGCGCCAGCCCGCTTGTGGAGTTCTTCGGCCGGGACGTCTTCCTTATGAGTCGCCAGGGTCCAGCGATGCCCGAAGGGATCGTCGATCGTCCCCGCCCGATCTCCCCAAAACATGTCGGCGACCGGCATGACCTCCTTCGCGCCGGCTTTGCGCGCGCGGGCGAAGGCTTTGTCCACATCCTTGACGTAGAGATAGAGCGAGACGGTCGTGCCTCCCGTCTGCAGCGGGCTCGGACAGCCCCGCTCGGGACTTTCTTCGCCGAGAAAGATGATGGAATTGCCGATCTTCAGCTCGGCATGCATGACCTTTTTCCCATCCGGCTGGAACAGACACATCCGTTCTTTCGCGCCGAGCGCCTTCTTGTAGAACGCGATCGCCTTATCGGCCTCCCGAATCGAGAGGTGGGGTGTCACGGTGCGGAACCCTTTCGGGATGGCTTTTACCTGTGGCGGTGTCGTCGTGGTCGTCATAAGTCCCTCCCATGAAGTAAGCGGTCTAGCAGGCAGCCGATAGAACGTTACCGCCTCGAGAGGTGTCATTGCAAGGGGGTCTTCTACCGTGGCGGCTCGAGCTTCCCAGACTTCTTGTGAACCGGTACTGAGCTTAGAGAGGGGGCATATCAGGCTCGCCGCTCCCGTGCCGATGAGGGAATGAGCACGGCAGTCGGCCTCCCTTCCGTGCTCGCGGATCGCGCACGATCAGAATGTGCTCGCTCGACGCGCGCAGTAGAAGGGAGGCCGGACCGCCGCTCGATAGGAAGGGAGAGTCTCTGACAAATAAAAAAATAGAAAGGCGACAGGTCGCTTGCAAGCCTGTCGCCTTTAACGCTTCGCCACGTTCAGTGGGTTACTCCGGTAGTCATTGCCCTAGAAACATTGCCCGCTTCCTTGACCACTCCTCCAGCGAAGTTCGCCTTCAGACTTAGCTACCTTAGGAATATTGACGCGATTCTTAGGAAAGCGTAGCCTGTTCTCGATCAAGCTCAATGACCATCGAAGCCTATTAGTTCTTGAAGAGGGATAGATGCCGACGCTTGGAAAACTGTGGGCAGGCAGAGTCTATGGGACGAATACCGGTAACGTGTTCGTGGAGCTGGACAGTTCCGGGGAACGGGTTACAGGCACCGTTCGTCTTATGGACACTCAACTAGGACTAACAGTCTACAAAGTCACCGGATCATTCGACGGAATGCTTCGATTAAAGGGGGAACCAACACAAGTACGAAGTGGAATCACAGCTGGGATACTCGAAATAACTGCTACTCTGACTCCAGAAGGGAGTTTGCGGGGCCAGTGGAACTCATCGATTGGCACAGGGGGGACTTTTGAACTCTATCCTCACGATGTCCCTCCGCCTCCGGATCAGAGAGCTGCAAGTGCCGGAGCGATTCCAGAGCAAATATTTACATCTAATGTGTCACTCGGTTCTGTTCGACTCTACGCGAAGGAGCTCTGGGAGTTGGTGAATTTCATTCGCAAGGATTTCATAGTTGGGCGTCCAGTGGTCACCTATACCCTAAGGGGAAACGAGGCAACAAAATACTTTGAGGATTTTCAGAGAGAAGCCGGTACATTTGGCGAACTACGGCGCATCAAGATAAATATTCAGGAGCTGGAGGCGCATGGCATCAACAAGGTTGTAACTATTGGGCTGAATGCTACTGGTCAGAATGAAATCCAAGTACAAGGGATTAATGAGTCTTGGGTGATTGGAAAGGCTGAGGCCATTGCAAGAACTCTTAGGCCATTCGAGAGGAGGTTGGTTACTACTTACAAGAAGTTTGGCTTAACCCTTAATGAATTTATCTTTCTTGCCATGATCGTCGCGCTTCCTTCAATCGAGTCTATTTGGCAACGCATGGCGTTTGCTACCGTGGCTGTCATTCTGCTTAGTGGCCTTTATTGGTTCCATAGCAAATTCATTCCCAATACAGTTATCTACCTGAGTGGCAAAGAGCCAACAGTGTTCCAGCGCGCGTGGCCTTCAATTCTGTCCTGGCTATCAGCGGTCACGGCGTCGCTAGCAGCAGCGTATTTTTTCTACTTGCTCACGCGGAGCACTCCCTGAAAATAACGACTAAACGAGCAACTGCAATCTTTCTTGTGGGTCAATCGCTCGAAGGGCAGGACAATAGGTGTCAGGGAGGTCTAAAGGGTTCACGGACCATTTCGCTCATTGTTTCCAAAGAGAAGCATGGATCTTGATGCGTTCCGGCAGATGGTGGCCAAGAACCCCAAGGGATTTCTGGGGCGGTACGGCCTTGGGAATAAGATTCTACAGGAAGGTGGGAATCTGGAGGAAGCAGTCGAGCACCTCCGCGTCGCGGTCCAGCTCGATCCTGTGCATGTCGCCTCGCACCTGGCCTTGGGTCGAGCCTTGATCGCCCTCGGCAGAAAAGAGGAAGCCAAGCCGGTGCTCACGGCCGGCATCAACGCGGCCTCCTCGGGCCGCTCGAGTGGCGGTGTTGATCTCGTTCCGGAGATGCGCGCCTTGCTCCAGACGTTAGGCTAAAAAGGAAAAGGTCAGGACCTTTTTCTGAGTCCTCGGCCGCCGCCCCATGCACTGGCCCCAGGGGTGACGGATCAAACACAATAAAAGGTTCCTGTCTGGGTTCAAGGTCCTAGTGCAACACCGGTATCCTGGTCGATCCAGGAACCAAGGAATTGCACATGGCCCAGTATCGACGCCTAAGCCTTATGGAACGTGAGGAATTGAGCCGCATGTTGGCGGCTGGTTCTAGTCTCCGAACTACCGCACAGGCGATGAATCGAGGCCCGAGCACTCTGTCGCGCGAACTCACCCGCCAGCACGCCTCGCCGGTGACCTATCGGGCGGTCCCGGCCCATCAACGCGCCCAGCGCCGGGCGCACCAGCCGCGGAACCCTCGAAAACTGGCGGTCCAGCCGCGCTTGCGCACCGCGGTCTTCCGGCTGCTCGCGCAACGCTGGTCCCCGGAACAGATTGCCCACGGGTTGCCGCAGCGGTATCCTGATGAGCCGACCATGCGGATCTCGCACGAAGCCATCTACACCTATCTCTATGTGCTCCCGCGGGGGACGTTCAAGCGGGAACTCGCCCGCTACCTCCGCCGACGGCACCGGTTTCGTCGGCCGCGCAAGGTGCGGCGCTCGTCGCGCCCGGTCCAAGACATCATCAGCATCGACGAACGTCCGCCGGAGGTGGCGGATCGGACCGTGCCGGGGCATTGGGAAGGGGACTTGCTCGTGGGCCATGCCAACGCGTCGGCGCTCGGGACCCTGGTGGAGCGGACCACCCGATTTACGCTCCTGGTGCCGCTGAAGGCGAAGGATGCGGCCGCCGTGCGACAGGCCTTCGTGCGCGAACGGCGCACGCTCCCCGCCCAACTCCGCCGCTCGCTCACCTACGACCAGGGCCAAGAAATGCGCGAGCACCGCCTCTTTACCAGGCAGACGAAGATGCGCGTCTATTTTGCCCACCCGCAATGTCCCTGGGAGCGGGGCACGAACGAGAACACCCATGGCCTGCTGCGCCAATTCTTCCCCAAGGGGACCCGGTTTGATCAGCTCTCGCGCGCCGAGATCAAACGGGTGCAAGCGATGTTCAACGACCGGCCCCGCAAAATTCTCAACTGGCACAGCCCCGCTCATACCTTCAACCAACTGTTGCACTAGGACCTTGAATGCGCACTGGCACCTTTTCACGACGTTACGTTCGCAGCAGGGACGTTCCGCCTGCCCTAGAGAGCGGAAATGCTGAAAAGCCCTTGTGACCATGACACACTTGAGATGATTTCTAGAAACGGCCGGTTATTAGGGCTTGTTGCTCTGATATGGCTTCTATGCTCATTGCAGGGGTGCATTCTTGAACTTTACGACTCTATCAAATCTGACCTTGACATCACGTTGGAGGCACAACAGCGTGATCAGCTCAAGACCCGGACAGAAATTCTCGCCATCAATTATGTGCCATGGCCTTCGTTAAGTGTGCAAGGGGACGCGTCGCGTTATTCACCGATCTCCCTGGAGGACCCGCTTCAAACTGTGAAAGAGCGGTTTCTTGCCACAGTGGCTGGAGTTTTAGGGTTAACGAACGTTCGCCCTATGGAAGATCCGAGGTTTTCTCCCAGTAAGATGCGATATGGTGTCGCTGTAAGCGAGTTAGTGGGAGTTTTCGGCCATGGATATGTGATTGATTTTCAAACGACTAGCTGGTCGCTAACCGTATGGGGCGATGAAACAATTTGGCAATTTAATATGACCAATGCTGCCGCACCAGCCCTCCTTGCCTATAGAGCACGAGCCCGATTAATTGACCTGGACTGGGGCCAAACGCGCTGGCAGACCAAGTGCTACGTCCACACGGAGAGCCACAAGGGTGAGGAATGGGTTGCGAATGATCACGCATTGCTGAAGGCCAAACGTGACCAAGTTGCAGCGCTTTGCGGCGAACAACTTGCGGACAAATTCTTCGGCAAAGAAGAACCTGATTCTAAACCTCCGACCTATTAAGATCGGAAGTATTAACGGATGGGAAAATAAAGCTGGCCGGGTAGCCATCCGTCCGATCAGTCTCTCTAATCGAGAACCGCCCTACCGGCATCACAAGCGGTGGCACGACCATCGCGTTTATCTACGATGGCGCTGGCGGGCGGGTGAAGAAGATCGTAGGGACGAACACGATCAAGTACATCAGCAAGCTCCACGAGTGCGCATGAAAAGACATGGTGGCAGGAACATTTTACTAATCGCCTTTGGAGGGAATTATGGATCTAGAGGCGTTCCGGCAGAAGGTGGCGAAAAACCGGCTTGTACCTAGCCTCAGCGATCAAGGGAAAAGGCAGTAGGGCGCCTTTTCCCGCCGTCTCTCTCCCAGAAGGTGGCCAGACCGTCCTTCACTGCGCGCGTCCAACGAACCTTTTTCTGCGCATCTCACCAGAGTGGCCGTGCGGTGCTGAGCGGACGTCCGCCGGAGCGGCGGGGTCCCGCTGCCGTACTTCTGCTCCTTTTCTATGATTCGCGTGGCTCGCTGCCCTTGACTGCGCGCGGCCACCCCTCCCTCAAGCGATCCAGCGCCGGTCGGGTCCCTTTCGACTTCGATCGCTTCAGGAGCCTAACATCTGGGTACCTCAGTCCTGGTTAGAGTGATCTGAGGAAGGTGATGAGTTGCTTCTTCTCCGCCTCCGTCAAATGTCTGAATTTCTTGCTCGCACCCTCCGCCTCCCCGCGGTGTCGCAGAATGGCGTCTTCAAACGTGAGCGATTTCCCGTCGTGCATCAACCGGCTGCGCGTGCGGACGCCCCACAGGGGTGGTGTGCGCAGGCGGTTGGCGGTGATATTGAACTTCGGTTGCATCTCCCGGTGGGTGCGCCCAAAGTGTTCCTCGACCGGAATGACGATGCCGTCGCCGGTGCCCACATCGTGCAGGAGGAAATCACTGAATGGATGGAACTGTTTTCCGCCAATCGCGTCCGGCACGGTAAAGGTGCCTCCGTTGATGGACGTCCCGGCCGGAGCCGTTGTGAATGTCTGGACGTGGCAGGCCGCGCACCCGATCTTATTGAACAGGAACAACCCCTTCTTGGCGTTGGCCGTGTCCGCCAGTTTCGCATCTCTTGGAGGCGCCTTCGTGGCTCGCATAAACCGAGCGAAGTGATCGATATCGGCCAGGCCGTCCGGTCCGGGGTTGTCTTCCGGATCTGGGACCGTGTCGCATAGCGTGGTCACTTCGGTGGGCATTAGACGGCTGGTAATGCCCATTTCGTTGAGGTAGGCGTCTGCAGCGAACGACAGTAGGCTGGCATGTTGATCCTTCCAGCCAAATCGCCCAATCCGATATGTGCCAGGCGCTTCCAGAACGGGAACAGCAATCGTCTTGCCGCAAATTTTCCCATGTGACTTGCGGCACTGTTCCGCGGCGAGGTTCTTCAGTGTCTCATCCTGGACCGCCTCGATGAAGCCATCTCCGAGCACATTGAGCGACGTGCGGAGCGTGCGAATCTTCTCTGTCTCCGGTACACGTTCTTGCAGTTCGATGTTGGGAAAGGAGGCATTGGGACAAATTGCGCGATCATTGATCAGCGTGCGGCCGGTAATCACTACTGTGCCGTCAGCGATCGGGACGCTAGGATTGACAAACTTGCCAGCCGCGTCGCGGTGCCCCACGCGCAACTCGGTGATCTGGCTGAGTCCGCCCGAGACCGGGTTCTGATGGCATTCGCGGCAAGATTGAGCGTTGTAGATCGGCCCGAGGCCATCGGATATGTCTTCGACTTCATCAAACGTGTCCAGATCCGCCTGATGAGTTGCCTGATCGACGACACCGTTCGTCTGATCGTCGAATCCCGCGGGCGCTTCGCCCGGGGTCGTCGGGGAGGATCCCGGCGCGGACTCCATCGCCGCCCAGGCGAGAATTCCCAACGCGAGTATCCCTGCCATTCCTTTCATACCTTTCATGGGACGGCCCCCTTTCATGCAAGTTGGCTGACACATCTGCCTAGCCCTATCGAAGCAATCGTCACCGAGCCGGGCGGGGGGATTGTATCCTGAAACTGGGCAAGCCCAAATACTTATTTTTGAATCGTGAAAAGTTGATGCCAAACCCTTGGAAGAATCGATGGGAGTTCCTGCCCTTGACTGCGCGCATCATCACCCGTTGCATTCCAAAGAGCAACGGGTTCCCGGCACATTCTGATCCTGCGGGCTCTGCGAGCACAAGGACAATCAGGCTATCGCCTACGTTCCCCTTCTTGTGTGCGCGGTGCGCGAACGCTACCGATAGGCTTCTCGGCGGTGCTTGATTCGATACACAATGACTTTCTTGGCCGGATCGTCGATCTCGTAGAGAATACGATAGTCACCGGCTCGGAGGCGGTACCCTTCGCCTCCTGACACCTTGATAGATTGGTGGGATCGCGGATTCTGCTCGAGGATTTGAAGGGCCTGCGTGATTTTTCTGGCGATGTCTGGAGGAAGGGCGAGGAACTCTTTACGAGCGCGAGGTTGAAGGAAAACCTCGTAGGCCATTATCGCGCGAAGTGGACGTGGTGAGTGAGCTCGTACTCCTCTAGCACGTCCGCGAGGGGAATGCCTTTTTCCTTTTTCGCCTTTTGGCGCCGTAATTCTTCAAGGTCCTCCAGCTCTTCCATCAGGCTTTCATACCGTGGGTTGGCCTTCGCCCACTCCCACACTTCCCTGGAGATCCCGATAGCCGCTTTCTTCCCTTTTGCTCTCGCCTTTGTCTTCGCCATTTGGATAGCCTTCCTCCTTTAGACTTGTTGCCATAGTAGCGACCCCCTTCGATTTGGTCAAGACGGGGTGGTGTGCCAGTCTCAAGCGGGCTTCGCCGGAGAAGCGGTATTACTTCCGAGTGAGGGAAAAGGCTTCGTGGCGCCTTTTCCCTCACCTTATCTCCCCCCAGGAGGGTGGCGGGCTGCCCTTGACCGTTCGCGTCCAACGTGCACTCCTTTCACCGACAGTCCCCGTTCTTAAGCGAGGCGACCGGGGGATTCCTACTGCGGCCGTCCAGCGAGGGCCTTCCGAGGCCGCGCGCTGCGGGAGCACGGGAATTCCCTGGTCGTCTCGCGCCATCCCTTCTGAGCGTGCGCGTTGCACGGGCAGGAAGGGCTGCCCGCCACCCCCTTCCCCCCTCGTTGACACCGCTTTCTTCCGTCTGTTAAATTGCAGAGTCGAGTGATCGCGTTTTCAAGCCCTTCCCGTTCGACGTCGAGTGGCTCGGTTCGAGGCATCACCAGAGCGACAGGAGTAGAAGCGGCGGTGAGCCACGGTCTCATTCCTCAAGACGTCATTAGCCAAATCAAGGAGCGAGTTGATATCGCAGACGTGGTATCCGGCCACGTGACCCTGTCCAAGACGGGGCAGAACTTCAAAGGCCTCTGTCCCTTCCATCACGAAAAGACCCCCTCTTTTACAGTCAGCCAGTCGAAGCAGATTTTTTACTGCTTCGGCTGCCATGAGGGGGGCAATGTGTTCGCCTTCCTGATGAAGAAGGAAGGGATGACGTTTCCGGAGGCGGTGCGCGAATTGGGCCGACGGGCCGGGGTTGCGATTCCCGTGAGTTCGGATAGCCGGCTGTCGCAAGAATCGGGCGTCCGGGAGCGCCTGGTGAAGCTGAATGAATCGGCCGCGGCCTGGTTTCATCGCAATCTGCTGGACCCCCATCTGGGCAAAGAGGCTATGACCTATCTCACCGGGCGTGGCATCGCGCGCGAGACGATCGAAGCCTTCGGCTTAGGCCTCTCACTCCCGGCCTGGGATGGATTGATCAAGGGTCTCACGAAAGAGGGCTATCAGCCCGAGGAACTGGCCTCGGCAGGGTTGGTCAAGAGGAAGGATCAGTCCAATTCCCGTCAGCAAGATGCCGCAGGTTATTATGACCAGTTTCGCGACCGCGTCATGTTTCCGATCCGCGACCTCCGCAAGCAGGTCATCGGGTTCGGGGGACGGGTGCTCGGGGATGGGATGCCGAAATACTTGAACTCCCCCGACACGCCGCTCTTCAGTAAAGGTCGGTTGTTGTATGGACTGGAGCGGGCGCGCGAAGCGGCTGTCCGCATGGCGACGCTGATCATCGTGGAAGGCTATTTCGACGCCATCGCACTGCATCAGGCAGGGATTCAGCACGTGGCGGCGACCCTGGGAACCGCCTTGACCTCCGACCATGTGGAGATGATTCGTCGGTTCGTCACGAACGTGGTGTTGCTGTTCGATCCGGACCCAGCCGGCGTGCGGGCCGCGTTGCGGACGCTGGATCTGTTCTGCGGGAGCGGGATCGGCGTGAGAGTCGTGTCGCTTCCGGAGGGTGACGATCCGGACACGTTTGTCAGGAAGCACGGAGCCGAAATCTTTCTTCAGCTCCAGGGACGTGCCCCCAGTCTGCTTGATTTTGCCGTCGAGCAGAGTCTGCAACGGGCGGGACCGGGAACAGTGGAGGATCGGATCCGGAGCGTGGACGAGATTCTGCGTATCCTGCAGAAGACGGATCACCGAATTGAGAAAGAGGAATGCCTCAGGCTGGTCGCGGAACGACTCGGGATCAGCCAAAAGCGCCTGATCGAACGGTATCCCGAGCTGCTGCCTCAGGAGGATCGCAAGGGCAAGGGAATGAAGCCGGCGACTTGGACCGCGGTGGACAGCCGCTTCAAGGGGAGTCCTGAAGAGCGGGACTTGGTTCACTTCTTGCTGCAGGGTCAGCTGAGTGCGGAGCATCTTCGAGGGCTGGACAGCGAGGCGTTTTTGTTGCCGGTCTGCCGACGGATCGTGGAGATCGCCCATCGGCATGTCGGGGATGACGGCCGGGTGCTCCAGCGGGAACTGCTGGATGAGGCGCTGGGCGATCCAGAATGCGCCACCGTCGCTGCCGAGCTCTCGATGGCTGAACGACATTATGACGATGTCCCGGCCTATGTCCGGGGGTGCCTGCAGACGCTGGCGCGGAAGCGGAGCGAGCGAGCCCTTGAAGAGTTGATCAGTCAGCTCAAAGCGGCGGAGCGGGAAGGGCGGGCAGAAGACGCGCGGCAATTGAATGATCAGGTGAATGCCCTGCGCGTTACAAAAGCCGGTTCGCGTCTGTCCGACTGTCGAACCTCCTCTTCGTAAGGAGTCAAGATGGCGAAAGACCAATTGCTCAGCGAAGTCAAGAAACTCATTTCCCTGGGGAAGGAGAAGGGTTTCCTGACGTACGAGGAGCTGAACAGCACCTTGCCTGCCGAAATGGTGTCGTCCGAGCAGCTCAGCAACCTCATTGCCATGTTCGGCGAGATGGACATCGAGGTCATCGACGCGGCCGAGGGGGAGCGCTACCAGAAAACGGCTGACGGTGAGGAGGCGGTCGAGGAAATCGAAGAGAGCGAGGCGCTGGAGGAGGGGGAGAAGGAAATCGATCTGACTCCCGGGGTGCTCAGCCGGACCGATGATCCTGTCCGGCTGTATCTGAAGGAGATGGGCAGCGTCGCCCTGCTGAGTCGGGAGGGCGAGATCGAGATCGCCAAGCGCATCGAGGAAGGGAAAAAGGACATCGCCTCTGCCGTCTACGGGATGCCGATGACCATTGAGTTTGTCCTCTCGCTAAGGGACAAGCTGAAGGCCGGCAAAATCAGCGTCAAGGAGATTGTGCCGGTCGCTGACGAGGAATTCGAGCAAGAGGAGGTCGAACACGACGACGAAGAGCTCCGTCAGCGGACTCTTGAGGCACTAAACGGCGTCCGCAAACTGTCGACGGGCCTCATGGGCCTGCATGAGAAGAGCCGGCATATCGGCAGCGATCCTGCCAGACAGCGTCGAGTCAAGCAGCACCTCGAGCAGATCCGGCAGCAGGTGGTTGAGAAAATCGAGTCGGTCAACCTCCATGTGGTCTTGAAAGACCGGATGGTGAAACGGGTCAGAGACCTTGCGCAAGAGATCCGCACAGCGGAACGGGAAATTTCGCACTGTCAACGGAAGCTGGGAGTGTCTGGTGAAGCCGGCGTGAATCTGTTGCGGCGGCTGTGTCGTAGTCGCCGCGATCTGCTCGCGGTGCGTCGGAAGACCGGCCTTTCCGAGGAGACCCTTCACCCAATCAAGAAGCTGTTTCAGGCAGCCAGGACCCGAATGCGCCAGCTGGAGAGCGAGGAGGCCTTGGCGTCAGCCGATGAGATCAAGGAAGTCGTCCGCCACCTCGACCTGGCTGAAGAGAAGGTGAAGCGGGGGAAGGCGGAACTGGTCGAAGCGAACCTGCGGCTGGTCGTCAGCATCGCCAAAAAATACACCAACCGCGGGTTGCAGTTTCTGGACCTGATTCAGGAAGGCAACATCGGCCTCATGAAGGCGGTGGACAAGTTCGAGTATAAGCGGGGGTACAAGTTCAGCACCTATGCCACCTGGTGGATCAGACAGGCCATCACCCGCGCGATTGCTGACCAGGCGAGGACGATCCGCATCCCGGTCCACATGATCGAAACGATCAACAAGCTGATCAGGACCTCGCGGCATCTGGTTCAGAAGCTTGGGCGGGAGCCGACCCCCGAAGAGATCGCCGAGCGCATGGAATTGCCGTTGGACAAGGTTCGCAAGATACTGAAAATCGCCCGGGAACCGATTTCGCTTGAGACCCCGATCGGAGAGGAAGAGGACAGCCATCTGGGCGACTTCATCGAGGACAAGAAAGCGATTTCTCCTCTCGAAGCGGCGATTCGGTACGATCTCCAACGCCAGATCAACAGCTCGTTGGAGACCCTCACGCCTCGCGAGGAGAAGGTGCTGAGGAAACGGTTTGGGATCGGCGAGAGTACCGATCACACGTTGGAGGAAGTCGGCCAGGACTTCGAAGTGACTCGTGAGCGGATCAGGCAGATCGAAGCCAAGGCGCTGAGGAAGCTGCGCCATCCGAGCCGCAGCAAGAAACTCAGGAGTTTCGTGGAGAGCCTCTGAGTTGCTTGGCTCAAGGCTGTGGCCCTCAGCTCGTTTGACACCTGGTTCGACGGTGGCCTAAAATCAGCCGCCCTGAGCCCTGCTCCCGAGGGAAACAGGGTGCGCGAGTCAAACGGACCGGGCCCATAGCTCAGATGGTCAGAGCGGCTGACTCATAATCAGTTGGTCCCAGGTTCGAGTCCTGGTGGGCCCACCAAGCCTGTGGACGAAAAGGTTACGTCAGAGGAGCCGCTTCAGGTGAGCCTGATGCAGAGGTAGGGTTGAACCCACAGCTTTCACCGCTCATCGAATTGCAGACGCTTGATCTCCGGATCGTGGAGATCAAGGACCAGCAGCGGAAGACCCCCGATCTCATCCAGACCGCAGAAGCCCCTCTCAAAGATGCGAAGCAGTCGTTCGAGCAGGCGACCGGCTCGGCCGAGGCGCTGGTCAAGGAGCGCCGCGACAAGGAGCGCGACCTCGAGGCCCAGGAGGGTCACGTCAGCAAGCTCAAGGGGCGCCTCACGGAGCTCAAGACGAACAAGGAATACCAGGCGCATCTCTTTGAGATCGAGATGGCGAACAAGAAAAAAGGGGAGATCGAGGAGCAGATCCTCCTGCTGATGGAACGGATCGAGAAGCACCAGCAAGCGGCCAAACAAGCGCAGGCAAAGGCGAGTCAG
>VBOJ01000238.1 GCA_005877775.1 Nitrospirota bacterium | reverse complement strand
AGGCTCTCCAGCGAGGCCGTGAGGGCAGTATCCGCCTCCTTGGCCTTCGTGATCTGCTTGCAGGCGTGAATGATCGTCGTGTGGTCCTTCCCGCCGAACTGGCGTCCGATCTCCGGAAATGAGGCGTCGGTGAGCTCCCGGCACAGGTACATCGCGATTTGCCTCGGATAGACCAGCGTCTTGCTCCGTCGCCTCGATTTGAGTTCGGCAATTTTGACGTGGAAGCGTGTGGCCACTGCTTCCTGGATATCGTCCATCGCGATGACCTTCTTCTTGTCGCCGATGACATCCCGCAGGACATTCTTGGCCATTTCCATCGCGATGGGCTGCCCCGTCAAGGAGGAATAGGCCCCGACCCGGACCAATGCTCCCTCCAGCTCCCGGATGTTGCTCTTCATGTTTTCGGCCAGGAACTGGATCACCCCCTCAGGTAAGTGCATCCCTTCGTCTTCGGACTTCTTGCGGAGGATCGCGATGCGCGTCTCCACATCGGGCGCCTGCAGATCCGCGATCAGCCCCCATTCAAATCTTGAGCGGAGGCGCTCCTCGATGTCCGGCATTTCCTTTGGGAACCGATCGCTCGACACCACGATCTGCTTCCGGGCTTCATAGAGACTGTTGAAGGTGTGGAAGAATTCCTCCTGGGTGCGCTCTTTCCCGGCGAGGAACTGCACGTCGTCGATCAACAGCATGTCGATGCCGCGGTAGCGCTTGCGCAGGTCGGTCATCTTGTCGTACCGAATCGAGTTGATGACCTCGTTGGTAAACTGCTCTGTCGTGACATAGGCGATCCTGAGATCGGTTCGCTCTGCAACATGGTTCCCGATCGCGTTGAGAAGATGGGTCTTGCCTAGACCCACGCCTCCATAGATAAAGAGCGGGTTATAGGCCTGAGCGGGGACTTCAGCGACACGCATGCATGCCGCATGGGCGAATTGATTGCTGGCACCAACGACGAAGCTGGTAAACGTGTACCTGGGGTTGAGGTGCGCAGTCTTACGTTGTCGTCCTCCGTGAGAGCCTCGTCCTCCTTGTGTCTGCGCAGGGACAGGCTCTGCCTTGGCTTCGGCCCTGCTACCGGTTACGAACACCACATCAACTGTTTCCCTGCCGTAAGCGGCGGCTAAGGCCTCGGAGAGGAGGCTCCTATAGTGCTTCTCCAGCCAGTCCCCAAAAAACTTATTCGGCACCGCAATTTTGGCCGATGAATCCTCAATATGCTGCAGCTGCACTGGCACAAACCAAGTGTCAAACACCTGCTTCGGGACCTTGCCCTCGATATAAGCAAGAGCCTCTTCCCAGACGGTATCGGTGCCGATCATCACAAGCCTCCATTTGTTCACAGCTTTATTAACACGTGTGGATAACTACAGATATCACCCCACTTAAATCACCCCGCAGAAGACCAGTATAATCGCTGGGTTCTGACTGTTAACCTTAAGGGGTGTTCTTTGGCGCGCGACTTGTGGTCTTTTCGCTCGTTTCTTTCCTATACGCACGTAACCCCCTACGATCCACAACTTATCCTTGATCTGTACACGACCAACTCGACTGTTACCCAAGGGATCACTTCACGCACTCCATCGTCGCCGCCCTACAGTAATCATCACTTTCACGCCATTAGACATGTGCACAGCCCCTCCTACCCCTACTTCTTCTACGATCAGTCTTCTTAAGAATGAGCTTACTCGGAGGAGGAATTCCTCGATGTCACAACACAACAACGCCATCGGCCTCAAACATCATCCGCAGGACATCTTGATCGGACACAGATGGAAACGAGGAGCTGACATCCATTGAAGCTGCGTCATCGGTCAGCGTATGGATATGGGATGCAGGCACCTGTCGGTGGGAAACTCCATCCCGCAGAAGGATGACTGAAATCTCCTCGCCAGTGCGGGGATTTTTCGGGAGAAGATTCAGTGACGGTTGACCTGAACCTCTCGTCAGCAGGTAGAGAACCTTCCTCAACAGAGTAACCTCAGCCACTTAAAACACAAGGACGCGGTCGGAAGTAGAGACAAGAGATTCAATCTCCCGGGGTGTTGCCTCACGGATCGTAAACTCCGGGTCAAGGTCAAATTGAGCTCGCGCGCCCGACGGAACGAGGAAAGGAATCTGAAGCTGCTTGAGAGAAGGCAGGTACTTTTCCAGAATCTCCCCATCAACAAGATCGTCCTGGCCTCCAGCGAGGAGCAACGGGGCATGATCAAGAAGCACCACAGTCAAGGGATTCTCTCCAACTCCGAGTCCAAGAGCGATGCGGAGAGCTTCAACCGCTCGGTGAGTCTTGCGAGGATCCTCATGAATCACCACAACAATACTCGGCGGCATGAGTCTTCAGGAAAGTGCAGGTCAGTTGAAGGCAATAAAGCGATCGCATCCATTGATCATGTTCGAGAGGACGACCAGCCCACAGAGCGTCATTCCTTTATTGAGACCATCGGTAGGAACACCATGCTGCTGGCATCCATAGGCACAGACGAACAACTTGGCGCCAGTTCCAGAGAGCTCCAAGAAGCGATCATCTCGCACGTTTCGCACACCCTCATCGATCAGATAGAGATAGACGTCTATGTTGGACCGCAATGCCTCCTGGCAAAGACGCGCGACCATCGTTACGCTAGGGTGGGACGGGGGTGTGGATAGGAGGACGCCGAGCTTCTGTTTTTCCATCGAAATCCACAGGGGATTGAAAATAAAAATACCAATATATTCAACAACTTATAAACACTAGAAATAATAGTCTAATTTACTCTTTTCTGGAAGAAAAAGTCAACTGCTAAATCGGCAAAAAATTACCCTTGTCCGAGGCGGGCCACGAGGGCTTTCACAGCCGTTGAAAGAGGGAGTTCCTCCTGCTCCTTAGTCCTCATATTTCGAAGGAGTAGACGTCCTTTTGCCACCTCGTCATCGCCGACGATGAGGGTGAACGCGGCGCCAAGGCGGTCCGCCTGGCGAAGATGCGCCTTCAGGGTGGACGCTCGATAATCCGTGTCCGCTCGCACGCCGAGCGCGCGAAGTTCATGAAGAAGACGCAGGCCTGCGGCCGCACCCTGCTCACCGAACGTTGCAACGAAGACCATCATGGGCGGCGCTGGTACAGCCGCGTCAGGCAGCATCAGCGACACTCGCTCCAACCCCACGGCAAATCCCACCGCTGGAGTCTTTGGACCACCCAAGACCTCGACGAGGCCATCATATCGCCCGCCCGCCCCCACCGCATTCTGAGCGCCGAGCCGGCGCGAGGTTACTTCGAAAGTTGTCAAGGTGTAATAATCCAGCCCGCGGACGAGCCTGGGGTTGAGTACGTAGGGAATTTCGAGGGTGCTCAAGCCTGCGAGCACGTCGTCGAAATGCCGACGGGCGCTTGAGGAAAGATGATCCGTCAGTTTTGGGGCATCCTCCGTGGCTGCTTTGCACTCCGGAACCTTGCAGTCGAGGACACGCAACGGATTGGTGTCCATCCTGCGTCGACAGTTCTGGCACAGGCGGTCTTCCCGCTTCTTCAGGAAGTCGAGCAGAATGGCCTTGTATGCTGACCGATCTGAAGCCTCGCCTAGGCTGTTGATCTCTAAGGTTAGGTCAGGAAGGCCGAGATCTGACAGGAAGCGCCACAGGAGGGAGATCACTTCGATATCTGCCCTCGGGTCGGCGCTGCCGAACGACTCGACGCCGAACTGGTGAAACTGGCGAAGCCGTCCTGCCTGCGGACGTTCGTGGCGGAACATAGGGCCGAGGTAATAGAGTTTTTGAGCGGTAGGAGACGCCGCGAGATTGTGCTCGATATAGGCCCGAACCGCCCCGGCCGTGGCTTCAGGCCGCAGTGTGAGAGAAGTCCCGTCCCGATCGTGGAAGGTGTACATTTCCTTCTCGACGATGTCCGTGGTCGCCCCGATGCTTCGCGCAAACAACTCCGTGACTTCGAAGACGGGGACACGGATTTCTTGGTATCCGTACAGCATGGCGAGGCGACGGGCAGTTCCCTCTATTGCCTGCCAGCGGGCTATCTCAGCTGGAAGAATGTCCTTCACGCCTTTGATGCCGTGAATCATGTTTGCGAACCCGTTAGTGGTGAGGTGTTAGGCGTGAGGAGGGGTCTGCTCGGAGAGGAAATCCCTGACGCCTCACGGTTCACGCCTCACGGAATGAGCGGCACTATAGCCTTGGGGGTGGGGCAAGTCAACGAGCGCAGGGCCTCAGCCGTCACTCGGCATCCGTCATTCGCGGCGATACTCCGGACAAGCGACAAGCGACAGTTGACGAGCGACTCTTAACCTCCTTACTCCTTGCGCAGGCACAAGGCTAGAGGTATAGTGCCTCCCTCTG
>VBOJ01000237.1 GCA_005877775.1 Nitrospirota bacterium | reverse complement strand
GCGGGCGGCCAAGAGCCTCATCAAACAGGGCCTTATGCGCTCCCAGCAATGGCTGGCTTTTTCTAGGGACTGCTTTGATCAGTCCTTGGATCAGATTCGAGGGCAGCAGAACGGAGATCCCTTTGTCACACTGTTTCGCCAACTGATCCAAGCTCCCTACACCATGGCTGAACCGGTGGTCAAGATCGGAGTGGATGTTTGTGAGACGACCTTGACATCTTATGAAACCGCATTGGCCGCTCCGTCCCGCAAGTATGTGTTTGAGATGAATAAGATGGTGATGGACACAGTCATCCCTTCCTGAAAATCTGTGGTGACAGCAGGAGTTTTCAGGACTGAGGAGGGTGGTGTTTCATCACCCTCCTCAGTTCCCTGTACTCAGCATCCCCGCGGAACCTCCACAACCGTCATCTTTCCACTATCTCGTCTAGTTAGATCTGAGCCCCTGGCAGGTGTGGATGGTCGCCGACTCTCTCTCCCGCCGAACGTCGCGACGGGGCCAGCTTCTGGTACACCAGCTTGCGTCACAGTGAGTACAGCGAGAAGCCACTGGCGGGACGGGCTGACTGGCTCACAGCGGAGGCCGACAGGAAGAAAGAGTGCTTGGTCTCCTTGAAGGACGAAGATGAAGGTTCGCCTTGGGTCTGGGCGGACCTCCTATGCGAACTGGTGGGCAACTAGCGGCCAAGTGCCGCTTTGACGGTGGCGCCAATCTCGGCGGGATTGCGGACGACGCGGACGCCGGCGGCCTCAAGCGCGGCCATCTTCTCGGTCGCTGTGCCCTTGCCGCCCGTAATGATGGCGCCGGCGTGACCCATGCGGCGACCTGGCGGGGCGGTGATTCCGGCGATGAAGCCGATCACCGGCTTGCGGATGTTCTTCTTGATGAACTCGGCAGCCTTTTCTTCGGCATCGCCGCCGATCTCGCCGATCATCACGACGGCTTCCGTTTCGGGGTCCTTCTCGAACATCGCAAGGAGGTCAATATAGCCCGTGCCGATAATTGGATCGCCGCCAATCCCGATACAGGTGGTCTCGCCCAGGCCCATGTTCGTGAGCTGGTTGACCGCCTCGTACGTGAGCGTCCCGCTGCGAGACATCACCCCCACGCGGCCTTTCTTGTGAATAAAGCCCGGCATGATCCCAATCTTGCACTCATCCGCCGTAATGACACCTGGACAGTTTGGACCGATTAGCCGAACATCCCGGCTCCGCAAGGCCCGTTTGACCCTCACCATGTCGTTGACCGGGATTCCTTCAGTGATGCAGATGATCAGTTTGATGCCGGCGTCGGCGGCTTCGAGAATCGCATCCGCGGCAAAGGCGGGTGGTACAAAGATCAACGAGGTATCGCACTGGGTCTTCTTCACCGCGTCTCGGACTGTATTGAAGACGGGGATGCCTTCGACCTCTTGACCGGCCTTGCCCGGCGTCACGCCCGCCACGACCTGTGTCCCATAGGCCTTGCACTGGGCCGCGTGAAACGACCCCTCCTTGCCCGTAATCCCCTGCACCACCACCCGCGTGGACTTATTGACCAAGATGCTCACGACCCTCTCCTTTACTTACTCTCTTCCTATTTCCGTTTACCCAAGCGATCTGTAGAGGACGGGGCAACGTAGTTGCCGAACCGATCCTCCTCACCCCTACTCGCCCCTTAACAGGATGACGGGAAACATCTGCGCAGCCCTCGTTCAGCCGGCGAAAGAACAGGCGGCTCGGGCTGCGAGGCTCTTGGAGCATTATCAGAGCAACGTTGGTAACCGCTCTTGCTGAGCCGGCGCGACTCGCCGCAGGCAGAGCGGCGAGGACTGTTCGAAGTCCCGTTCGAGCAATGCTCGGGACGGAACGAGTTCCGCAGCCGAGCAAAGGCGAAGCTTAGAGCGGTCAACGGTGCTCTGTGGCCGCGAGCGGAAAGCGCCTCGTAGCTAGAGTCCCGCCGCAACACCTTACGCCGTTTCCGCTGTCTTCTTTCGCTTTTTCCCCGTCATCGCCACGATCTTTTGCGCCGCCTCCCACAGATCCGTCGCCACCTCGACTTTCAATCCCGATTCCAGCAACAGCTTCCGTCCCTCTTCCGCATTCGTCCCCTGCAACCGCACCACCACCGGCAGCTTGATGCCCACTTCCTTGGCCGCCTCAATGACGCCATGCGCGATGCGCTCGCAGCGGACGATGCCGCCGAAGATGTTGATGAAAATGCCTTTCACATTGCGGTCCTTGAGCAGAATCCGGAAGCCGGCCGCGACGGTCTCTTTCGTCGCCCCACCACCGACATCGAGAAAATTCGCCGGCTCGCTGCCGGCCAGCTTGATCACGTCCATCGTGGCCATGGCCAGCCCGGCCCCGTTCACCATACAGCCGATGTTGCCGTCCAGCTTCACGTAGTTGAGGTTGTTTCCGCTTGCCTCGATCTCCAGCGGCTCCTCTTCATGCAGATCGCGGAAGGCCAGCACGTCTGGGTGTTTGAATAGACCGTTGTCATCAAACGAGACTTTCCCGTCCAGGGCGATGAGCCTCTTGTCCTGCGTGATGACGAGCGGATTGATCTCGACCAGCGACGCGTCATTCTCCATGAAGAGACGATACAAGTTGCCCAACATCGTCACGAACGGATTCAGGAGGGTCGGCTCCATGGCCGGCAGGCCAAGGCCGAAGGCCAGATTGCGGCCGTTGTACCCCTGGAATCCCACGGCAGGATCGATCGGTTCTTTGACGATCTTTTCGGGGGTATGGGCGGCGACTTCTTCGATTTCCATCCCGCCTTCCGTGCTCGCGATAAAGACCGGCCAGCCGGAATCTCGATCCACGAGCAGGCTCAGGTATAGTTCCTTCGCGATGGTGGCTCCCTCTTCGATCAACAGCCGGCGCACCTTGCGGCCCTTCGGTCCAGTCTGATGCGTGACCAGCGTTTTGCCGAGCAACTCTTTGGCCAGCGCCGGCACCTCGTCGCGATTTTTCGTCAGCTTTACTCCTCCGGCTTTTCCCCGTCCGCCGGCATGGATCTGAGCCTTCACCACATACACGGGGCTGTTCAGCGCCGCTGCCCACTTCTCAGCCCCCAGTGGCGTCTTGATCTCTTTCCCCTTCGGCACGGGGATGCCGAACTGCCCAAACAACTGCTTCGCCTGGAATTCATGAATGTTCATCTTTTCCTCTCGGAAAATGGGCAAGGGGCCATGGGCAATGGGCTATAGGAGGAAACTGCCTTCCCTTCTTACCTATCGCCTATAGCCGATCGCCCATAGCCTATTCTTTTCTTGCGTAGGCAGGAAACAACATCGGCGAGACGATGCCGGATGACACGCCATGCTTGCGGGCTTCTTCCCTGAACCGCTTCACATGCTCGAGGGTCAGCTTCCCTTGTTTCATTGAAGTGGTCCGTGTAGCAGCCGTGATCCCGGCCCGCTTGCCGAACACCATCAGGTCCAACAGCGAATTGCCCATCAACCGATTCCGTCCGTGGAGTCCCCCGGAGGTTTCTCCCGCGACAAAGAGGTTTCGTACACC
>VBOJ01000246.1 GCA_005877775.1 Nitrospirota bacterium | reverse complement strand
GCTTGTTCACGATGGCTGAAGCCAGGCCTTCAACCAGGCCGCGTTCCTGCAGGGACAGGGTTCCCAGTCGCCCCAAGGTTTTGTCCAGCTCTGACCGTTTGATCTCCTCCGCCCGATTGCGCAAGGCCACGATCGTCGGAATGACCTCAAGCGATTTCAGCCATTGGCCGATGACGCCCACCTCGTCCTCAACCATCCGTTCCGCTCTCACGGCCTCCCCCTGCCGTTCCTCTCGGTTCTGTTCGATGCGCATCTCCAGGTCGTCGATATCGAAGAGGAAGGCGTTATCCACGTCTTTCACGGATGGCTCGATGTTCCGCGGCACCGAGATATCGATCAAAAAAATCGGACGATTCATCCGCTGGCGCACCGCCCGTTGGACGTCTTCAGTCCTGATCAGATAATGGGACGAACCGGTGGAACACAGCACGATATCCGCCGCAGCCATTTCGCTCCGAAACTCGTCGAACGGAATTGACACCCCATGGAATCGTTTGGCCAGGTCCAGGGCGTTGTGCGGATCGCGCGTGGTAATCATGACGTGCTGAACGCCATTGGCGATCAGATGTGTGGCTGCGAGTTTGGCCATCTCTCCGGCCCCCACGAGCAACACGGTTTTCTCGCGTAGATTTGAAAAGATCTTCTTGGCCAGTTCAACGGCCGCATAACTCACCGACACGGCCGTTTCCGCGATCTTGGTTTCGGTCCGAACCCGCTTGGCAACCGAGATCGCCTTCTTCACGACCTTATTCAGAATCACGCCGCTGCTCTTGTGAGCTAAGGCCACCTCAAAAGCATCTTTCAATTGACCGAGAATCTGGGACTCTCCCACGACCATCGAGTCCAGGCTCGCCGCCACCCGAAACAGGTGGCAGATCGCGCGATCATCGGCGTGCCAATAGAGGTGGGGGGTAAGTTGTTCGGAGGAGAGGGAGAGATGAGCATCGGCCAGAAATTCCTGCACACGGGCATAGCCCGAATCCAGTTGTTCCACGACTGCATAGACTTCCACCCGATTACAGGTGGATAGCACGATGCCTTCCCGGATGCCCGGATACGAGCACAGCCGACTCAACGCCTCGCCCAGCCGGCTCTCCGGCACGGCCAGTCTCTCGCGAATCTCAACCGGTGCGGTCTTGTGGCTGAGCCCAACGACAATGATATTCATCTTACGTCACGTCACAGGTCCGTGGCCTTTGAGTACGACTCCGATAAACGTCAACACCACCCCGGCAAATCCAATGATGGTCAAGTAGGCGGCACGTTTGGCTCGCCATCCCACTGTAAGACGTCCCATCAGCACCACGAAGTAAAAGAGCCATGTCACCAAGGCCCAGGTCTGTTCGGGATTCCAGTTCAGATAGGACCCCCGCGCGAACTCCGCGGAGATGGCTCCTGCAATGATCCCCAGCGTGAGTAGAGGAAACCCAGTCACGATCGCTTGCTGGTTCAGCTTGTCCAGAAAGTCCAAAGGGGGAAGCTTGGTGTACAGCACGTTGAACCGTTTGGATTTCAGCAGCCTGTCCTGGATCAGGTACATAATGCCGGCCACGAACGCCACGGCAAACCCGACGGTCCCCAACATGCTGAGGGTGACATGCACCCACACCGTTCTCAGCACTGGTTCCAGTGTCGGGACCTCTTTGGGCAAGGCCGCGGCCGAGAGCAAGGAGAGCAAGGCGAGCGGTAAAATGAAGGATCCGAGGACATGAATGCGGTGTCGGACTTCAACTCCCAGAAAGACGAGCACCAGTGCCCAGGAGAAGAAGGACATCGCTTCGTAGAAACTCGTCAGCGGTACGTTGCCCGCTGCCATCATTCGAGTCGCGAGAGCGGCTGTATGTGAGACGAATCCGATTCCTGTGACCGCGAGTGAGACCTTCGATAAGGCCTCAGATCGATGTAAGAGATAGGCAAGAAAAAACACGGTGCCTACAAGATACAGCACCATAGTGGTCATAAAAAGCATGACCGATGCCCCCATCTATCCTCCTATCCTCGCAACTTTTCAGCAAAAATGGTGTGCTTCGGATCAGAAAGTATAGCGTCAGCAAAACAGGAGAGTCAAGGAATGCCGGTCCGGCAGGTTTAGCAAGGAACAGGAAACGCCTGCGCCGTGGAGAAGGTTGGATTTTTCTGTGTGCAGAGGCTAGGATGCGGCCAGACATTCTGGTCAGGGATTCTTCGAGGCATCATGAGCGGTCCTCTGTATCTGGTCAGCACCCCCATTGGGAATCCGGAAGACATGACCGTTCGGGCAATCCGGATTCTCAAGGAAGTGGCGATTGTTGCGGCCGAAGACACAAGTCGCACCCATTCGCTCTTGCTCCATTACGGCATTGACACTCCGTTGACCAGTTATCATGACGTCAATAAGGACGAGAAGACCCCCGTGCTCATCAGACGACTCCATGAGGGGCAGAGTATTGCCCTGGTCTCAGATGATGGCACACCGCTGATCTCGGATCCTGGTGCGGTTCTCGTCGCGCAAGCCTTGGCCTCCGGCATTCGGGTGGTGCCGGTACCCGGTCCCTCGGCTGTTCTGGCAGCGTTGTCGGCGTCGGGGTTGTCCACCGAGGCCTTTGTCTATCAGGGGTACCTCCCGAGGCAATCAACAGAGCGCCGGCTGGTCCTGGAAACCTTGCGGACGGAACGGCGAACGCTGATCCTCTTCGAATCTCCTGAGATGGTTCGTTCCTCGCTCGAAGCGATCCATGCGGTGTTTGGAAATCGTCGGATTGTCTTGGCTCGAGAGCTCACCAAACCCAATGAGGAATTTCTCCGCGGCACGGTGGAAGAATTGATGGTGAGGGGGAGCTCCGGATTTTTTCCGGGCCAAGTCACATTGGTTGTTGAGGGAAACCAGCAACAGAGTCGGAAGGGATTGATGGAGCGTGTCAAGAAGCCTGGTCGTCGGCGCGCTTTCGGATCATGACGCGGTAGAATTGTGCGAGCGGTTCCTGGCTGAGGACGATATGCCCATCGTCGCTGACGCTGCGGGGAACGTTCCGGATGGGGTCCCCTTCGTCGAGAAGTACCGCCAAGATCTGTCCAGCTTCCATGGTCTCCAATTTCAGCTTGGTCTTCACGAAGTTGTAAGGACAGATCACTCCGCGAAGGTCCAATTCTGCATCCGCCTGGAGCTGGAGACTGCTTGGCCTGTTCCCAAGGTTGGTTTTCATGTGTAATGTGTAAGCGGTTCCCTCTCGCCAGTTGACCAAATACTAACAGGACAATCAACTTGGGGCAAGTAGGATGGCAGGCTCAGAGTGGCGGTGGGTCTTCTGAAAATGCTAAGGGCGGCCTCCAGGCCGCCCTTAGTGTTTTTCACTAACCGACGTGCGCTGAAGTTATTGCTTGATCAGGTTGGGCTTCTCAGAGCCGCCGTAATCGCTCTTATTGCTGGTTCCAAAGCCCCATCCCGGCTGCGGCTCGCACTGCCAGCAGGGAGCGGCGCCGGTCACTTCGCCGATAGTGCTGGTGATGCCCGAGCTGATCTCTCCTGGTAGAACCTTCCCAACCTCACCACCATGGGTGGAGGCGTTTTCCGTGAGGATTCCCCGCTCGGTCGTCGGATCAGGACGCTGGCCGAGGCCGCCGAAGCCGGCCAGCTTCTCGTTCCCTCGCATCACCGTGACATCTCTGACGAGCTTCCTTCCGGTTCCATAGGGCTGTCGGTCCGTCACCTCTTCGCGGGCCTGGATGATCACATCATCGCCGGATCCGATCGACCTGAGTTGCTCCATGTTCGTGTCGGCGTCAATGTATAGCGTCAGGGATGACATCGCGCCAGACCCGGCCCTACCTTCATCGTGCGAGCTTCCCCCTGTCTCGAGATGGATCTTACGGCCTGGGAGGTCAATGGCGAGCACTCGGCCATAGACCGTTTCGGCCTGGGAGAGCCTCTCC
>VBOJ01000239.1 GCA_005877775.1 Nitrospirota bacterium | reverse complement strand
GTGGGCGTAGGTCAGTGAAGGATTTTAGGGCGAGTCTTTAGCTGAGGACGAAAGGGAGGGCGTATGAGGATTCATCTGATTGCAGGGCTGGGAGCCATACTCATGGGTGTAGTAGGAGGTGCATTTGTTTTTAGCCAAGACACGCCCGAACGGCTCACGATCACATTGGAGCGGGCCGTCCACTTTCTCGCGCACGACGGGGCCGAGACGGTCTTAGCCCCTGGCGTGTATACCGCAAAGGCGCATGACGAGAAGTCGATCCAAGTGATCGCCGTGAGCAGCGGAGAAACGACCACGATCCAGGCCGCCGTCGGCACGCATGAGCAGCAACTCTCAGCCCCTCAGTTAGTGGCCGTGGCGTCAGACGAGGATGTCGTTCACATTGTGGTGCTCATGCCGGGCGGCACGACACTCGATGCCATCGGTACGCTGAGCGGGGTGAGGACAAGAGGACCAATGATGGCGCCGTTGCAATCACAGCAACTGACCGGCGTGATGGCGATGCAACCGGCGCTTGGAACCCCTTTGCCCATTCCCGTCCCAGGAGGCGGGCCTGCTCCGGGAATACCGCAGGTGGGTGGGCAACTTCCAGAGAAATTCCAGACTCAACCCCTGCAGCCTGGTCAGGTGCCGCAACTTCCCCAAAAAGGACCTCAGCTAAGTGGTGGCTGTCTAGGGCCTGATGGAAAGCTGTGGCCTCCCGACAGGCTGGTAGACATTCACCTGGTCGCCAAAGCGAACGGGCCGTTTTCCGTCCAGCTCAGCTGGTCGGGCCCCGCCGCGGACTATCAAGTCTCCGGACCAGGGCTAACTACGGTCACGGTGTCGGCTACAGGAAGCGCGGGGACTGCCACGCTTGCGAACCCAGGCAGCCAGAATCTTCCGTCACGCCAGTCTTCTCCTGGCGTTGGATCATCGCCATCCCAACCGTCGGTCGTAAGCGGAGGTTTTATCTACCAGAGACCGCAATATCCCGTCTTGCCCGATTTTGACTACAGTTATGTCGTGAAAACGCCATTGCCGGACGGAAGGCTGGCCTGTGGCGAAACGAAAGTGAAAACATTGCCGGCACTGATTGCTCCACTTCCGTCCACATTTGTCGGGCCCACTGACGTCCGGCTCGGATTCGTCCTTCCCCCGTATGTCCAGGAGCTCATCGTCAAACGAAGAAATTACACGGAAGACGGACGACAGCCGCCGTCTGACAAAACAGTTCTTCAAGAACCGCAGCAAAATCCTCCCGGTGTACCAGTGGCATTTGGATTGGGTAGAGGCGATATAAAAGGCCAATTCTACGATGGCAGAAAACGAATCAACCCTGGGCTTCCTCCGCTGCCATACGACTACAACCGGCCGTTGGTCTACGATTTCATAGTAGAAGCCGTCTGGCGCGATGGTGCGGGAAGATCTAGCACAACCAAGATACCGATTCGCGTGGATGGTCCGCTGCCACTCCTAGGTTGGGCGGACCTGCACACTCACCCGATGTCCCACCTGGCGTTCGGCGGCAAGCTATTCCACGGTGCGCCCGATGCCGGATCGCTTCTGCCTGCTCTGTCGACGCCTCCGGCCTTCGGCGATCCGAACGGCTGTCAGGTACTGCGCGGCCTGCCACTGGCGCCCATACGCTCGGCAAACATAAACGAGGCGCTCGCTGACGATTCGCCGACGCATGGCGATCCTGCTCAGTCGGTTTGCGGGGATGCCATTCGCAAGACGCTGATTACCGCTGTCGAGCTCGCGGCGCATGCAGACATGCCGCAGCCTGGCCGTCGGCTTGGCGCTCCCGTCTTCGACGCCTGGCCGAGATGGAACGACGTCACGCATCAGAAGATGTGGGTTGAGTGGATCAGGCGCGCGTATCAGGGAGGCTTGCGCGTGATGGTGGGCCTCTCACATAACAATCGGTTGCTCGGCGAGCTGGCCAGGGGAAGGTGCGACGATCCAGCGAGACCCTGCGTGGCTCCCACCGATGACGTGAACTCCTCGGACCTGCAGATCATGGAAATGAAGAACTTCGTTCTACGCCATTCGGATTTCATGGAAGTGGCGCTGAACTCCGCGGATCTCTCCAGAATCGTGCGGGGGGACCCAGCCCAGAACGTCCAGCCGAAGATCGCCGTCGTGCTGGGCATCGAGATCGACAACATCGGGAATTTCAAGCTGCAGTCGCCTCCTACTGCGGACCAGATCAGGAAAGAGCTTTCGCGTCTTTACATCCAGGGCGTGCGGTACATCTTCCCGGTCCATGTCACGGACAACGTGTTCGGCGGCACGGCGCCCTACAACGTCGCGTTCGACGCGGCCAACGTCTTCGAGACAGGTCATTTCTGGGATGTCGAGTGTGCCGGGACGCAGCCGTACCCGGACGACCAGATCGGCTTCAGGACTCCTAACGTAACGATCCTCGACGAACTCAACAGGGCGATCCCGGCTCCGTTCAACAGCGTCATTCCCAAAAACGTGGAACTGCCCAAGTCGCCGCAGAACTGTCCGGGTCCCGGCCACCGCAACAAGAAAGGATTGAATCTGAGCAAGTTCGCGGGGAGCAACTCCGGTCCCGGCATAGGCGAATTCGCCATCAAGGAGATGATGAGACTTGGAATGATCATCGACGTCGATCACATGTCCCACCGGACTGTGGAAGACGTTCTCTCGATTGCCGAGGGAATTCCGTGTGGAGGCTATCCACTCATGTCGGGGCACAGCGGGATTCGCGATCTGAGTCATTTCAACGCCGAGAATTCGCGTACGCGCGCCCAGCTCGATCGCATCGGCTGCCTCGGGGGCATGTTCGGTCTCGGGACCGATCATGCCGAGCCGCGCATCTGGGCCGCCGCATACCAGGATTCACTCAACGTGATTCGTGTGAGAGGACCACGCTGTCTCTACAAGGAAATCGGAGCCGGCGCCGTGGCCTTTGGCACCGACGCCAATTCGTTGGTCCAGGCCCCAAAGTCATTGCTGGACGGATCCGACCTGGCCGATCGACAACTCAACGTGTACACCAGCGTCGTTGGTACCTCCACCAGGTTCCCCTTCAGCGGAGCGCCGAAGATCGGGACACAGGTGTGGGACTTCAGGACCGACGGCGTTGCGCATTACGGCATGCTTGCTGATTTCGTCAAGGCCGTCTGGTCTTTCCCTTTCGACCATAATAGAAAGATGCATATAAGCGGCCAAGACCTCGTTGACAATCACTTGTCTCGAAACGCCGATAATTTTTGGCGTATGTGGATGAAGGCCGAAGCGCAAAAGAGCAACGTTCATTAGCCTGACGGCTGGATGAAGAGCCGATCTTCAGTTGTCTGAACTCGTCGCTATAAAGGGGCAACTTATGAACAAAGAAGGCAAATGTTCAGTGGGGCTACACATGTTCGGGCTGATTCTCATGCTCTCGCTCGCCTCTGCGGCGAGCGGAACGGACGGTCCTGATGTCACTTTGTCTCCAGCAGAGGGAAGGACTTCTCTCGAAGAGA
>VBOJ01000240.1 GCA_005877775.1 Nitrospirota bacterium | reverse complement strand
CCAATTTTTACTATTTACCCAGTGCTGACGAGACAAGCCTATAAGTTTGACGAGAAGCCGCAATGATTGATCTGCGCAGCGATACCGTCACCAAGCCTTCGGATGCAATGCGCGAGGTGATGGCACGCGCTGAGGTCGGCGACGACGTCTATGGGGAGGACCCCACCGTCAACCGTCTCCAGGAAATGGCCGCGGGCCTTCTTGGGAAGGCCTACGCACTCTTTGTCCCATCCGGCACGATGGCGAACCAACTGTCCATCCGTGTCCAAACCAGGCCGGGGGACGAAGTCATTATCGAAAGTCGAGCCCATATCGTGCGGTACGAGCAGGGCGCTGCCGCCGCGCTGTCGGGCGTGCAGCTCCATATGATCCCGACAGATCGTGGCATCCTCGACCCCACTCAAGTTGAAGTGGCGATCCGGCCAACCGATCCACACACCCTCTCCACTGGGCTCATCTGTCTGGAGAACACCCACAACAGCGGGGGCGGGTCAATCTACCCGCTTGCTTCGATCGAGCGGATTCGTGAGATCGCACTGGCGCATGGCATTCCCATGCACCTGGATGGAGCCAGGCTGTTCAATGCGGTTGTGGCGACGGGAGTGTCCGCCGCGGAATATGCGCGTCATTTCGAGACGGTCTCGTTCTGTCTCTCCAAAGGACTTGGTGCGCCGGTTGGCTCGCTTGTTGTCACGAATGACAGGCCGATGGTGGACAAGCTCCGCCGCTTCCGGCGAATGTATGGTGGCGCGATGAGGCAGGCCGGGATTCTGGCTGCCGCAGGCATCTACGCGCTTGAGCACAATATCTCGCGTCTCAAAGAGGATCACGAACATGCCCGGCGTCTCGCCAGATTGCTCCAGAAGATCCCGACTGTTTCTCTTGACCCGGATCGTGTGGAAACGAACATCGTCATGTTCGACCTTGTCGATTCCAGTCGATCCGTCCAGGAGATTGTGGCAAGTCTCAAGAAAGAGGGGTTGCTCCTGAACGCGGTCGGAGGGACGACCATCAGGGCCGTGACGCATCTCGATGTGACGGTTCAGGACATCGAGAAGGCCGGACAGATATTTGCACGTGTTCTATCTCGATAGGCATCGAATCCGTGGTTCGATGGCGAAGCTGTCTTTACAATGCGTCGAACCTTGAAACGCTTGGCCCTTCTCTCTATGCTGCAGATGGTGTCATTCAAACAGATCAGCCAAATCCTGGAACTCACCGACCAGTTAGGGCTGAACAGGGAATGGGTTGAGATCCCCCTCTCCCCTGCCAGTCCAGGCGTGGTGCGGAAGCTCCCCAATGGTAAGATCGAAATCGTGGTGGATGCGGACCAGCCGTTCGATCAGTGGCTGGCGACCCTCGAAGGTCAGATCAAACGACTGAGTGGCTCTTAATGGAACAGAATTCTTCGTCCCAGTCTTGCGAGGCTCATCCGAACGAGCCCAACAGGGAAGAACTGAACGCCGAACTGCGTGAGGTGCCAGAGCCTCCGGAGCAGCCACCTTCGATTGAGCCGCCGGGGTTTGAACAGATCCTGGCTTCCGCGTTGAGCTACATCCGCGGCAAGCGAGGAGGCGATCTGGTGGCAGTCATCTTAGTCGGCTCCGGTGCCCGCCGAGCGCTGACGCCCCACAGTGATCTCGATTTGATCGCGTTGGTGAAGGGGCAGGATGAAGGGCAGGAGATCATCCGCGTTGCCGATCGCTTCGTTGAAATCCGATATCGGGGACAGAAGGCCGTCGAGGAAGAGTTGCCTCATGCTCCCCGACTCCCTCCGCTCCTTCGCAAAGGCCGTGTACTATTCGAGCATGAAGGGGTTGGCACCAGGCTGTTGGATAGGGCTCAACAGCGCTTCCGCCAGGGCCCGCCTCCGATCAGTCTGAACGACAGGATTCGCCTCAAGGCTGCGTGTCTCCATTGGCTAGGGAAGGCGGAGGACCTGATGGAGCAGCCGGCCGTTGCCCAGTATCTGTTAGGGATCTTTCTGGAGGAGTTGCTGGCAGTGTTCTTCCGTCTCCGAGGATTCTGGCTCACCTCTCCCGCTGATATGCTGCGCTTCGTGTCCTCACGCGACCACGCGATGGGCGACCTGGTGAGCCGGTTCTTGACGGCTGCGACCCTGAGCGAGCGTCTTGAGCTGGGCCGGCAGCTCGCTGACGTGCTCTTGAAAGATATTCCCCACCCACCGCGCGTGGATTAAGCTTGGCCGCGAACGCGCCATCGGGATAGCCGGCAGTCATTTTTCCGTCATCTCCACCGTTTCTTCCGGCGCCGCTTCCTCGACCTTCGAAGATTCCTCCCGCTGCAGAGACTCCACCGCGTAGGCACCGACTGGTTTGTCTTTTCCCTTCACCTTCACCGATCCCAACTTTCGCAAGGACACATGCCCCAGATGCCCCCGATTATCACTTTTCTCCTCAGCCCCGATCATGCTTTTGAGACGCTCGGCGGTGGATTCGGTGACGACAATGGGACAGCCAAATTTTCTGGTCAATCCTTGAAAACGGGCCGCCAGGTTTACCTGGTCCCCGATCATGGTGTAGTCCATCTTTTTGCCTTCGGCCCCGATATTGCCGACTAAGGCTGTGCCGGTGTTGATGCCGATGCCGGTGTCGAGTTGAAACTTCCCTTCTGTCTTCCACTTCTCCTGCAGCTCACCCAGACGCTTCCGCATGTGGAGCGCGCATTTGATCGCCAGCTCGGCATGGTCTGGCTGATCGAGCGGCGCTCCCCAAAACACGACCATCTCGTCTCCGACGAACTTGTCCAGCGTCCCGTTCCAACGGAAGACCACATCCGTCATGCCTCCCAGATATTCGTTGAGTTGAGTCACCACATCCTCCGCTGAATGCTTTTCGCTAAACGTCGTGAAGTTGATGAGGTCGGCGAAGAGCATCGTCAGCTCCTTGCGCTGGCCGCCTAAGGTGGCCTTTGCGGGAAACTTGATCAACTCTTCGACGATCCGAGGGCTCACGTAGCTGGAGAACATCGTGCGGATCTCTTTGGCCTGTCTCTCTTTCGTCATAAAGCTCAGCACCGTGAGGGTGATGAAGGTGACCGCGATGGTCAACAAGGGATTGAAGACTGGGATCCAGATGCCCTGTTTGACGAAAAGATATTGCGCGACTGCGGCATA